>SHBB01000247.1 GCA_004213565.1 Sandaracinaceae bacterium
CGCGGCGGCCAACCTCTCCCGCGGGCGCATCGAAGAGGCACGGGTCCGCGCCGACGAGGCGGTGGAGCGCGCCCCGGACGACGTGGAGGCGCGCTGGGCGCGGGGCTTCGTGGCGCAGGCCGAGGGCAGGCTCGCCGACGCGGCGCGCGACTACGCGGCGGCGCGGGATCGGGCGGACGGCACGCGCGCGGCGCGCCTCCGGGCCGACATCGCCACGGTGCACCTCCAGCAGCGCCGCCTCGACGAGGCGCGCGAGGGGCTCGAGGCCGCCATCGCGGCGCTCGACGCGAAGGAGGCGCCGGTGCCGCTCGCGCTCGCCGAGGGCAACCTCGCGATCCTCCTGCAGGAGCTCGGGGAGCTGGACCGGGCGGAGGCGCTGTTCGAGCGCGGGGTCGGGCGCCTGCGCGAGGTCGGCCACCTGCTCTTCACCGCGCACCTCACGGCGTACGCCGGCATGCTCGCGCACGAGCGCGGCGAGATCGACGAGGCCGCGAGGCGGTACGAGCTCGCGCTCGGGAGCCTGCGGCGGATCGGAGACGCGCGCCTCATCGCGGTCGTCGGAGGGGCGTTCGGTGCGCTCGAGTGCGGCCGAGGTCGACTCGAAGCCGCGCGGGAGCGGTTCGAGGAGGCCCAACGCAACGCCGAGGAGGTGGGCGACCCCGGCTCGAGCCGCGCCCTCGCGCTGCACCGACTCCACCTCCGCCTGGCCGAAGGCGCGGGGGCCACGCTCGGCGAGACGATCGACCGGCTCGACGACGAGACGACGCGACGGTCCGACGACGCGCGCTTCGCCCTCCGGCTCCTGCGGCGCGCGCTGGGTCATGGGGCCATCGTGCTGTCCCCCGAGGATCACGCGCTCACCCTCCCCGACGGCGTGGCCGTCGACCTGCGCACCCGGGACATCCTCTGGCGCCTCGTCGAGGCCTTCGCCTCCGCGCGCCTCGAGCGCCCGGGCGCGCCGCTCGACGTGGACACGCTCATCGAAGCCGGCTGGCCTGGCGAGAAGGTGCTGCCCGGCGCGGCGCCGAACCGGGTGAAGGTCGCGCTCTCCACCCTCCGCAAGCTCGGGCTGCGCCCGTGGATCCTGCGGGGCGAAGGTGGCTGGTTCTTCGATCCATCGGTGCCTCTGCGTCGATGACTCTGCGTCGCTGAACGCGAAAGTGCGCACCGACCGGGGCCGCGAGGGCCGATGGAGACGACCCCGGTCGATGCGCGAGCGAGCTGGTTTGGAGGAGAAGAGTCAGAGCGGATCAGAACGAGTCGGGGCAGCCGTCGAAGCCGGCGGGGAGCGGCTGCTCCTCGGTGCTGGCGTCGATGGAGCGCAGGAAGGCGACGAGGTCCGCGCGCTGCTGCGCCACGTCTCCGGTGGTGAGGAAGACGGGGTTGGCGGCGCGGAGGTGGTCCTCGAAGCGCGGGTCGGTGACGAGGGCCTCGAGGCTCGCCGCCTGCCCGTGGTGCAGGAACGGCGCGCCCACGTTGAGCCCGTAGAGCGAGGGCACGTTGTAGCCGCCCTCCCCCTGCGCACGGCCGCCGTTCGCGCGCACCTCGACCGCCTCCGGTCCGAAGGTGTCGACGGCGCGGAGCACGCAGGCCACCTGGGGCGGCGCCGCGACCTCACCCGTGGAGCTGGCCTCCGCGGGCTGCGGCGCGATCTGGAAGCTGTGCGGGTTCCAGCCGGCCGGCCACGACGAGGGCGGCGTGAAGGGCTCGGCCATCAGCGCCGCGTTGGTCTCGCTCGACGGGTCCCAGTAGCGACGCGACGCCGTCCAGCCCGCCCCGCCGTGACAGGCGACGCAGCCGCCGTTGTTCTCGCTCGCGCTGGGCATGCCGAAGAGCGCCGCGCCGCGCGCGACGGAGTCTGCGTCGAGGAAGCGCCGCCCGCGCGGCGGCTCCACCGTGCGGACCCAGGCGTCGATCGCGTCCCAGTCTCCCTCGGTGCAGTTGTCCGGCGCGTCCGCGAGCTCCTTGATGGGCTGCGCGAGGTTGCCGGGCAGGGCCACCTGCGTCTCCGAAGGTCCGCACTCTCCGTTGACCACCGCGCCGCGCCCGCCGCTGACGCCGCGGGTGTTGCGCTCGAAGTCGTGGAGCTCGTCGAAGATGCCCGTCCAGTTGAAGACGCGCTGCACCTGCGGGCCGTCGCCGTGCGAGAACGAGCCGTCGAGGCTGGTCGTCTGGCGCGGCCCGGCGGGGAAGCGCCACGTGATGTTGTCGGTGAGGCCACCGGGGTGGCAGCTGCCGCAGCTCGACCAGCCGTTGTCGCTCCAGCGGCCGCGGCCGGTGAAGAAGAAGCGCGCGCCGCGGGCGATCTCGACCGCCGCGGGAGCGGTGTTCGGGCTCGTCGCCTCCACCGTGGTCGAGAGCGCCTGCATCGACAGATCGATCACGCCGAGCCGACGGCTGAGCCAGCAGTTGACGTAGGCGCGGGGGCCATCGTGCGCGGTGGTGATCCCGGTGGGGGTCAGGCAGCCCGCGTCGGCGCCAGCGGGCGCGGCGTTGACGTCGATCTGCAGGTTCAGCGTCGAGCCGATGCTCGTGGCGTCGGTCTCGCGGTCGAAGACCACGCGCTGCACCGCGTCGGCGCCCCGGCTGAGCGCGTAGCCGATGCCGCCGCTCTCGCCGATGAAGGCGAGGTCGATGGTGTCGGCGAGGAAGAGCTTCGTGTCCGCCTCCGCCTCGCGGACCAGCCGCGCGAGGTTCACGCTGCCCGTCGCCTCGCGCAGCTCCTCGCGCGACGCGATGTCCGCCACGTAGACGATGGGCTGCACGTTGAGGTTGAAGCGCACCGGCGCGGCGGGCGAGACGCTGATGCTCGTGACGTAGATGCGCCCGTCCTGGATCGACACGCTCGAGAGCTGGTTCGGCGACGCCATCACCGACTCGCCGCCGTCGGGCGCGAAGCCGCTGTCGATGGGCGAGAGCGTGATCGGGCCGTCGGGCTCGAGATCGCTCGTGCGGTAGACCCTGACCAGGCCGCTGCGGCTGGTGTCGGTGCCCTCCCCGTCCTCGGTGGGCACGCCGAAGAACTCCGGCACGAAGAGCAGCTCGTCCGTGTCGTCCTCGTCGCCGTCGTTGGTCATGGCGAGCGCGTAGGGGTTCTCGGGGGCGTCGATGCTCGCGGTCCGGGTCATCGAGGCGGTGTCGACCACGCCGACGCTGCCCTCGGCGTGCTCGGCGACGAAGAGCGTCGCGCCGCTGGGAGAGAGCGCGAGGCCGGTGGGCTCGGAGCCGACCTCGACCGTGGCGGCCACGCTCGGCGTGCCGGTCAGACCGTCGACGCGGACCACCGTGGCGTCGCCGCGGTTGGCCACGAACGCCGTGTCGCCGTTCGGGTGGATCACCACCGACGAGGGTCGGCCGCCCGTCTCGAGCCGGGCGACGCGCTCGTTGGTCGCGGTGTCGAACACCGAGATCGAGCCGTCCCCAGGGTTCGTCATGATGACGAGCGCGTCGTCGTCGGTGATGGCGATGGTGCTGGAGCGCGAGGGCCGCGCCAGGATGGCCCCGGTGGGCGGCGGGCCGCCGTCCGCCTCCGGGCCGGTGTCCGCGCCGGGCGCGGCGTCCTCGAGCACGCCCGCGTCCTCCGCTGGCGCTCCGTCGTCGCATCCGGCCAGCGCGACGAGCGCGGCCAACCACACGAGCCGTGTCTTTCTCAGTCCAAGCATCGGTCCTCCCACGTTCGGAGAGAAGCTGCGTGGGGGGCCGAACCTTCGCGAGTTAACTCGGGTTAAACGTGCGGTACCATCTGCGGCGATGAGCGAACCGACCCCGCCCGCCCACACCAAAGAAGTCTCCGAGCGTCACAGCTTCGACCTGACGAAGCTCCGCGCCTGGATGGACGACGAGCTGGAGAACGTCGGCGCGTCGCTGAGCGTGAGGAAGTTCCGGGGCGGACAGTCCAACCCGACCTTCTGGGTGTCCGACGGAACCAGCTCCTACGTGCTCCGCAAGAAGCCGCCGGGGAAGCTCCTGCCGAGCGCGCACCAGGTCGAGCGCGAGTACCGCGTGCTCCACGCGCTGCAGACGACGTCGGTCCCCGTCGCGCGCGTGTACGCGCTGTGCGAGGACCCCTCGATCATCGGCACGCCCTTCTACCTGATGGAGCACGTGCAGGGCCGCATCTTCTGGAACGTGCAGCTGCCGGAGCTGGGGCGCGCCGCGCGGAGCGCCGTCTACGACGAGCTGGCCAGGGTGCTCGCCGCGATCCACACCGTGAGCCTCGACTCCGTCGGCCTCGGTGACTACGGCAGGCGGGGCGGCTACGTCGAGCGGCAGATCCAGCGCTGGACCGAGCAGTACCAGAAGAGCGCGACAGCGGACGTGCCGGCGATGAACGCGCTGCTCCGGTGGCTGCCCGCGAACCTGCCCGAGAACGACGAGACCACGCTCTGCCACGGCGACTACCGGCTCGACAACTTGATCTTCCATCCCGACGAGCCGCGCTGCCTCGCGGTGATCGATTGGGAGCTGTCGACGCTCGGCCACCCAATCGCCGACCTGGCCTACACCTGCATGCTCTACGACATCCAGATGCCGCGCGTGGGCGGGCTGCTCGGCGTCGACTTCGAGAAGACGGGCATCCCCACCGAGGCGGAGTTCGTCGCCCGCTACTGCGAGCTGACGGGGCGCGACGGCGTGGAGGACTGGGCGTACTACAAGGCGTTCGGGCTCTTCCGGCTCGCCGCCATCGCGCAGGGCGTCTACGCGCGCAGCCAGCAGGGCAACGCGAGCAGCGATGACGCGGCCATGTACGGGGCGGCGGTGGGTCACCTCGCCTCGATCGCGTGTCGTCTCGTCGGCTTGTCGTCCCGCTGACTGGACGCGCGCGCGCGGACCCCTTAGAACGATAGGCGGTGAGCATACGAGAACTGCGCCGGGCCCTGGCGGGCGCGGCGCTGGTGCTCCCGGTCATCGGCGGTTTCTTGCAGCTCGGAGGGTACGTGGGGCTCGCGCACGCGACGCCTCTCCTCTCCAAAGACGCCGCCAAGCAGGGCCCCTTCGCGGCCAACCGCACCGCGGCCCGCGCCCTGACCCGGGACACCGGCGCCGATCGCGCCCCCACCGTGGGAGAGACCTATCCCCATGGACGTACACAATCTCCGCTGACGACGGCGGTCGCGGCGCGCCTGCGCGCGATCGCCGCGCGGGGCGAACGGAACCCGCACGTGTTCAGCAAGGTGGGCGCGTCGGCGACCGTGAACCGCAACTACCTGCGCTGTTTCGCCGGGGACGACGTCGACCTCGCGGGGCGCGACCACCTGCGGGCGACGCTCGAGCACTTCCGCGCGGGGCAACCGAACCCCTTCCTCCGCCGGAGCGAGGCGGCGACCGTCGGCTGGCACGCGGGGCGCGCGGTGTGGGGCCGGCACCCGCCCTTGAACCTCGAGGTGCGCCACGCCGACCCGCGCTTCGCGGTGGTGATGTACGGGACGAACGACATCGAGCTGGGGCGCCCGGAGCAGTACGCCGAGCTGATGCTTCGTCTGACGCACATGCTCGAGCGACGTGGCGTGGTGCCGATCCTGTCGACCATCATGCCGCGCGACGACGACCCGGACGCGGACGAGGTCGTCTCGCTCTACAACGCGATCGTGCGCGGCATCGCGCAGCTGCGTCGCCTCCCGATGATCGACTACCACCGCGAGCTGGCGCGCCTGCCCGACCACGGCCTCGCGTCGGATCGACTTCACCCGAACGTGCACTTCGTCGACGGCGACCCGCGCGGGTGTGACTTCTCCGAGCTCGGCCTCACGCACGGCTACAACCTGCGCAACCTCATCACCCTCGAGGCGCTCGACCGCGCGCGGCGCGTGCTGCTCGAGGGTGAGGGCCCGCTCGACGCGCCAGCCGCGGCTCCTTCGGGTCGAGGCACCTTCGCCGATCCGATCCAGGCGCAGCTGCCCTTCGCGCACGCGAGCGACACGCGCCGCGCGGCCCAAGACGCCGTGGACGAGTATCGGGGCTGTGACGCCGACCAGGACGAGAGCGGCCCCGAGGTCGTCTACCGCGTCCACCTCGACGAGCCGGCCGAGATCACCGCGATGGTCGTCACCGAGGGCGCGGTCGACGTCGACCTCCACGTCATGCACGCCGTCGACGGCGCGCCCGCCTGCGAGGCGCGCGCCGACGGAATGCTCACCGTCGACCTCGACGCCGGCGATCACTGGTTCGTCGTCGACACGTTCGTGAGCCAAGGCGGCGTGAGCCAAGGCGGCGTGGACCAGGACGGCACCGAGCACGCCGGCGAGTTCCTCTTCGTCGCCGCCCGCACGGACCGCCCCAGCGACCCCACCCCGCCCGCGCAATAGCCCCGCCCAGGGATACGGGGACGGTGTTCGGTTGTTAACTTGTGACCGGAAAGTTTGCGTACCCACATGTACGGGTACGCAATCATTTCATAGCAGAAGCTAACAACCGAACACCGTCCCCTCGTACCGGTTTGGGGACTCAGGCGGGGAAGCGGACGACGAAGCAGCCGCCGGTGCGGCCGGGGCGGCTCGCGGGGAGAGACGATCGCTCGATCGTCACGTCCCCGCCGTGGGCGCGCACGAGATCGCGCGCGACCGACAGGCCGAGGCCGGTGCCGCGACGGTCCTTGGGCTCGTAGAGCCGGTTGAACGCGTTGTCTGCGTCCTGCTGGCTCCATCCGTCCCCGTCGTCCTCGATGCGGAGCACGAGCGACTCACCCTCGTCCTCGAAGCTGATGCGGACCTTGGAGCGCGCGCCGCGACGCGCCTGGCCGATCAGCTCGCTGAGCGCCTCGTCCGCGCGGACTCCGTCGAGGCTCGCGGTGACGCCGCTCTCGATCTCCACCTCGACCTCCACGCTGCGGCGAGGGTCGACACGGTCGAGCTTCTGTACGACGTCGCTCACGACGCGCGCGAGCTCGATCTCACCCCGGTCGAGCATGAGCCCGCCCGAGTCCAGCTCCGCGGCGGTGGACAACACGTCCGCCATGCGCCGGAGTCGCCCGAGGCCTCGCTCGGCGAGCTCGAACATCCGCTTCTGCGAAGGGTCGAGCTGGGCCGCGAGGTCCTCCTGGATCTCGTCCAGCGCACCCGAGAGGAGCCCGAGCGGGCTCCGGATGTCGTGCGCGAGACGCGACAGCAATACGTGTGGAATATACTCTGCGTCCGGTTGCACCGCGTCGGGATCTCCGACCGAAGCACCCGGCCCGCCGTCATCGACACGCCGCTGAGGCGACGATCCTTCCGAAGCGCCGGTCATGGTCGCGTCCCTTCTCGTTCCCGTCGAGCTGTGCATCAACTGTCTTCCTTGGCGTAGCGTTCGAGCTTCCGGTACAGGGTCCGGCGGTCGAGGCCCAGGATACGCGCCGCGCGCGACTTGTTGCCCTCCACGAGCGACAAGACGCGGTGGATGTAGCGCTTCTCGAGCTCGTGCATCGTGAGCAGCTCCTGCGGGTCCTCCGCGTCCATCACAAAGCGGCTCGCCTTGTAGGCGCGCACGTTCTCCGGGAGGTCCTCGACCGTGAGCTTGTCGAAGCGAGTCAGCGCCACCGCGCGCTCGACGCAGTTCTCGAGCTCGCGCACGTTGCCCGGCCAGTCGTAGGCCATGAGCTTCTTGGCCGTCGGCGTCGCGATGCCGTCCACGTCCTTGTGGAAGCGGCTCCCGAAGCGCTCGACGAAGGCCTGCGCGAGCATGAGGATGTCGCCGCCGCGCTCACGCAGCGGGGGCACGGGGACCCGCACGACGTTGATGCGGTAGTACAGATCTTCGCGGAAGTCGCCGCGCTTGATCTCCGCCTCGAGGTCGCGGTTCGTCGCCGCGATCACGCGCGCGTCGAAGGGAATCTCGTCGTTCGATCCGACGGGCCGGACCTTCCGCTCCTGCAGGGCGCGCAGCAGCTTGGGCTGCACCTCCATCGGGAGCTCGCCGATCTCGTCGAGGAAGAGCGTGCCGCCGTTCGCGCGGGAGAACAGACCCTCGCGCGTCCCCTTGGCGTCGGTGAAGGCGCCCTTCGCGTGACCGAAGAGCTCCGACTCGATGAGGGTGGCGGGCACGGCCGCGCAGTTGATGGCCACGAAGGGCTCGTCCGCGCGGACGCTCCGCTCGTGGATCGCCTTGGCGACCAGCTCCTTACCGGTGCCGGACTCGCCCGTGATGAGCACGGACGCGTCGGTCTCGGCGAGGCGCTCCACCAGGTCGTAGACCTTGCGCATCGCGCTCGACTTGCCGATGAGCTTCTCGAAGCCCTTCGACTCCTCGACCGCGCTCCGCAGCCGTCGCACCTCGTCGCGCAGGCGGTGGTGCTGGACACCGCGCGAGACCGTCAGGGCCAGGAGCTTCATGTCGATCGGCTTGGTGATGAAGTCGTACGCGCCGACGCGGATCGCGCCGACCGCCTTCTCCATCGTGCCGTGACCGGTGACGAGCACCACGGGCAGGTCGGGCTTCGTGCCGACGACCCGCTCGCACACCTCGAGCCCGCCCATGTCGTCCATGAGCAGATCGGTCAGGACCAGATCGTAGGTCGTGTCCTGGACCGTCTCGAGCGCGTCCTTGGCGCGCGTGTACCACTCGACCTCGAAGCCGTGCTTCTCGAGGCCTGCGGCGATGAGCTCACACGTCGACTGGTCGTCGTCCACCACCAGGACACGACCGTTTCCCTTCACGGTCGACGTGCGATCGGGTCGATCCACGGCCTGGTCCGATGCCTCGGGGGGCGTGGGCGACGAGTGGGCTCGTCCCTCGTCGAATCGCATGGGGGTCGGCATTGCACCGCTCATTCTCTCTCCTCCTTCAAACTCTTCTTCGGCTGGTCTCATCAGACGATCCCTTGAGCGACCATCGCGTCGGCGACGCGCCGGAAAGCGGCGACGTTCGCGCCTCGGACATAGTCGATCGTGCCGTCGTCTCTGCGACCGTGCTCCACGCAGCGGTCGTGTATGGCCGACATGACTTCTTGCAACCGTCGCTCGACCCTCTCCCGTGACCACGGGAGGCCGAGCGCGTTCTGACTCATCTCGAGCGCGCTGACCGCCACCCCGCCCGCGTTCGCGGCTTTGCCGGGGGCGAAGAGCACGCCCGCGTCGCGCAGCACGTCCACCGCGCCGGGCGTGGTGGGCATGTTGGCGCCCTCGGCGACGGCGACGCAGCCCGCCTTGGCGAGCCTGCGCGCGTCGTCTCTCTCGAGCTCGTTCTGGGTGGCGCAGGGGAGCGCGATCTCGCAGTCCACGCCCCACGGGCGCGCGTCCGCCTCGAACTTCAGGTCGAGCCCGTCCGCGATGTCGCTCAGGCTGTCCCCGACCGCCTTGCGCTCGCGGATGGTGTCGAGCTGATCTTCGTCGAGCCCCTTGGGCGCATGCACGAAGCCGCTCGTGTCGCTCAGGGTCACGACCTTCGCGTTCTGCTCGAGCAGCTTCTCCGCCGCGTGGAGCGACACGTTGCCCGCGCCGGAGACCGCCACCCGCTTGCCCTCGAGCACCTTGCCGTGCTCCTCGAGCATCTGCGCCAGGAAGCTCACGCAGCCGTGGCCGGTCGCCTCCACGCGCCCGACGCTCCCGCCGAAGAGCGTGCTCTTGCCGGTGAGGGCGCCGTCGAAGCGATCCTGCAGGCGCTTGTACTGCCCGAACAGGTAGCCGATCTCACGCTCCCCCACGCCGATGTCTCCCGCGGGCACGTCGACGTCCGGGCCGATGTAGTGGAACAGCTCCGTCATCAGCGCCTGGCAGAAGCGCATCACCTCGGCGTCCGACTTGCCCTTCGGGTCGAAGTCGGCCCCGCCCTTCGCGCCCCCGATCGGGAGGCCGGTCAGCGCGTCCTTGAGGGTCTGCTCGAACCCGAGAAACTTCAGCTGCCCGAGGTCCACGCTCGGGTGAAAGCGGAGGCCGCCCTTGTAGGGGCCCAGGGCGTTGTTGAACTGCACGCGCCACGCCCGGTTGACCCGCACGCAGCCCTCGTCGTCCAGCCACACCACCCGGACCGCGATCACCCGGTCGGGCTCGACCAGGCGCTCGATGATGGCCGCCTCGCGGTAGGCCGCCACGTGCTTCACGACCGGGAACACGCAGCCGAGCACCTCGTGCACCGCCTGGTGGAACTCGGGCTCGCCCGGGGTCCGGGCCTGGAGGCGCTCCATGAACCCGTCGACGTCGTAGTCGTCGGGCCGCTTCCCGGTCAGCCCCGCGATGTGCTCCACTGGTTCGGTCCTCACGAGGTGCCCCTGAGCGCAAGCTGCGTGCCGTGACGATTTGGCCAGGAACGAGGCGCATTTCCACGTGCTGGGCCCCACCCGGGCTGTGGCATCATGCCACATAGTGTCGCAACGCACCGCGCCGGGTCATTCCAGCGCGGGGCGGCACGGCTGGCGTATCGATTGCGACCTGTGGGTGTCATGACCACCCATGTAGACCCGCGTCGGCCTCACGTAATCCTCGTGGGGACCGACTTCAGCGAAGCGTCCATGCTCGCGGTACGGCAGGCCTGGCACCTGGCGACCCAGCGCGCGGACGCCCAGCTCCACGTGGCCCACGTCGCCGACGACGCGCGCGGCCTGAGGCGGAAGACGGACGCCCTCCGCCACCAGGACGCGCTGCTGCGCGAGATGCCGGCGAAGGTGCGCGCCCACGCGGTCCAGCAAGCGCAGGCCGGGCAGCTGGCCCCGCTTCACCAGCCGCTGGGCGTGCACGTGCGCCTCGGCGACCCGGTCGACGGGCTGCTCCAGCTCGCCGCCGATCTCGACGCGGCCATGCTCGTCGTGGGCAGCCACGGCAAGACGGGGATCGCGCGCTGGCTCGGCTCGGTGTCCGAGAGGCTCGTGAAGGCGGGCCGACTGCCGGTCCTGGTGAGCCGCCCGCGCGACCTGACGACGATGGCCAAGAGCGAGCGGCTCGAGCCGCCTTGCCCGGACTGCGTCGCGGCCCGGCACGCCTCGAGCGGCGAGCGCTGGTGGTGCGAGGTGCACGCGCGCCCGCACGTCGAGACCCACGTGTACAGCTCGACCCAGCGCGTCGACTTCGCCAAGCCGGCCGCCGACTTCGAGGGCGCGCTCCGACCGGCGAGCAACGCCTGATCAGCGCCGCCCGCCGAGCGCGTCGAGTGACTCCCAGTCTCGCTGGGGGTCGCTCGCGGGGGCGATCGAGACGCGGAGGCACGCCCGCGACGGTCCGATGAGCACGTGCTGTCCGTCGACCGCGCCGTGCGCGATGCGCTCCGCGTGCAGACGCTTGAGCGCCCCGCGCACCTGCGCGATCGCGCGCTCGCGTGAGCCCCGACCGAGCTCGCCCAGAGGCCGCCCGCTCGGGTGCTCGAGGACCACGAGCCCGCGCTCGTCGTCGATGGCGTAGATCGCCTGGAGGAAGGGGCCGTCGGCGCGCGCGAACCCCCGGAGGCGCGCCCGGGTCTCCGCGTCCGCGTCGAGCAGCTCCACCTTGCGATCGAGCAGCTCATCCCGGGCGATGCGCACTCCGTCGGGCCCCTCTCCGATCACCGCGTACCGCTCGGTCTCGAGCACGGGCCCGGGCAGCTCCGCCGGCGCCTCGCTCACGGGCGCGCTCGCGGGCGGCGCCTCCACCGTGTCCCACGGCAGCGCGCGCAGGAGATCCATCACCTCGTTGGCGGAGTCGGGCCGATCGCGGGTCTGCTTCTGGAGCAGCGCGCCGATGAGCGGGTCGAAGTCCTCCCCGAGCCACGGCGCCACCTCGCTCGGCCGGGGCGGCTCCATCTCGAGGTGCTGGGCGACGAAGTCGGGCCCGGGGAACGGGAGCCGTCCGGTCAGGCAGCGGAAGAGGATGATGCCGAAGGCGTAGAGGTCGGTCGACGCGTCCGGGCGGCGGCTGCCGGTGATCTGCTCGGGCGACATGTAGGCGAGCGTGCCGACGAGCGCGCCCGTCAAGGTGGCCCCGAGGTCGGTCAGGTGCGCGACGCCGAAGTCGCCGAGCTTCACGTCGCCGCCCTCGCCGAAGAAGACGTTGGCGGGCTTGATGTCGCGGTGCACGACGCCGCGTCGATGCACGGCCTCGAGCGCGGCGAGCACCGCCCTGGCCATGAGCGCGGTGTGCGCCGGCGGATAGGCGAGCGGCGACTCGTCCGGCGCCGTGATGCGGTCGGCCAGGGTGCCCCCGGCCATGTGCTCCATGACGAGAAAGGGACCCTCGGGGTTGAACTCGAAGACCTTCACGACGTTGGGGTGCGAGATGCCCGCCGCGACGCGCGCCTCCCGGGCGAAGCGCACGAACGCGTCTCGACCGGCCGCGCCGCCTCCGACGTTGAGCACCTTCACCGCGACCTCGCGATCGTGGAAGGCGTCGTGCGCCAGCATCACGCGCCCCGTCGCGCCCGCCCCGAGGGGGCGGAGCACGCGATAGCGACCCGCCAGCAAGCGCGCGTCCTGGTCCTTGCCCACCAGCGCGAGCACGCCGCGACGGTCGCCGAACTCTCGCTCGAGGAAGTCAGGCACCGTGACCGGGAGATCCGGCTCGAGCTCGCGCTGCAACACGCGGAGCGCGTCCAGCCGGCTGCCCGCGGCCTCGTCGAGCCCCATCGCGGCGAAGCACGCGATCATCAGCCGCAGCGCAGGTCGCTCGTAGCTCGGGTCCTCGGTCGCCTTCTGCAGCGCCCGCACCGCGTGATCCCAGCGACCGAACTGCGCGAGGATGCGCCCGAGCGCCAGCGCGGTCTCCGCGTCCTCCGGGTCCTCCTTGAGGCGCCGCTCGAAGAGCATGCCCGCGCGGCGGGGCTGGCCGAGCGCGAGCCGGCAGCGCGCGGCGTCGCGATACTCGCTGGCCGCTTCATAGAGCCCGGCCGCCGCCTCCGCCTCGCCCGCCGCCTCCCGCAGCCGCGCCGCGTCGAGGACCAGCCCCTTCGATTCGGCGTACACCGCCGCGCGCACCGCCTGCTCGGGGTGAGCCTCGAGCGCGCCCAGGATCCGCCCGCAGGCGTCGCGGTCCTGCGCCGAGAGCGCGTGTCGATAGGCCTGCGCGAGGAGCCCGCTCTGCTCGGCGATCGCGATGGCCTCGTCCCACTTCCAGACGGCCGCGTAGAGCTCCGCCGCGCGCCCCGGCTCCTCGTGCGCCATGAGGAGATCCGCCGCCTCCTGATGCCGCCCCTCCTTCACGAGGGCTTCCACGCGCGAGTCGATGTCACTCACGCCCGCGAGCCTAGCAGTCCGTTGAAGAACCTCGCTCCTCGTCTCTCGGGCGGGACGACCCGTCTCTCGGCCCGTGTCTCCTCGAAAATGCT
>SHBB01000248.1 GCA_004213565.1 Sandaracinaceae bacterium
CCCGCTCCCGCTCCCGCTCCCGCTCCCGCTCCCGCTCCCGCTCCCGCTCCCGCTCCCGCTCCCGCTCCCGCATCCCGCATCCGCATTCCGCATCCGCGTCCCGCAGCCGCATCCCGCTGGCGCATCCCGCAGCCGCATCCCGCTCCGCTCCCGACCGCGGTGTCCGACCCGCGAGCGCGCCCGACTCCGCCGCCCGTGTGTGCACCCAGCGCACGGCTGGGATTGCGTCCTGCGGCGACGCGGCGCGTTCGCCCCGCTCCCCCGAGCTGACCTTCCGGACCACGTGGCCGAGGGCAGGCTCTCGCCTGCGGCGGGCGCCCATGCGAAGCGCGCCGCGCTGGCGACGCCGCGGGATTCGTGTCATGAGGCCGAGCCCCCGAGGCGGTGATCCGTCCGGGGCCCACTCGAAAGGAAGAGACGAATCATGGATGCCAAGACGCTATCGGCTGAGGTCCGCGAGCACCGCGGAAAGGGGCCGGCGCGTCAGCTCCGCAACCGCGGGCTGATTCCGGCCGTGTTCTATGGACCCGAAACCGAGACGGTGGCGATCAGCTGCTCGCCGGTGGAGCTCGAGCGGCTCATCACCGGCAAGTACGCGCGCAACCAGCTCATCGAGCTCGAGGTCGCCGGCGACAAGAAGCTCGCCGTGGTGAAGGACCTCGAGGTCGACCCGGTCACGCGCGAGCTGCTGCACGCCGACTTCTACTCGGTCTCCAAGGAGCGCGCGGTCAACACGACCGTGCCGTTCGAGACCAAGGGTCGGGCGCTCGGTGTCCAGAAGGGCGCGGCGCTGCGGAAGCACTACCGCGAGCTGCCCATCAAGGCGTTCCCGCAGAACGTCCCCGCCGCGATCGTGCTCGACGTCGCGCCGCTCGACATGGGCGCCGTCGTCCGCGTCTCGGACCTCGTGCTCGACGAGGGTGTCGAGGTCACCTACCCGCCGACCCGCCGCGTTCTCATGATCGAGGCCAAGGAGCGGAAGAAGAAGGAAGACGAGGAAGAGACCGCCGAGGCGGCTCCCGCAACCTGAGCGACGTGAGTCGTGGGCCGGGCGCTCCATCGTGAGCGCCCGGCGACTGACTGGCCGTGTTCCTCTTCGTCGGACTGGGCAACCCGGGCCCCAAGTACGCCGCCAACCGCCACAACGTGGGGTTCATGGTGGTGGAGCGCCTCGCCGGCGCCGAGCCTTTCCGCGAGAAGCTGCCCTTCCGTGTGCAGCTGAAGGGGCGCTTCGCCAAGGTCCGCCTCGCGGGCGAGGACGTCGTGCTCCTCGAGCCGCTGACCTTCATGAACGACTCCGGGGAGTCGGTTCAGGCGGCGATGGCCTTCTTCGAGGTCCCCCTCGAGCGCGTCCTCGTCGTGCACGACGAGCTGGACCTGCCCTTCGAGACGGTGCGCTTGAAACGGGGCGGCGGGGCGGCGGGGCACAATGGGCTCAAGTCCATCATCCAGCACTGCGGCGGGCCGGACTTCCTGCGCCTCCGGGTCGGCATCGGCCGGCCCGAGCGGGGCGCCGTGTACCAACACGTGCTGAGCGATTTCTCATCCGACCCGTCATCCGACGAGGGCGCCCGCTTGCCCGATGTGCTAGAAGACGCGACCCGCGCCGCGAAGGCGGTCATCGAGGTCGGCATCTCGGCCGCGATGAACGAAGTCAACGCGCGGAATCGGTAACCTGAAAACCAGCGTCGCGGTCTCGAGAGTCCGCGGCTCCTCGCTCTCGCCTGGTGCGGGGGCATTGCCCGAGAGGAACTTCATGAGCGCAGCAACCACGCAGCTCGCGCGCGAGTACGAGCTCGTCTACATCCTGCGGCCGTCGGTGAACCCGTCGGACGCCCGCAAGGTGGCAGACCGCATCACCCAGATCGTCGACAACCGTGGCGCCAAGCTCACGCGCGTCGACAACTGGGGCAAGCGCAAGCTGGCCTACCCCATCAAGAAGCACACGCGCGGCCACTTCGTCCTGGTCAAGCTCGTCGGCGGCAACGACGTCGTCGCGGAGCTCGAGCGGAACCTCCGCAACCTCGACGACGTGATGCGCTGGCAGACGATCCGCACCGAGGTCGAGCACGACCTGGGCAGCCTCGAGGTCGACCCGGACGAGGTCGAGTTCAAGGACATCGAGGCGAGCGAAGAGGACGAGCAGGACCCGACGTTCGAGGAGCGCCTCGGCATGAAGCCGCGTGAGCGTCACGAGGCCAAGGCGGACCGGGACTCGGACGACAGTGACTCGGACGACGACAGCGACTCGGACGACAGCGACTCGGACGACGACAGCGACTCGGACGACGACAGCGACTCGGCTTCGAAGTCGGATTCGAAGAGCGAGTCCGACGCCGAGGCGAAGGATGACGACGCGAAATCGGAGGAGGAGTAATCATGGCTGACGACAACGACGCCGGAGTCGGCGACATCGTTCGCAAGGCGAGCCGCGCGGACGACCCGCTCGGGATCCGTCGCAAGTCCGGCCGCAAGCGCGCCCCCGCGTTCGTGAACGAGACGGACTTCGTCTTCGACTACAAGGACCCGCAGACCCTGCGCCACTTCATCACGGAGCGCGGCAAAATCGTGCCCCGGCGCATCAGCGGCCTGACGGCGAAGCAGCAGCGCGAGCTCACGCGCCAGATCAAGCGCGCGCGCATGATCTCGCTGCTGCCCTACACGGCGGTGAGGTGAGCCATGGCGAAGACCACGGTCCAGGTGGTGCTCCGCGACGACGTGGAGAACCTCGGTCGCTCCGGTGAGCTCGTTCGAGTGAAGCCGGGCTACGCCCGTAACTTCCTCCTCCCGCGCGGTCTCGCGGCGGTCGCCACCCATGGCAACGTCGCGCGGATCGAGCACGAGAAGAAGGCCGCCGTCGCGCGGGCCAAGAAGCTGCGCGCCTCCGCTGAAGAGCGGAAAGCGGAGCTGTCGAAGGTCAGCGTCCAGATCGCCGCGCAGGCGGGCGAGAACCAGAAGCTCTTCGGGTCGGTCGGCTCGAAGGACATCGCCGAGGCGCTCGCGGCCAAGGGTGTCGAGGTGGATCGCAAGAAGATCCAGCTCGACGAGCCCATCAAGGAGCTCGGCGACCACGAGGTCACGATCAAAATCGGCTACGAGGTGACGGCGACCATAAAGGTCGCGGTCGTCGCGGCCAGCTGAGCGCTCGACTCGTGACGGAGCGGGGTGATCGGCGTCGGCCGGTCACCCCGTTTCTCATTCCGTCCCTCTTCCTCGTTCCGTCCGTCGTTTCCGTCAGTCCACACGGACCCGCAGCGTCCGTATCCTCGATGCGACCTTCCCCGAGCCGCACTCTGGTGTTAAACCGGTCCGTTCCATGGTGATGCCCGATCCGCAGTCTTTCGATCCCGGGCCTTTCGGTGGCGAGCGACCGTCCGGTGGCGGCCGCGTCCCGCCCCACTCGCTCGACGCGGAGCGCGCCGTGCTCGGCGGGATCATGCTCGAGAACAACGCGCTCAACTCGGCGACGCAGATCCTCTCGCCCGAGGACTTCTACAGCCGCGCGAACGCGACCATCTTCGAGGGCATGGTGGAGCTCTTCCGCCGCTCGATGCCGGTGGACCTCGTCACGCTCCGCGCGTGGCTCGTCGACCGCGGCGCGCTGCAGAAGGGTGGCGGAGACGAGCACCTCCTCTCGCTCACCGAGACCATACCCACGGTCGAGAACATCGAGCACCACGCCATCATCGTGCGCGACAAGGCGGTGGTCCGGCGGCTCATCACGCGCTGCCACGAGATCGCGGCCAAGGGCTACGGCGACTACGGCCCGGTGGAGGAGTTCGTCGACGAGGCGGAGAAGCAGATCTTCGACGTCGCCAAGCAGTCGGCGCGCGCGCCCTACGAGCACATCAAGGACGTGGTGATCCGGACCTTCGAGCAGGTCACCACCGCGGCGGAGCGCAAAGAGAAGATCACCGGCATGCCGACGGGCTTCACCAAGCTCGACAAGATGACGGCCGGCCTCAAGGGCGGCGAGCTGATCATCGTCGCCGGGCGCCCCGGCATGGGCAAGACGGCGTTCGCGCTGAACGTCGCGCTCAACGCGTGCGCGGCGCGCGACTCACCGGTGGCGGTGTTCTCGCTCGAGATGGCCAAGGAGGAGCTCGCCCGTCGTCTCCTCTGCAGCGAGGCGCGCGTCGACGGCGGTCGGATGCGGACCGGCATGCTCAGCCGCGAGGACTGGACGCGGCTGACCAGCGCGGCGGGGACGCTGACCAACCTCGGCCTCTACATCGACGACACGCCCGCGCTGAGCATCACGGAGCTCCGCGGCAAGGCGCGGCGCCTCAAGTCCGAGCACGGCCTCGGTCTCATCGTGATCGACTATCTCCAGCTGATGCGCGCCGGCTCCAAGGTCGAGAGTCGCGAGAAGGAGATCTCGGAGATCAGCCGGTCGCTCAAGGGACTGGCGAAGGAGCTGTCCATCCCCGTGATGGCGCTCTCGCAGCTCAACCGCGGCGTCGAGACGCGGAGCGGCAAGGACAAGCGGCCGCAGATGAGCGACCTCCGTGAGTCCGGCGCGATCGAGCAGGACGCGGACGTGATCATGTTCATCTACCGCGAGGAGTTCTACAACCGCGACGATCCGGAGCTTCGCGGCATGGCCGAGGTGATCATCGGCAAGCAGCGCGCGGGCCCCGTCGGCATCGTCAAGTGCCGCTTCTTCCACGAGTACACGCGCTTCGAGAACCTCGCCGACGAGGACTACGACGACGGCTACGGCGGCGGTGGGGGCGGCGGCGCGCCGGCCATCGATCCGGGCCCCGACGACTTCGCGGATCCCTGAGACCGCGCCGCGTGCGGTAGTCTGAGCCGTGGCCGACGAGCCGGTGTCCGAGGAGAGCTCAGGAGAGGATCAGGGCCCCGCCCTCGGGACGGTGCTCGAGGGCCGCTATGAGCTCGTCGACCATCTCGGCCAGGGAGGCGTGGGCTGGGTCTATCGCGCCAAGCACCTGCGCCTCGACACCGAGGTGGCGATCAAGATGCTGCAGGCGCCCTACGCGCAGCACGAGCTCTTGCGTCCGCGGTTCGAGCGCGAGGCTCAGGCGCTGGCCGCGCTGCGGCACCCCAACATCGTCTCCCTGACCGACTACAGCATCGCGGCGGACGGCCACCCCTACCTCGTGATGGAGCTGCTCGAGGGCCGCACGCTCACGGAGCTGATCGGGGAGGGCCCGGTGCCGGAGGATCGCGCCCGGCGTGTGCTCTCGGGCACGCTCGACGCGCTGATCTACGCGCACGGTCGCGGCTTCGCGCACCGGGATCTGAAGCCGGGCAACATCTTCCTGGTCGAGCTCCCGACCGACCCCGACCACGTGAAGATCCTCGACTTCGGCTTCGTGAAGCTGATGGGCGCGGCGGAGACCGAGAGCCGCCCCGCGCTGACGCGCAGCGGCATCGCGTTCGGCACGCCGAGCTACATGTGCCCCGAGCAGGCGACCGGCGCGCCGACGGATCCGCGCGCCGATCTCTACGCGGCGGGCGTGGTCTTCTTCGAGATGCTCGCCGGTCGCAAGCCCTACGTGGGCGAGATCCCCGAGGTGATCCGCGCGCACCTCACCGAGCCGGTGCCGGCGCTCTCGGTCGGAGGCGCGCCGATCGCGGCGTCGCCGCCGCTGCGCGAGCTCTTCGAGCGGGCGATGGCCAAGGCGCCGGGCGATCGATACCAGAGCGCGCGCGAGATGAAGTCCGCCCTCGAGGCGCTCCCCTCACCGTGCACCCGCCCCGCCTCGGGGCAGCTGGTGACGACGGACATTTCGATCGTCGAGGAGCACACCGAGCCCGCGACGCCGGCGCAGGTGATGAAGGCGCGCGCCGCGTCGGAGGACTCCATTCGCATCCCCCAGAAGCGGGGGCCGCTGGGGTGCCTGTTCGCGCTGGTCGCGATCGCGGCCGCGGTCGGAGGGGGCTGGTGGTACGCGCACGAGAGGGGCTGGGGGCCCGAAGAGATGTGGGCCGCGCTCTCGAGCCGGGTGGGGGGAGGAGAGGACGGCGCGGCCGCGGGGGCTTCGGATCGCTCTGGGTCCGCGCCGGAGTCGGATCCCGCGTCCGCATCCGATCCCGCGTCCGCTTCCGATCCCGCGTCCGCTTCCGATCCCGCATCCGCTTCCGATCCCGCATCCGCATCCGCGACCGATCCCGCGTCCGCGACCGATCCCGCATCCGCGACCGATCCCGCATCCGCAGCCGATCCCGAGTCCGATTCCGCGACCGATCCCGCTTCCGCGACCGGCCCCGCTTCCGATCCCGACGTCGATCCGGCGTCCGATCCCCCCGTCGATCCACCCGCCCTCGACGGGGCCCCGGACCCCGAGCGCAGCCCATGGCGCACGGCCCCCGCCGACGCGACGCTCTCCGCGGCGCGGCGACGCGTGGTCGAGACCGGGCGGCCTCTCTCCGCCGCGGCGGAGCGTCGGCTGCGGCGCTACGTGCGGGAGCATCGGAGCGATCCGCGCTCGCATCTCGTGCTCGCCGAGCACTTCCTGGCCCGGGGCTTCGAGACGGCCGCGGTGCAGCGCTACTCGCTCGCGCAGCGCGTCGACGAGGACGCGAAGCACGACCCGCGCATGCTCGCGAACCTCGTGCACCTCGCGTCTCGGCCGACCACCTCGGCGCAGGCCGCCGCGCTCCTCCGGGACATCTATGGCGAAGCCGGGCTCGCGGCCGTCGACGCGCGCCTCGCGTCGGGCGAGCTGGACGAGGAGCATCGCGCGAGGCTGCGGGCGTCTCGCGCCGTGGTGGCCGCGCCTCCGTAGCTTGCTGTATCGACGGTCGATACGTTGCGGGGGAGGCGTGGGGGAACGACCCTCCGAAGGGGCGGCGATCCGGAGTAGAGTCGGGGCATGCGACGATGGCAGAGCGGGCTCGCGATGGTTTGCGCATTCGGTTGGTGCGTCGGGTGTGGGGGCGCGACGCCCACGCCCCGCAGCGCCGCGACGCCGGCGGCGTCGGTCGATCCGGCGGCGTTCCTCGAGCGGGTCGGCGCGGAGTCGACCGCGCTGCTGCAGCGGCCGAGCCTCTCTCTCGACGAGCTCGAGGCGGCGCGGGTGGAGGCGCGCGGGCAGGAGCGACGACAGGCCACCCGGAACCTCGTCGTCGGGTTGATGTTCGCGGCCCAAGACGCCGAGGGGCGCGACGCGAGGCGCCACCGACGCCGCGCCGACCGGCTCGCCGACGCGACCGTGCGCGGGAGCCGGGACCGCGACCTCGCGGCCGAGATCGCCTTCGTGAAGCTCTGGATGGCCTGGCGGAGCGGAGCGAGGAACGCGGCGAGGCTCGCCGAGCGGTTCACCGAGCGGCACACGCGCTCGGGGCAGCTGGTGGCGCTCGCGTGGATGGTGCGGGGCGAGATCGCGTTCGACGAGGAGCGGCACGAGGACGCCGTCGCCGCGTGGCGCTTCGCCTTCGGCCAGATCGGCACGCCGCTCTATGCCTACGCGCTCTACCGCACCGCCTCGGCGCGGCAGGCGCTCGGCCAGGCCGACGAGGCGGAGCAGGCGCTGGCCGAGGTGGAGCAGCTCGGCTGTGACGCCGAGGCGCACGCCGAGATCCGTCGCGTCTCCCTGGCCGCCGCGAGCGAGAACGGGCGCGGCATGCGCGTCGACGTCGACGGAGTGACGCGGCCCGCGGCGTGCCCGGTGCCGAGCGAGGACGACGAGGAAGAAGAGCAGGGCTGGCGACCGGCGGAGTGACGCCCGAACGACGCGCACTTTCCCCATTCGTGGACGGGCGGGTATCCTCCCGCGCTGGGATGGAGGGACGATGACTCCTCGCGCGCTGCTCGCCACGCTCACGCTGTTCACGCTCTCGCTCGCGCCGGGGCTCGCCCACGCCGGCGGCTTCGAGTTCGCCGGGCCCGGGACCCGCGCGCTCGGCCGCGGCGGCGCGTTCATGGCGCGCGCCGACGACCCGATGGCGCTCGGCTACAACCCGGCCGCGCTCGCCTTCCTGCCGGGCTACCAGCTCCAGCTGGGCAGCCACCTCATCTTCTACGACGCCTGCGTGAACCGGCCGGGCGGCTACGACGACAGCGACGTGTCGGGGAGCTGGGCGTTCGAGAGCCAGTTCGGGGCGCCCGACTCGACCGACCCCACCAACTGGGTCAACCAGCCTTTCCCGCAGGTCTGCCGCGATGGGCTCCCGGGGCCGAGCCCGCAGCTCGTCTTCACCATGCACCCGATGCCCGGGCTCGGGATCGGCGTCGGCATCCTCGCCCCGTCGGGCGTCGGCAGCGGGCACTGGGGCAATGACGACGGGACGATAGACGTCAATGGGCGGTCCCTGCCCACGCCCACGCGATACGGGCTCGTGAGTCAGGAGCTGTTGCTGTTCTACCCCTCGGTCGGCATCGGATACAGCCCGGTGGAGTGGTTGAGCTTCGGCGTGACCCTTCAGTGGGGCATCGCGGTCGTCGACTTCGTGAACCACACGAGCGCGGGCGCCGGTCACGAGGATCCGGGCGATGATGTGCGCACGAATCTGCAGGCCTTCGACGGATTCGTGCCCGCGGCGATCTTCAGCGCTCACATCGTGCCGATCGATCAGATGGACATCACGCTGATGGCGCGGGTCAGCGACGGGATCGACGCGGGCGCGACCCTGAACCTGACCACCGGCACCTACGGCACGGGCGAGGTCGGGAGCTTGAGGCCGCTGCGCACCGAGCTCCCGGGGACACGGCTCCAGACCGGGCTGCCGATGCAGTTCGGGCTCGGCGTCCGATACGCCGATCGGACCGAGCGCCGCTATCGCGATCCCGAGGAGGCGGGGCGTGTCACGGGCCGCATCGAGGACCAGATGCAGAACGAGGTCTGGGACATCGAGCTGGACCTCGTCTACACGTACAACGGGGCGGTGAAGGACTTCGTGGTCACGCCCCCCGACGGCGCCGCGGCGAACCTGTGCGAGGCGGACGGGACGGATGACCCCGACGGTTGCATCAGCCGCTTCGACGCCCCCCTGCCCGGACAGCTTCCGCTTCCGCACGGCTGGCGCGACCAGTTCTCCGCCCGTCTGGGCGCGGACTGGAACGTGATCCCCGGCACGCTCGCGCTGCGCGCCGGATCGCACTTCGAGACCAGCGGCCTGAACTCACGATTTCAGATTCAGGACGTCCTCCCGGGCATGCGGCTCGGCTTGCACCTCGGCGCGACGTTCCGCTTCGACATGGTCGACTTCTCGATCGCCTACGCACACATCTTCCAGTGGAGCGAGACGGTCAGCGCTGCCGACGCCAACTACCGTCACGTCGCCGCCACCGGGGACGTCGGCCAGTGTGAAGCGGTGCCTGGAGACGACGGGACGGCGTACGATCCGGGGCGGCCGGTCACCGATCGGGGCTGCTATCCGCAGGGCTTCGGCAACCCCGTCAACGCGGGGACCTACGCAGCCGAGTTCAACGTGGTGAGCGCCTCGGTGCGCCTTCACTTCCGCTGAGCGTGCGCGACGGGCCGGAGCAGGATACTTCCAAGGGGTGGGAGTCTGGCAACGGCCCGGCACGCGGCGGATGCTCGTCGCGAACGATCACTTCGAGGTGGTCGACGACGGCGCGATCGTCTGGGCGAGGCGCACCGCCACCGGGTTCGAGACGCCCAAGGAGGTCTCCGACGTGCACGCGGACATCGTGCGCGTCCTCGACCGGCTCCCGCGTGACGCGCGGCAGCTCTTCCTCGATCTGCGACGCGCGGTCGGGCGCAACGACCCCGAGTTCGAGCAGGCGCTCGCCCCGCACCGGAAGCGCTTCCTCCACGGCTGGGTGGGCACGGTGATCCTCGTCCGCAGTCAGGTGGGGCGGATGCAGGTGCAGCGGCACGGCGGCGACGACGGCGGCAAGCCCATCGTGGTGACCGAGCCGGCCGAGGCGGCGCGCCTGCTGGGGGTCGACGCGATCGAATGACGCCCTGGGTGAGCCTCGAGACGCACGGCGCGCGCGCCGTCCGCGTGATCCGCCACGACGTCCCCTTCGACACGCTCGAGGACGTGGTGACGGCGTATGGCGGCGCGGCTGACGCGCTCGAGCGGATGGATCGCGCGCGGATGGGGGTGGTGGTCGATCTCCGGAGCGCCCCCAGCCGCAACGATCCCGCGTTCGAGGCGACGGTGGCGCCGCTGCGGAAGCGGCTCTTCACGGACTTCGCGCGCCGCGCGGTCCTGGTGCGGAGCGCGGTGGGCAAGCTCCAGGTGAAGCGCCACGCGGCGCAGGACGGAATCGACGTGGAGGTCTTTCACGACCTGGACGAGGCCGTCGCCTGGATCTCGACGCCGTGAGAGAGCGCCTTGGGGGCGGACCTCGGACGCGATACCCAGGGCTCGGAGTAGGAGGAACCCTTTGCGCATCCAGATCCTCGGTGGCGGACCCGGCGGGCTCTACGCGGCCATCCTGCTCAAGCTGCGGGAGCCGTCGCACGACATCCACGTCATCGAGCGCAACGCGCCCGACGACACCTTCGGGTGGGGCGTGGTCTTCAGCGACGAGACGCTCGGCAACCTCGAGGAGGCGGACCCGGTCGTCTATGGCCGCATCACCGAGTCGTTCGCCTACTGGGACTCCATCGACATCCACTACCGCGACGCGTGCGTCCGCAGCGGTGGGCACGGCTTCTGCGGCATGTCCCGGAAGCGCCTCCTCCAGATCCTTCAAGAGCGGGCGAGAGACCTCGGCGTCGAGCTCACCTTCCGGAGGGAGGTGGAGGACCTCGAGCGGTTGAAGGCGGAGGCCGATCTCCTGATCTGCGCCGACGGGGTCAACAGCAAGGCCCGCGCGCTGTGGGCCGATCACTTCGAGCCCAGCGTGGAGCCGCGCAAGAGCCCTTACATCTGGTTCGGCTCGCCCGCGAGCTTCGAGGCGTTCACCTTCAGCTTCCGCGACAACGACCACGGCATCTTCCAGATCCACGCCTATCAATTCGAAGCGGAGACGAGCACGGTCATCGTCGAGACCGACAAGGAGACCTGGAAGCGAGCCGGCCTCGACACGGCGAGCACCGAGGAGAGCATCGCCTACTGCGAGCAGCTCTTCGCGGCGGAGCTGGGTGGGGCGCCGCTGCTCGCGAACCGCTCGAGCTGGATCCGCTTCCAGACCGTGAAGTGCGCGCGCTGGCACTTCGAGAACGTGGTCCTGCTCGGCGACGCCGCCCACACCGCGCACTTCTCCGTGGGCTCGGGCACCAAGCTGGCGATGGAGGACTCGATCGCGCTCGCGGACGCTCTGGGCGCGCACGCGGATCTCGAGGCGGCCCTCGACGCGTACGAGGCGGACCGCGGCGAGTGGGTCGGGCGAACGCAGAAGGCGGCCCAGCAGAGCCTCGAGTGGTTCGAGGACGTGGGGCGCTACTGGCACTTCGAGCCGATCCCGTTCGCCTTCAGCCTCCTCACTCGCTCGCGTCGTATTACGCATGAAAACCTGCGGCTGCGCGACGAGGCGTTCGTGGAGCAGGCGGACCGCTGGTACCTCGAGCACGTGGGGCAGCCGACGCCTCCCGAGGGGGTCAAGCCGCGCAGCCCCATGTTCACGCCCTTCGCCCTGCGCGACATGCAGCTCGACAACCGCGTCGTGGTCTCTCCCATGTGTCAGTACAGCGCCGTCGACGGCGTGCCGAGCGACTGGCACATGGTGCACCTCGGCTCGCGGGCGATCGGCGGGGCTGGCCTCGTCTTCGCCGAGATGACCAACGTGGCCCCCGAGGCGCGCATCAGCCCCGGGTGCACGGGCCTCTGGAACGAAACGCAGCGCGACGCGTGGAAGCGCATCGTGGACTTCACGCACGCCAACAGCCGCGCGAAGATCGCCATGCAGCTCGGCCACGCCGGGCGCAAGGGCTCCACCAAGCTGCTCTGGGAGGGCATGGACGAGCCGCTCGAGCAGGGGAACTGGGAGATCGTCGGGCCGTCGCCCATTCCCTACGGGCCGCGCAGCCAGACGCCGCGGCCGATGACGCGCGCCGACATGGACCGCGTCTGCGAGCAGTTCGTGCGCGCGACGAAGCTCGCGGAGGAGGCGGGCTTCGATCTGCTGGAGATTCACTTCGCGCACGGTTACTTGCTCTCGAGCTTCCTGACGCCGGTGAGCAACCAGCGGGATGACGGTTACGGGGGCAGCCTCCACAACCGCATGCGTTTCCCGCTCGAGGTGTTCGACGCCTGCCGCGCGGTGTGGCCCAAGGACCGGCCGATGAGCGTGCGCATCAGCGCCACCGACTGGGTCGAGGGGGGCTTCGACTCGGACGACTCGCTGGTCGTGGCCGCGGCGCTGAAGGAGCGAGGCTGCGACATCATCGATGTCTCGTCGGGGCAGACCACGCCGGACGCCCAGCCGATCTACGGGCGCTGCTACCAGACGCCCTTCGCGGATCGGATCCGCAACGTCGTCGGCATCCCCACGCTGACGGTGGGCAACATCACGAGCCACGATCAGGTCAACACGATCCTGCTCGCGGGGCGCGCGGATCTCGTCGCGCTGGCGAGGCCGCACCTCCGCGACCCGTACTTCACGCTGCGGGCGGCCGAGGAGCTCGAGGAGCACGGCGTGACCTACCCGCCGCAGTACCAGGCGGCCAAGCCGCGTCGGCGGTGAGCGGCGTCGCGGAGCTCGCCGATCGGCGGGCCGACCCGCGGCGCGTCGCGCGCTGGATGGCGCTCGTCGCGTGCGTGTGTGCGGCGCTCGGCCCCCTCGCCGCGGAGCGGCTGCTGGCGACGGCGGATCGAGAGACGGAGGGCGGGCCGCTGCTCCGCGCGCTCGCCTCGGACGCCGCTCCGACCGGGCCGCCGGGCAGGGTGGTCGTCTTGCTCGTCGACGGATTGCGCCGTGACGAGGCGGCGCGCCTGCCCGCGTGGCGACGCCTGGCGCCGGAGTCGGTCACGGGGACCGTCGCGCTGGACGAGCCGACCCTCAGCCGGCCCTACTACCACGCGCTCTTCACGGGGGTCCCGCAGGACGCGTCCGGGGTGCGCAGCAACCGCTTCGGGTCGCGCGCGCGGCACGACTCGGTGATGGACCGGGTCCGCGCGGCGGGCGGCGAGGTGACGGTGGTCGCCGAGGGGCTCGACTGGATGCGGCGCATGCACGGGCCGGCCGGCGGCTCGGACGCCCGAGACGCGCTCGAGGGAGAGCTCGCGGCGCGCGGGTCGCCGGGGCTGCTGGTGGTGCACGTCGTGTCGACGGACCGGACCGCGCAGTACCCGTTGCGATGGTTCT
>SHBB01000249.1 GCA_004213565.1 Sandaracinaceae bacterium
GACGGCCCGGTTCTCGGTTCGGGGCGACGAGGAAATGCTTCAGCATTTTCGAGGAGACACGGGCCGAGAGACGGGTCGTCCCGCCCGAGAGACGAGGAGCGAGGTTCTTCAACGGACTGCTAGTCCTGGTCCTGGTCGAAGTCGCGGGTCGGGGCCGCGGGCGGGGGCGCCTCCGACGCGCGGCGGCGCACGGCGTCGGGCAGGGCGCGCCCGTCGAGATCGAGCGGCGTCTCGCGGCGCAGCTCGGTCAGGGCGGCGCCCATCGTCGAGCGCAGGTGCGGGTCGTCGCCGAGCGCCGCGTAGGCCTTCTCGCACGCGTCGAGCGTCCCCTCGACGTCGCGCCCGGCCAGCGCGTCCAGGATGGCCTCCTCGTGCACCGATCGCACCTGCGCCGCGTACTCCGCGCGAGGCTTCGTCAGCGCGCGGATCGCGCCGAGCCCGTCCGTGTAGCTCCAGCCGTGCTCAGTCTGCACCGCGCGCGGGATCAGGTTGCTCACCACGTCGATCAGCGCGGCGATGCACACCCCCTGCGCCGCGATCACGGCCACCGCGTCGCTGCGCGAGAGCATCGTCTCCCAGCCCACCACGCTGCCGAGCACCGCCACGAGCGCCAGCTCCGACAGCGGCCCCGCGAGGTACACGAGCGCGCTGCGCCACCGCACCCCGCGCAGGGTCCGCGGCACCGGCACGACCCACCCGGCGAGGGGATACATCTTCAGCGTGACCGGCACCCCGCGGAGCTCGAAGCGCGCGATCTCGGCCCCGAAGCCGACGACCATCTCGCGCACCTCCCACCCGAGCAGCTTCGCGACCAGCGCGTGCCCCAGCTCGTGCAAGGCGATGAGCGGGAACCAGGCGAGCAGCATGAACACCGGCGCGAGCTTCGCCGGCTCGTAGTCCTCGAGCACGATCGCGACGAGCGCCACCAGCCCGAACACGAACGCCCCGAGCACGATCCATCGCTCGTTCCCCCTCGGATCGCGGTGCGGTGCCGGGTCGAAGCCCACGCCCGGAACATATCTCGATGTAACGGCGCGCGCCGGGCCGGGCTCGGGCTGGGTGTGGAGGAAGCCATGAGACACCATTTCATCTGGAGCCTGGGGTGCGCGCTCGCGCTCGTGTTCTGGGGGTGCGACGACGGGGACGCCGACTCGGGGGACGCCGGAGCGACACGCGACTCCGGGGTCGCCCGCGACGTCGGACCGCCCGACGCGGGACCCACGGACGGCGGGATCGACCTCGGGCCGTGCGCGCTCGACGACGGGCAATGTATCTTCCGACACGACACGTTCGGAGACGAGCAGCTCTGGACCGACGTGCTGCGCCTGAACGAGCTGGTGCAGGGCCTCCCGCCGACCACGGCGCTGTCGGTGGGCCTGAAGGTCGACGCGGAGGCGGTGCCGTCCGAGGTGCTCGCGGGGGCCGACCTGGAAGACCCGGCGACCACGGTGGCGCTGCTCTCGCTCGACGCGGTGGTGGGCGTTCGCGCGACGGTGGAGGACGGCATGGTGACGCGCATCGGGATCACCTGCGCGCTCTGTCACTCGACGGTGGACGACTCGGTGGCGGCGGGGATCGGGAGCCGGCTCGACGGCTGGCCGAATCGGGACCTGAACCCGGGCGCGATCATCGCGCTGACCCCCGGGCTGCCCGCGCTGGCGGAGAGCCTCGGGGTGGAGACCGAGGCCGCGCGCGCCGCGCTCGAGAGCTGGGGCCCGGGGCGCTACGACGCCCGCTTCAACCAGGACGGCGAGAGCTCCCCGGTGTTGATCCCGCCCGCGTACGGGCTCGCGGACGTGGCGCTCGAGACCTACACGGGCGAGGGCCCGATCTCGTACTGGAACGCCTACGTGGCCGTCACCCAGATGGGCGCGCACGGGACCTTCCAGGACGAGCGGCTCGGGCTCGACATCGTGCAGGAGCCGGATCTCGTGACCCCGAAGCTGCCCGCGCTCCGCGACTATCAGTTCTCGATCGCCGCCCCCGCCCCGCCCGAAGGGAGCTTCGACGTCGACGCGGCCGCGCGCGGTCGGGGGGTGTTCGAGGCGAGCTGCGCGAGCTGTCACGCCGGGGCCAGCTTCACCGACGCCCCCACCCTGCACACGCCCGAGGAGACGGGCATGGACGGCAACGAGGCGCGGCGGAGCGTCACCGGGATGTACCGGACGACCCCTCTGCGGGGCGCCTGGCATCGCGCGCCCTACTTCCACGACGGAAGCGCGGAGTCCCTGGAGGCGGTGGTCGAGCACTACGACGGCGTGCTGGGGCTGGGGCTCGAGGCTTCGGAGCGCGCAGACCTGGTGGAGTACCTCCGCTCGCTGTGACGGCGACCGGTCGCCAGGTTTAGGCGGACGTGTAGAATCCGTGGATGACTTACGTACGTGTCGTCCTCGCGCTGTTCCTCGTCACGGCATGCGCGACCGGCGCCTCGGATGGTGACGCCGCGATGTCCGATCTGGACTCCGGCGTCCCGTCGGACGACGGCGCTGTCTCGGATGGGGCTGTCTCGGATGGGGCTGTCTCCGAGGACGGGGGCGACGAGGACGCCGGCGCCGCGGACGCAGCCCCGCCCGACTCCGGGCCGGGGGATCTCTGCCTCGGCGTCGACTGCAGCGCGCTCGACGACGCCTGCATGGTGGGCACCTGCGACCCGGCCGACGGGAGCTGCGCCGCCGCGCCCCGCGCCGACGGGACCGCGTGCGACGACGGCGACGCGTGCACGAGCGACGACGCGTGCGCGGCCGGCGTGTGCGGCGGCGGCGCGGTCGACTGCGCCGGGCTCGACGACGCGTGCAACGTGGGTGTCTGCGACCCGGGCACGGGGAGCTGCGTCGCCATGCCCGTCGCCGACGGCACCGGATGCGACGACGGCGATCTCTGCACCGCGAGCGACGCGTGCGCGGCCGGCGTCTGCGCCGGGAGCGCGGTGGACTGCAGCGCCGCGAGCGACATGTGCAACGCGGGCGTCTGCGACCCGGGCACGGGGAGCTGCGTCGCGATGCCCGTCGCCGACGGCACCGGCTGCGACGACGGATCCCTCTGCACGGTCTCCGACCGGTGCGCCGCGGGGACCTGCGCGGGCAGCGCCGTCGACTGCTCCGGCCTGAGCGACATGTGCAACGCCGGCGTGTGTGACCCGGGGACGGGGAGCTGCGTGGCCACCCCGGTGGCGGACGGGACGAGCTGCAGCGACGCGGATCTCTGCACCACGGGTGACGTCTGCCGCGCAGGCGCGTGCGGGGGCACCGCCACCGACTGCTCGCTCCTGACCGACATGTGCAACGTGGGGAGCTGCGACCCGGGCACGGGCGGCTGCCGAGCGACCCCGGTGACCGACGGCACCGCGTGCGACGACGGCGACCCCACGACGACCGGTGACGCGTGTATGACGGGCACCTGCCGCGGCACGAGCTGCCCCGACTCGGACATCAGCGGGCCGTGGGCCTACGGCTACGAGGTCCCGGTCAGCCGCCGCACCCTCACCGCGCCCGCTTCGCTCACGCTCGGCGACGACCAGGTCTCCACCGCGGTGCCGATCGGCTTCACGTTCGACTTCTTCGGCACGCCGTACACGAGCGTCTACGTCGGCTCGAACGGCTGGGTGAGCTTCCAGGCGACGACCTCGAGCGGCTGCTGCACGGGCGGCCCCCTCCCCTCGACCACGCTCCCGCCCGCCTCGATCGCGCTCTTCTGGGACGACCTGGACCCCCCGGAGGGCGGCACCATCCGCCACCAGACGCTGGGCACCGCGCCCAACCGCGAGCTGGTCGTGGAGTACGAGGCCATCCAGCACTTCCCCTCGGGCAACCCCGTCACCATGCAGCTCGTGTTGCACGAGTCCAGCGACGAGGCCGAGGTGATCTGCGTGAGCTGCCCGAACGACGGCAGCGCGCACACCCAGGGCGTGCAGAACGCGGCGCGGACCTTCGGCTACTCGATGCCCGGCCGTCAGGGCGCGCGCTTCGGCGCGGTGGGCGACGCGGTCCGGTACGCGACCGGGCTGAGCACCGGGCCCGACGGAGTGTGCGACGCGTCCGATCCGTGCCCGCGCATCTCGAGCGACCCGGCGAGCGCGGCGTCGAGCGGCGGCGATCGGGCGGTGGCTCGGCCCGTGCCGGTGAACCGACGCACGCTGAGCGCTCCGACCACCCTGACGCTCTCGGATGACCAGGTCTCGAGCGCCATCCCGATCGGCTTCCCGTTCACCTTCTTCGGCGCGGCCTACTCCGACGCCTACGTCGGCTCGAACGGCTGGGTCGCCTTCGCGACTGGCAGCAGCGGCTGCTGCACGGGCCGCGCGCTGCCCTCCACCAGCCTCCCCGGGCCCGGCATCGCGGCCTACTGGGACGACCTCAATCCGTCGAGCGGGGGCACGATCCGCCACCAGCTCCTCGGCGCCGCGCCGAACCGCGAGTTCGTGGTCGAGTTCGACGCCGTCCCTCACTTCGGCGGCTCCAACCCCGTCACGATGCAGGTCGTGCTGCGCGAGACGACGAACGAGGCCGAGCTCATCTGCGTCAGCTGTCCGAGCGACGGCTCCAACCACACCCAGGGCGTGCAGAACGCGGCGCGCAGCTACGGATACGCCGTCGACGGACGCGAGGCGGCGAGCTTCTCCCTCACGAGCGACGCGGTGATCTTCTCGACCACCAGCGGCGAGCCCAACGCCTGCACGCCCTGAGCGGCGTCAGCGCGGGACCTCGCCGATCAGCTCGAGCAGCGTGCTCTTGCCGATCGGCTTGGCGACGTGGCGATCGAAGCCCGCGGCGAGGCACGCCTCGACGTCGCTGGGCTGCGCGTAGCCCGTGAGCGCGACGAGGCGAGTGGAGGCTCGGCCGGGGAGCGCGCGGATCGCGCGCGCCGTCTCGAAGCCGTCCATCCCGGGCATGCCGAGGTCGAGCAAGATCAGGTCGTGAGTCACGTCGCGAGCGCGCTCCACCGCCTCCGCGCCGCCATGGCAGACGTCGACCTGATGGCCCCAGCCGGACAGGAGCGCACCGAGCATGTCCGCCGCGTCGCGGTTGTCGTCGACGACCAGGACCGAGAGGGCCTCTCTCGAGGAGGGCGCGTCGACGCTTCCCTCGTCATCGGCCAGAGGCGCGTCGACGAGCGGGAGTCGAACGATCATCACCGCGCCGCCACCCTCGCGGTCGCGCGCCTCGATGCGGCCGTCGTGGAGGAGGGTCAGCTCCCGCGCGATGGTCAGCCCGATCCCGAGCCCCGAGCTCGGCGCCTCGTGCTTGACCGGCCCCTGCACGAAGAGGTCGAACATGCGCTCCCTCACCTCGGGAGGCAGCCCGGGGCCGCGGTCCCGCACCTCGACGCGCGCCATGTCTCCCTCACGCGCCAGGTGGACTTCGACCGCCTCGCCCCTCGAGGTGAACTTGATCGCGTTGTCGACGAGGTTGCCGATGATCTGCTGCAGGCGATCCCGGTCCGCGTCGATGTAGAGGGGCGCCTCCTCGGCCAGCGTCAGGCGCAGCTCGATCGACTTGTGGGTCGCCCGCTGGGTCTGCCCGTCGATGATCTCCTCGATCGCGTCCGACAGCAGCATGGGCTGGCGCCGCAGGCGCACGCGCCCTCTCGTGAGCCGCGAGAGGTCCAGCAGGTCGTCGACCATGCGCGACTGCTGGCGGAGCTGACGACCGGCGACCGCGAGCGCGCGGCCCCGAGCCTCGTCGTCGAGGTCCGGGTCATGCAAGATCTCCAGCGCGGACGAGACCGCCGCCATGGGGTTGCGCAGCTCGTGGGCGAGCGTGGCGAGGTACTGGTCCTTGCGCTCGTGCTCGCTCTCGAGCTGCCGGAAGAGCCTCGCGTTGTCCACGGCCAACCCCGTCCGCCGACCGAGCTCGCGCGCGAGCTCGCGCTCCGACTCGCCCCACGTGCGATCGGAGTGCGCGCGAGAGGAGACCAGCGACAGCGCGCCGACCGACTCGCCGCGCGCCATCATCGGCACGACCATGTACTCCCGGATGGTCTGGAGACGGGCGGCCCGATCCCGCTCGGGGTCGAGCTCGAAGGCGTCGAGATCCGCGTCGGAGACGTCCGTCGCGTGCACCACCTCGCCCGCGCGGACGCGGTCGACCAGGGCCCGGACCGCCTGCGTGTCGGCGGGTCCCTCCTCCAGCCCCGCGAGCTCGCGCTCCACCGCGGGGTCCACGTGAGCGACGGTGCGCCGCACGAGCGTGTCCTCTGCGAGCAAGAAGACCGTGCACGAGTCGGCGAGCTGCGGGACCGCGAGCCGGGCCACGCTCTCGAGGGTGGCCTCGAGCTCGAGCGACGAGGCCAGCACGCGCGAGGCCTCGGCGAGGAAGCGGAAGCGATCGTGGCTCGCGCGGAGCTCGCCCTCGACGGCCACGAGGTGGGTGACGTCTCGGCCGGACGACTGGGCTTCGACCATGCGCCCCTGCGCGTCGAAGAAGCCTCGGTTGGTCCACCGGGTCCACCGCACTCGCCCGTCGGTGCGCACGATCCGGTTCTGGATCTCCAGCAGGGGTCGCTCGGGCGACATACGGGCGACCTCGGCGTTCACGCGCGCGAGATCGTCGGGGTGGATGAGCGGGGCGTAGCTCGTCCCGACGACCTCCTCGGCCACCACGCCGAAGGCCTCGCAGTAGGCGCGGTTGACGAAGAGCAGGGTCCCGTCCGCCCGGTATCGACAGACCATCTCGGTCATCTCGTCGAGGACCGCTCGGTACCATTCCGCCTCGCGGCTGCTCGGCATACCGCCTTGGAGTAGCCGCAGCCCACGAGCCGGTCAATCTCGTGGGGCCGCGACTGGCGCCCCCCGCGTGATTGCCTCATACCGTTCGGTTCGAAGATGCAGCCGTTCGACTTCGACGCCTATTTCGCCAGCCAGCCCGCCATCGTGGCCCCGATGGAGGACGTGAGCGACGCCGTGTTCCGTCAGCTGTGCCGCGACCGCGGGGCCGATCTCTGCGTGACCGAGTTCGTCAACGTCGAGGGCCTGCTCCGCGGCTGCAAGAACGCCAAGCGCAAGCTGCGGCTCGAGCGCCCGGCGGATCACCCCACCGCGATCCAGATCTACGGCTCGGATCCGGACCGGCTCGTGGAGGCGGCCACCATCGCCGAGGCGGCGGAGCCGGTCTTCCTCGACATCAACTGCGGCTGCTGGGTGCCCAAGATCGCGCGCCGCGGAGCGGGGGCCGGCTGGCTCCGGGATCCCGAGGCCATGATCGAGATGGCCGCGCGCGTGGTCAAGCAAGTCTCACTGCCGGTCACCGTCAAGACGCGCATCGGCTGGGGTCCCGAGAAGGACATGCCCATCGTCGATCTGGCGCGCCGCCTCGAGGACGTCGGCGTCCGGGTGATCACCATCCACTGCCGGACGGCGAACATGGGCCACTCCGGCGAGGCGGACTGGAGCTGGGCCGCGAAGACGCGCGAGGTGGTCGACATGCCGGTCATCGTCAACGGCGACGTGAAGACCGCGTGGGACGCCAAGCGCGCCATCGACGAGACCGGCTGCGCGGGCGTGATGGTGGGCCGCGGCGCGATCGCCCACCCGTGGATCATCGGCGAGTGCCGGGCGCTCCTCGACCGCGGCGTCGAGCCCGAGCCCGTCGACTGGCGCGCGCGCATGGCGCTGTGCCGGGAGCACCTGGCCGCCAACGTGGAGCGACGCGGCGACAAGCGCGCGGTCCGCTACATGCGCCGCTACTACCCGGGCTACCTCAAGGGCCTGCCGGGCAGCTCGACCCTGCGCAACCGGCTGAATCGCGCCGACCCGCTCGAGGAGGTGCACGGGCTCTACGCCGAGTACGAGGCCTACCTCGCGCACCGCGAGGCCGAGGGGCTCTCGGTCACCCCCGCGGCGGCGTGAGCAGCCCGCCGACGAGCAGCCCAGGTCTGGCCGCGAGCCTGCTCGGGGTGCTCTTCACCCCGCGGCGCACCTTCGCCCGCCTCGCCCTCGAGGACTCGGCGAAGCCGGGCGCGTCGGCCATCGCGCTGCTCGCGCTGTTCTGGAGCGTGCTGCTCGTCTGGCTGTGGATGCAGGGGCACGCGCCCCCGTTCGTGCTGCTCCCGATCCCGCTGGAGCACTACTACCTCGCGCAGGCGCTGGTGATGCTGCCGGTCCTGACCGGGCTCTGGTGGGTGCACGCGGAGCTGAGCCATCGCCTCGCCACACGGGCGGGTGGAGAGGGCCGCGAGCCCGGGGTGCGCGCCGCGCTCGGGTTCGCCTACGCCGCGCCCATGCTCGCGCACGTGCTCGCGGAGCTGGCGGCGACCCTCGCGGGCGGCGTGGACGCCCTGCGCCTGACGGCGCGGATCAGCCTCCCGGCCGCGTCCCTCGCCGTCTGGGTCCTGAGCAGCGTGGCCCTCCGCGTGGCCCACCGCACCTCGTGGCCGGCGAGCGTCGGGGCGGCGTTCTCCGGCCTCCTGGTGCAGGCCCTCCTCGGCGCGCTCGTGCTGCGCTGATTCACCCCGCGGTCGCCCTCAGCCTGGCCACGCGTCGCTGAGCCAAGTCGCGAGCCTCCTCCACGGAGTCGAACGTGGGGATGCGACCTGCGAACGGCGTCCCCCAGAACACCGCTGTGACCATCCCGCGATGGACCTCGTTGGCGACGACCATGGCGTGCCCCATGGCGACCTCCATCAGCTGCGACGTGTGGGCGCAGATCCACTCGTTCATGCCGACGCGGTCTCGCGGAGACCAGCCGTCGCTCAGCCGCACGTCGTGAATGGAGAGGTAGGGCCGCCCGTCGGCGAGCAGCCGATCCAGCTCCGTCAGGTAGCTGGCGAGCGAAGGTACGGGGCCCGTCTCGATGAGCCAGATGAGCGGACGCTCGCCGGCGTCGACCCGTATGGCGGGAGGAGACGCAGTCATGCCGAGGTCACGAACGGTGGGGTTCGGCGTCTATTGAGTGCTCCGCGGCAGATACAGCGCGAAGCGCGAGCCTTCGCCGGGGACGGACGTCGCGTGCAGGAAGCCTCCGTGCTGCTCGGCGACGCCGCGGCTGATCGCGAGGCCGAGCCCGGAGCCCTTCTCTTCGGGCTTGGTGGTGAAGAAGGGCTCGAAGATCCGGGCGAGCAGCTCCGGCTCCATCCCGACGCCCGTGTCCTCGACGACGACCTGCGCGTACAGACCCGGGCGCGCCCACACGTGCTCCTCGGCGAAGCGCTCGTCGAGCTCCACGGCGTCGCCGCGCACCGTCACGCGGCCCCCCTCGGGCATCGCGTCGCACGCGTTGAGGACCAGGTTCAGGAGCAGCTGCTCGACCTGCGCGGCGTCCACCCTCACGCGCATCCCCTCTTCCACGGAGCACTCCAGCTCGACGCCCTTGGGCACGACGGGGCGCATCAGCGCCTGCGCGTCGCGCACGATCGCGTCGAGCCCCGTGACCTCGAGGCGCAGCGGCTGCCGCTTGCCCATCGCGAGGAGCTTCCTCGTCAGCTGCTCCGAGCGCTCCGCGGCGTCGATGATCACCCGCAGCTCCTCCACCTTCTCGGGGTCGTCTTCCTCGAGCAGGAGCAGCGACGCGCTCCCGTGCACGACCGTGAGGAGGTTGTTGAACTCGTGCGCCACGCCTCCGGCCAGGCGGCCCAGGCTCTCGAGCCGCTGGCGTTGCTCGAGCTGGCGCATCAGCGCCTCGCGCTCCGCCGCCGCCTCCTTCCGCTGCTGATCGAGCAGGATGCGGGCCGAGGCCATCACCAGCTGCTGGCCCATGGCCTCGAGATACGCGAGGTCCGCCCGCGACGGAACGCGGACGCCCTCGTCGCCGAAGGTGCCCGTCCCGATCGCGCCGAACGGGCGGTCGATGAGGGTGAGCGGCACGTTGACGATCGTGCGATTCCCGAGCGCGGTGACGATGTCGCGGTTCACGTCATCGGCGACCTGCGCGTCCTCCACGATCTGCACGGTGCGGTCGTCGCGGATGCGCTCCATGTAGGGATCGCCGGACACGGGGATCACGGCCGCGCGCTCCCAGACGCGCTCCGCCATGTCCCCCTGGATGGCCATGATGCGCACCCGTTCCCCGCTCTCGTCGAAGATGGCGAGCCACGCGGTCGAGTACCCGACGGCGGCCCGCACCTCGTTGCAGAGCTCGTCGATGAGCTCGTCGAAGGTCTGGAACGCTTGCAGGCGGCGCGCGAACGCGAGGAGACGCGCGTCGTCGGAGTCGGAGTGTCCCCCCACGACGGCGGAGCATATCGAAGCGGTGACGCCGTTGCGAACCTTGCGTCGACCCGCCGAAGCGGTCAGTCCGCGTCTTCTCGACGCCTGCGCGCGGCCCGCCCGCCGCCGCCGAGCAGCCCCAGGTCGACGAGCAGCGCGAGGATGACCAGGAGCCACCCGAAGGGCGTCACGTCGTTCATCGGGCCGATGGAGTTGCTGGCGAACGCGAAGGCGAGCGTGGTGAGCGGCAGGAACAGGAAGCCGAGGATCAGCCAGAGCAGCCCCGGGAAGGCGCGGGACAGGTAGGCGTCCGGCCCGAGCAGCCAGACCAGCACGAGCGCGACGCGTGGGAACGCGAGCGCGAGGCATCCGATGGCGCAACCCATGAGCCCTCAGTTATCCCCGGTCGGAGCTTCCGCAGCCCCGGACCCGTGAACGTCACCCAGCCCCTCGCGATAGGCGAGCCAGCGGCGCAGCTCGCTCTCGAACCACTCGTGGTGGCTGAGCAGCATCCAGTGCCCGGCCTCCGGGTGCTCGCGGTAGGTCGCGCCCACCGCGCGGGCGTACTGCCGGGCCGGCGCGGGCGGCGTGCGCGGATCGCGCCGCCCCTGGAGGACCAGCGTGGGCACGCGCTTGGGCCGAGCGCGCGACGAGGCCCCGCTGATGAGGATGATCCCCTCCACGTCGAGGTCGCGCGCCATGCGGCTGATGCCGATGCCCCCGCGGCTGAGCCCCGCGAGATAGACCCGCCGCACGTTCTCGGAGCGCAGCCGCGCGAGGGCGGCCTGCACGATGGCCTGACCTTCTTCGCCCTCCCACTCCGCCCGCCAGTCCGTCGAGGGACAGATCACGTCGAGCCCGACCGGGTTCGCGGCCTGCGCCACCTGCCAGCACGCGACGGTGATGTTGCCCATCGAGCCGTGAAGGAAGAGCACCACCGCCTCGGGCGGGTTGAAGCGATCCGCGGGCGCGACGCGGAAGACGGTGTGGTCCTCCGGGGTCTGACCCATCACGAAGGTCGAGACCGTCGACGACGGCACGGGGCCCTGGTCGAGGCGCATGCGCGCGTAGCCGTCGCGCAGCGCGTCGAGCAGCCCGGGCTCGGGCGGGCCCATCTGCCCCATCGCCTGGAGGAAGAGCGTGCCGCCGATCGCCACGTCTCGCTCGGGCACGATCGTGTCGAGCAGCCGGCCGCTGGCCAGCGCGGGGCTGCCGGCGTCGACCGTGTAGGCGCGGACGGTCCGGCCCGCGTCCGCGCTGAACACCCGCCAGACCACCACGAGGAAGAGCGCGACGAAGCCTAGCCGCGCGCCCCAGGCGAGCCTGGGGGACCAGGGCGCCATCAGCCCGCCGACCACCATCGCCGTCACCGCGAAGGTGAAGACCATCGTCTCCGGCGACGGAGGCCCGAGCACCGTCAGGCCACAGAGCGCGAGGAGCGGCAGCCCGACGAAGAGCGCGAGGAGGAACAGCCCCCAGCGGCCGCCACGGCCCTCGTTCTCCTCCGTCATCGCACGAAGCGATACCACGAGGCGGGACGGATGCGCGCGTACGTGTCGCGCTGCCTCGATCTCTCGAGTCCCGCGCGCAGGGGCGCGACGCCGGTACGACGCTTGCCCTGGCAAGAAGCATGAAGACGATTCGCCACAGCCTGCTCGCCGCCGCCCTGTTCGCCCTCGTGGGCTGCGGCGGCTCGAGCTATCACCTTTTGGGGCGCGGCCAGGCGGCCGGGACCGACGCGCAGCTTCAGATCGCGAGCGTCGCCGGCGACAACCGCCGCGTCGACCTCGACGTGCAGCACCTGCCGCCGCCCAACCGGCTCGGCGCGGGCTTCGAGACCTACCACGTCTGGATCGCGCCAGCGGGCGGGACTCCGGTGCTCGCCGGTCGGCTCCACTACGACGCCGACGATCGGCGCGGCCGCCTGACCACGATCACCCCGCACGACAACTTCCGGATCATGGTCACGCCCGAGCCGCGCGGCTCGAGCTACCCGACGGGCCAGGTCGTGCTCGAGCACTACGTGGGCGGCTGATCAGCGCTTGGACAGGCGATGCGCCCGGCGCGCCTCGGCCTCGGCCCGCCGGCGCTCGTCCTCGGCGCTCTCGCCGATGAGCGCGGGCACGGCGCAGGGCTTCCGGTCCTCGCCGACCGCGACGAAGGTCATGAACGCGTCGACGCAGCGGCGGCGGTGGCCCGTCATCGCGTCCTCGACCTTGACCTCCACCTCGACCTCCATCGAGGTACGGAACGCTGCGTTGACGCGCGCCGAGAGCACCACGACGTCGCCCACCGTGATCGGGGCGAGGAAGTTCACCTCGTCGATCGCCGCCGTCACCGCGACGCGGTTGCAGTGGCGCTGCGCCGCGATGGCCCCGCACACGTCGATCCAGGCGAGCACCGTCCCGCCGAACGCCGAGCCGAGCACGTTGCCGTGCTGCGGGAGCACCAGCTCCGTCATCTCGGTGTAGGACGCCCGCGCGGTCTTGCCTTCGGTCATGCGCGGCTCTTACCACGCCGGGGCAAGGACTACTTGGCCACATGTCGGGCGCGACGCGACGATGAAGGAGGGGCTTTCAGCCCCTTCGAAGAGGAGCGACGTGCCCGGAGTCGCTGAACGAGCGAGGGCCGTCGTGAATGTGACCAAGTAGTCCAAGTCAGGCCTCGGCCACGCCGAGCCGACCGAAGCGAGCCGGATCGATGCCCAGCGTCGCGAGCGCGGCCGACCAGCGCTCCTCGGGGGGCAGGTCGAAGATGATCTTCGGGTCGATGTCGATCGGGATCCAGCTGCCCTCGCGGAGCTCGTCGTCCAGCTGGTCGGGGCCCCAGCCCGCGTAGCCGAGGAGGACGGCGTAGCGCTCGGGGCCGCCGCCCTCGGCGATCTGCTCGAGGAAGATGCGCGACGCGCTGACCGCCACGCGGGGGGCGATCCGGAGCGCGTCGACCTCGTCGGTCTCGCCGCTGGTCGGGTCGAACAGGACCCAGCCGGTGTCGGGCGCGACGGGGCCGCCGACCCAGACCTCTCCGTCGATCTCGTCCGCGAGGTCGTCGA
>SHBB01000025.1 GCA_004213565.1 Sandaracinaceae bacterium
GGTCGCGGCCAGCTCGCTCGCCATGGCCGCGATCGCCTCGAGCTGGAGGCGGGCCACCTCGTGCACGTTGGCGCGCAGGCCCGCGTCGCTCGCGGAGCCGTGCTGCATGTCGTGCCGCGCGACGGAGGCGTTCACCGTCGGGTAGAGAAGGCTGAAGGCGCCTCCCGTGCCGCAGCCCACGACGGCGACCCGGGTGAGCTCGCCCTTGAACGCGGCGGTGGCGAGCTGGAGCTGCGCGCGGAAGCGGTCGAGCGGGTCGTCGGTGCCGTAGAGCGGGTTGTCGGCCGGGGCGGGCGGCTGGGCGGCCTCGAGCTGCGGGGCCAGGCCGACGACCCGCTCGTGCCGCGCGGTCAGCTCCTCGATGGACGCGAGGTAGGTCTCGAGCTTGGCGCGCTCGGCGCTGTTGCCCGGGAACGCGCCCAGGGTGGCGTCCACGTCGCGGCTCGCGAAGTCGAGGAGCGAGCGGCGCTTCATGAAGCTCGCGCGCCCCTCCGCCGAGCCGACGGAGCCGAAGAGCGCGGCGTAGGCGGCGGTGGGCTGGAGGATGAGCGGCGCCGCGCGCCCGCGGTCGAACGCGCAGGTGCCGAAGTCGAGCGGCTCACCCTGGCTCTGCGAGACGCCGAGCCGCACCGCGTCGTAGGGCGTGGCGCCGCGGACCTGCGCGAGCGAGGCGAGGTACGCGTCGATGGTCTGGCCGCCGGGCACGCCGGCGATGGTGCGGGCCGAGGAGAGCGCGCCGTGGAAGGCGGAGTGACCGCCGCCCGCGATGCGCGAGGAGAGCCCGAGCACGACGGCGGTCTGGGCCGCGACCGCGGGGTCGGCCGCGATGGCGGCCATGGCGGGCGCGGTGTCGAAGGAGCTCCCCTCGACGACCATCGGCGACTCGTGCGCGTAGCGGCGGTACCACCAGCGCGCGTCGCCGAGCGGCTCGCTCATCGACGCGTCGAGCGAGGCGCGCGCCTCGTCCGCGAGCACGGTGATCGGCTCGTAGCCGTTGCCCTCCACCACGAAGACGAAGCGGCACGGCGGCGTCTCGCCGGCTCGTGCGAAGCGAGAGAGCAGCGGGCCGAGCAGGGTCGCGCCCGCGCCCCCGATGCCGATCGCGCGGAGCCAGTCGCGGCGCTTCACGGGGCACCTCCTTCCGCGACGGTCCGGTAGAGGAACGAGTCGCTCGTCACGAGCGCCTCGAGCATGTCGAAGAAGGAGCCGCCCTCGAAGGCGGTCTCCATCGCGGTCAGCGTGCACGCGTCGGCGAGGGTCTCGTCGCGGCCCATGAAGTAGCGGAAGACGTGCCGGATGAAGCAGCGCCGCGCGTAGGGCGAGTCGGCGAGCATGCGGGTCAGGGCGATGGCGTCGTCCACCTCGCCCTCGAGGGACGGATCGGGCGCGACGTCGATGACGCTGTGGCCCGTCGGAGGCTGCCCGTGGTCGTCGGCCCGGGGGAAGCCCGCGTGGTTGTAGGTCTCGAACGGCATGCCGAGCGAGTTCATCAAGCGATGGCAACCCATGCACGTGTCGTTGCGCTCGATGCTCATCTCGACCCGGTCGCGCGCGCGCAGCTCCGGGGCGCTGGGGATGAGTTGCGCTTCGACGCGGACCAGGTCGAGCCCGGGCACGGTCTCGCAGTAGAGGTGCTCGCGGATCCAGCGGCCGCGCCGGATCGCGCTGCCGTCGTCCTCGAAGTTGCCGCCGTGCGCCGAGAGCCAGGCGGGGTGGGTGAGCACGCCCGCGCGCGCGTCCTCGGGCATCGTGACCCAGCGGCCCTCCTGGGTCGCGGGCACGTTCGACTCCATGCCGTAGACGCGGTGGTGCGAGACGGTGTTGTTGCTGATGCTGCCCGCGCAGAGGCCAACGTCCGCCTGACAGCGGGTGAAGCCCATCTCGGTGCAGTCGTCCGAGCTGGCGCAGGAGACCCCGTTCGTGTCGGCGAGGTTCGAGGGGAGCCGCCAGGTGCGCGTCGTGAGGAGCGCGCGGTAGACGTCGCCGCCGCCCGTCTCCGCGTCGAGCACCGCGCGCGCGATGGTGTCGTCGAGCTGCTGGACAAGGTTGGACTCGTAGCCGTAGTAGCCGCCCTGGAGGTTCGAGTAGCTGCGGTCGACGCTCGAGACGCCCTCCCACGCGCTGGTGGCCGACGGCGTGTCCTTGAAGACCGTGATCGCGTCGGCGTAGTCGAAGAACTCGCGGAAGAAGCCGGCGACGCGCGGCGCGAGCCAGTGCTCTCCGCGCGAGGGCGTGTCGCGGCCGTCGTAGTCGGTGGCCAGATCGCGCCGGTCGACGTCGACGCCGCCTCGGTAGGTGCGCAGCAGCGTGCGCATCACCTCGGCGTCCTGGATGGAGCCGTCGTCGGCCGCGAGGCGGATCTGACCGAGCCAGCCGTGCTCGGGCATCGAGCCGTCCGGGTCTCCAGGGCGGTCGTCGCCCCAGTTCGGGATCGAGGAGCCAGGCGGGTGCGTGCTGAGGACGGCGCCGAGCGAGAGCGCCAGCTCGTCATCGGTGAGGCGACGGCGACCGTCCGCGTCGGGCGCCCCGCCGAGCTCCGGGCGGAAGAGCGCGCCGCTCGCGAGCCACGCCGCGGAGGCCACGTGCTGCAAGGTCTCGGGCCGCTCGGCGGGGTCGGTCTCCGCCGCGAGGCTCTCCACCAAGAAGGCGCGAAGCCGCGCGCGCTCGCCGTCGCTCGGGGCGCGGAACAGGGTCCCCACGCGCAGGAGCTTGTCGACGTAGTAGTCGACGCACGCGTCGTCGGGCTCGGCGTCCGAGAACATGCAGCGCAGCTCGCCGTCCGCGTAGGTCGCGTACTGCCGCGGGTGCACGTCGCGCGCGCGCCAGAAGCGGGACGCCTCGGGCACCACGAGCAGGTAGAGGTCGAGCGTGGCCGGGTCGATGGTCACGCCCTCGGCGTAGGTGGAGTAGTCACCCTCGGGCGCGTGGAAGGGGTTGTCGTGCGCGGTCGAGCCGAGCGTCTGCCCGGCGCTGTGGGTCCAGGCCGCGCGCTCCACGCGGCGCAGGCGCGCGGGGGAGCCGACGGCGGGGTCGGTGCAGGTGAAGAGCGCGCCCGGGTCGAGCGTGTTCGGGTCCACGGGGATCGGCTCGACCGGTGGCTCACCGTCGCACTGGCTCGGCGCGCCCGCCTCGATCCACGCACGAATCGTGGACACGGCGTCGATGGGCTCGTCGGTGCCGATCGGCATCAGCCGCCCGCCGTCTTCGCCCTGGGTGCCGGAGACCTTGCGGAAGAGGAAGCTCGCCTCGGGGTCGTTCGCGACGACGAGCGTCTGCCCGTCCATCACGCGACTGGGAGCGCCGACGAGGGTGCGCATGCCCTCCCGGCTGAGGTCCGGGTACTGGCCGCCGGGCACGTGGCAGGCGCCGCTGACCGCGCAGCTGGTGGCGAAGACGCGCACCGCGGGGAAGAGGTCCTCGCAGCCCTCCGGGATCTCGCCCGCGTCGGGCGCCCCGGGCCGGAGCGGCTCGAGCCCGTCGTCGCAGCCGACGAAGGCGAGCAGGACGGCCAGCGCCGACGCGAAACGCATCCTCATGGGATACCACGGACGCGCGGATCAACGGTACGGCGACGACTCGGGCTCGGGCTTCACGACCAGCCGCGTCTGCAGCGGGAAGGCGCCGTTCGCGGGCATCGACACCACCGTGCACGCGATCACGCGCCCGAGCAGGGTGCGCTCGAGCCGCAGGGTGTCCGGCGGCTCCTCGAGCAGCTGCGACAGCTCGCGCACGCCGTCGTCGCCCATCGCGTGGAGCGCCCAGCCGGGCGCGTGGAGGATCTCGGTGTCGAGGTCCTCGATCACCGGCTGCTTGGGTCGGCGCAGCATCGGCCCCGCGCCGCCGCGCGGCGTCAGATACCAGCGGATCCGCACGCGGTGGCCCACGGGGATGGCGCACGAGAAGTGAAGCCGGATGACCTCCACGTCATGATCGTAGCGGGAAACTTGGGAGGCGGAGAGCGGCGGATCAGGATGCGCGGAAGGTGAGCCAGCCCGGGAAGAAGCCGTCGTTCTGGGACGCGTTCCGCGATCCGCGGCTCGCGCTGATGATCGGGCTCGGCTTCTCGTCCGGGCTGCCGAACCCGCTGACGGGCAGCACGATGACCGCGTGGCTCGCGACCTATCAGGTCGACATGGCCACCATCGGGCTCTTCGGGCTCGTGCACCTGCCGTTCAACTTCAAGTTCGTCTGGGCGCCCGTGATGGACCGCTTCTCGCTCTTCTGGGGCGGGCGGCGGCGCGGCTGGATGCTCCTGACGCAGCTGGTGATCCTGGTCAGCGTCGGCGTGATGGGCAGCTTCGACCCCGCGGCCGCGCCGTGGATGGTGGCCGGGCTCGCCTTCTGGACCGCGTTCTTCAGCGCGTCGCAGGACATCGCCATCGACGCCTACCGGACGGATCTCCTGCCCAAGGAGGAGCGCGCGAGCGGCACCGCGATCTTCGTCGCCGCGTATCGGGGCGCGCTCATCGCGGCCGGCGCGGGCGCGCTCATCCTGAGCGACTACGTGCCCTGGTCGACGGTCTACTGGATCCTCGCGGGGCTGATGGGGGTCGGCATCCTCACCACGCTCCTGTCGCCGGAGGCGGAAGTGCAGGCGAAGGCGCCCGAGAGCCTCTTCGCCGCGGTGTGGGGGCCCATCGAGGAGGTGGTGACCCGGCGCGACATCGTCGTCTACCTCGCGATCATCATGCTCTACAAAGCAGGTGACGTGGTCGCCGGCCACTTCCTCATCCCGTTCCTGATGGACACCGGCTTCTCGCGGAGCGAGGTCGGCGCGGTCTTCAAGGGCCTCGGCCTCGCGGCGACGATCGTCGGCTCGCTCCTCGGCGGCGGCCTGGTCGCGAAGTGGGGGCTGCGACGCGCGTTGATCGTGTTCGGGATCGCGCAGGCGATAGCCAACCTCTTCTACTGCTGGCTCGCGTACGTCGGGAAAGACTACGCGCTCATGACGGTCGCGATCACGGTCGACCACCTCCTGAACGGCATGGGCACGGCGGCCTTCGTCGCCTTCCTCATGACGCTCTGCAACAAGCGCTTCACGGCGATGCAGTACGCCCTCTTCTCGAGCCTGATGACGGTGCCGGGCCGCGTGCTGGGCGGCTTCTCGGGCTTCCTGCAGGAGAGCGTCGGCTGGCCGGGCTTCTTCCTGACCACGATCTTCCTGGCCGCGCCCGCGGTGCTGCTGCTGACCCAGGTGGAGATCCGCGAGGGCGACGCCGAGGCGCGCGGCTCCGACTTCGTCGGGGGCCTGTTGATCGGAGCGGTGGGCGGCTTCCCGGGCCTCGGGCTCGCCTACCTCGCCAAAGCGCGGCCGCGCCTCCTCCGCGGGGCTGCGATCGCCGCGACCGTGCAGCTCGCCGCGCTGTCGCTCGCTGGCGCGGCGCTCTGGTGGTGGGCGTGACCCCGGACGAGGTCCTCGCCCGCGCCGTGGAGCGCGGCGATCCGCCCGCCGCCTCGGCGTGCGCCTTCGTCGAGGGGGCGTGCGTCTACGAGGCGGCGTTCGGCGCCGCGCCCGACAGCGTCTTCGACGTCGCGTCGGTCACGAAGGTGGTCGCGACGACGAGCGTGATCGCGGCGCTGGTGGCCGAAGGCGCGCTCGGGCTCGACGACCCGGTCGCGACGCACCTGCCCGCCTTCGCGCGGCATGGCAAAGATCGTGTCACGATCCGCGAGCTGCTGGGGCACCGCTCGGGGCTGCCGGCCTGGGCGCCGCTCTTTCTCGCCGGCGACGTGAGGGAGGGGGTCTTCGACGCGAAGCTCGAGCGCCCCGGCCGTCGCGTCTACTCCGACCTCGGCTTCCTCGCGCTCGGCGCGATGGTGGAGGCGATCACCGGTGATCTCGCGAAGGCGTGCCGTACCCGCGTCTGGGAGCCGCTCGGGATCGCCGACCTCGGCTACGCGGGCCCCTGGCTCGAGGGCCGACACGTGCTGCCGACCGGGACGACGCGGCCGCGCGAGCCGGCGCCGGGGCAGGAGTCGCTCTACACGGTCCCGCCGCAGCCGCGGGCGCCGGACCCCGGGCAGGTCGACGACGACAACGCCTTCGCGCTCGGCGGCGTCGCCGGTCACGCGGGGGTGTTCGCGACCGCGCGCGCCGTCGCGGAGATGGGCGAGGCGTGGCGCACGGGCGCGATCGGCTCGGCGGAGTTCTTGTCGATCGATCCGGCGGACGAGGGCCCCCCGCGCGGCCTCGGGTTCGACGTGCCGACCGGACCGCGCTCGAGCTTCGGCGCCCTCCTGGGTTGCGGCCGCGCGTTCGGTCACCTCGGCTTCACGGGCTGCTCGCTCTGGATCGATCTGGACCGCGCGGTCACCGTCGCGCTCCTCACCAACCGGACCTTCCCCGGCCGCCATCACGTAGAGGGCATCCGGGCGCTGCGCCCAGCATTCCACGACGCCCTCGCGCGGGCCTCGTGAGGACACGAGGCTGGGCTCAGCGCCCTCCTTCGAACCGCGAAGACGCGGGCACGCGCGCGGAGATGTTCGACCAGAGCCCCTCGCCGACGTGCGGGTGACGCTCCCGGAGCCAGGCGATCGCGTCGGTCGGGGTGCGGAAGATCTTCTCCTCGTAGGGCTTGCGCGAGAGCCAGCTCAGGGCCGTGACGACCCCCTGCGCGATCGCCGAGTTGGAGACGATGGCGTGACGCTGGAGCCGCGGACCGAGCTCGGACTCGGCCAGCTCCGCGAGCGCCTTGCGGTGCGAGGCGCTGGGCATGCGCGGGGAGTGCGCGACCGTGAACATCGCGGAGGGACGATCGGTCGGCGCGAAGGCGGCCTGGAGCGCGGCGAGGTAGCCAGCGAAGGCCTCGTCCGTGAAGTCCCCGTGGACATAGGCCCAGAAGACGTCGCCTTCGCGCCCGAACCAGATCCCGGCCTCGCTCACCTCGACAGCATACGGCACCGCGGCTCGCGACTGGAGTCGAGAAGCGCGTCACCCCCGCGCGCGGATGAGCGCGGCCAGGCGCGGCTCGTCGTCGCCGATGAGGTCGAAGCCGAGCGCGCGGTAGAAGCCGATGGGCCCGGGCGCGGCGTCGGTCAGGAGGGTGAAGCGCGCGACGTCCGGGTGGGCCTCGAGGCAGCGCTCGACGAGGCGGCGACCGACGCCGCGGCGCTGTTGCGTGGGCGCGACGAGCAGGTCGTGGATGAAGCAGAGGTAGACCTCGTCGGAGCTCGCGCGGAGCAGGCCCACGAGGTCGTCGCCCTCCCAGGCGGTGCACACGTACGTGGAGGCGTCGATCGCGCGCCGCAGCCTGGCCGGATCCTCGGCGTGGGCGCTCCAGCCGACGGATGCGTAGAGCGCGGAGAGCGCCGACGCGGAGGCGGGCGCGCCGGAGACGAGGCGGACGGTCACGACGAGAGCCTGCCATGCGAAGATGAGGCATGGGCGAGATGGACACGATCGTCGATGGAGGGACCGGACCGGTGCCCTTCGATGCGCCGCTGCTCGAGGCCGATCAGGAGCGGTACGAGGTGCAGGAGGAGCTAGGCCGGGGCGGGGTCGGGACGGTGCTCCTCTGCGTCGACCGACAGATCGGCCGACCGATCGCGCTCAAGGTGCTGCGGGATCCGGGGTCCGACCCGCGCGAGGGCCTTGCGCGCTTCGTCCGCGAGGCGCGCATCCAGGGGCAGCTCGAGCACCCGTCGGTGGTGCCGGTCCACGACCTCGCGACGCACGACGAGCTCGGCGTCTACTTCACGATGCAGCGCGTGCGCGGGGTCACCCTCGCGACGCTCTTGCGTCGACTCCAAGGGGGAGACCAGGACAGCGCGGTGCACTGGTCGCGGCGCCGCCTGCTCGAGGCGTTCGGACGCGTCTGCCTGGCCGTCGACTATGCACACGAGAGAGGCATCTTGCACCGCGATCTCAAGCCGGCGAACATCATGTTCGGTGAGTACGGTGAGGTCTACGTGCTCGACTGGGGTCTCGCCGGGCGCGATCCGAGCGCGGAGGAGAGCGAGCGCCCGAAGGGCTTCGACGACGAGATGACCCGGCCGGGCGTGGTGTTCGGGACGCCCGGCTACATGCCGCCCGAGCAGGTCCACGGCTTCCACGACAAGCTCTCGCCGGCGAGCGACGTGTATGCGCTGGGCGCGATCCTGTTCGAGCTGCTCACGCTGACCCCGCTCCACGCGGGAGACACGCCCGAGGCGCGCTACGCGTCGACCATCGGGCGGCTGGACGCGCGACCGTCGAGCCGGGCGCCTGGCGCGTACGTGCCGCCCGAGCTCGAGGCGATCGTGGTCCGCGCCGTGGATCGCCACGCGGAGGAGCGCTTTCCGAGCGCGCGCGCCCTGCAACGCGCCATCGAGCGCTACCTCGACGGCGAGCAGGAGGAGGAGCAGCGCCGGAAGCTCGCGCGGCGGCACGCGGAGGCGGCGCACGACGCGCTCGAGGAGCTGCGCACCGACCCCGACGACCGTCCGGTGCGGGAGGAGATCCTCCGAGAGCTCGGGCGCGCGCTCGCCCTCGATCCGACCAACCAGGCCGCGCTCGGGGCGCTGGTGGAGGTCATGTCGACCCCGCCGCGCACCGTGCCGCAGGAGGTCCGGGAGCGGCATCAGCGCGAGCTGGACGATCGGCTCCGCAAGGTCGCGCGCGCCGCGATGGGCGCCTACGCGAGCATGTTCGTCTACCTGCCGTTCATGATCTGGGCCGGCATTCGTGAGCCGTGGCCGATCGTGTGGCTGTACGTGGGGGTCGGCGTCGCGTTCGTCGCGTCGCTGATGTGCACGCGCGCCAAGGAGCGGCCGCAGCGATACGCCATGGTGGCGATGCTCTTCAGCAACCTGGGCATCGCGGCGACCGCGTCGATCTTCGGGCCGCTCTTCCTGACGCCCGCGGTGCTGGGGAGCAACACCGCCGCGTACGCGCTCCATCTGGACGGCGTGAAGCGATGGATCGCGGTCGGCAGCGCGGTGGTGCTCCTCCTCGGCACCACGCTCCTCTTCTTCGCGGGAGGCATCCCGGGCGGCTACGCGGTCGAGGGCGGCGCGCTGGTGATCGCCTCTGGCTCGGTGCAGCTGGTCTCCTCCGTCTACGCGCTCCTGCTCGTGCTCGGGATGGGCGTCGTGCTCACCGGCTCGATCGTCACCTCCCAGACCCGAGACCAGCTCGTGAAGGCCGAGCTGAGCCTCCACGTCCAGCGCTGGCAGCTGGCCGCGCTGGCGCCGACGCGCGTATGAGGAGCGGCCGAACCGCGCCCGTGGTACCAAGCCCGCCGAGCCGGCGTTGCGACGATCCCGACGCCGGTCGCGGAGGTGGCGCCATGAGGTGGCGGGTGTGGATGATGGTAGCCGTTTTGTCGGCCTGTGGGGGGCGGCCGCCGCCGACCCCGCCGCCGAGCCTCGCGGACGAGCTCGCCGAAGATGGAGAGGGCGAGGTCCGGATCGCGGGCATCCCGCTCCCGCGCCTCCCGCTCGAGGTGAGTCCGAGCGACCCCGCGCTCGCGGCGGGGTGGGACCGCGCGGAGGCCGCGTTGACGATGCCGAGCCCGCGCCCCCCAACCGGTGAGGCCTGGGAGGTCGAGAGCTGGGCCGACGAAGAGCTGGGCGGCTGGATGCGTCGCCGGGCCGAGATCATCGGGGCCGCCCAGCGCGCGCTCGAGCCCGCACGCGCGGGTCGCCCGGAGCACTCCGTCGTCGCCTCGTTCCTGCTCGGCCTCGCGTACTCGCGCTTCGCCCTGGACCTCCGCGGGATCGAGACCCCGCACGCCTTCGCCGAGGATCCCGAGCGCGTGCGCGCGTTCCGCGCGGCCATGGAGCAGGCGGCCCAGCCCCTCTGGCTCCGCGCGCTCGACGCCTTCGGCAGCTGCGCCTCGGTCGCGAGCGCCGCCCCGGCCCACTCGCTGGCCCGCTGGCGTGAGCGCTGCGACGCGGAGCTCCGCGCGGTCGAGCCGCTCCTGCCGGACTGACGCTCTCGCTGATTGGAGCCGCTCCGATCCACGGGAGCGGCGGGGGACGCGGCCGGCCACAGCTGCCACGGTTCGGACATGGAAGACGTGGATCTGGGATCGGTGGACGGGATCGCCGAGGGCGCCGCGACCCTCCGCAAGGCGCCGGACGGGCGACGCTTCGTGTGCGTGCGGCGAGGCGACGCGCTGCACGTGCTCGACGACCGCTGCCCGCACGAGGGCTACCCGCTCTCACAGGGGGAGGTCCGCGACGGCGTCCTCACCTGCTGCTGGCACAACTGGAAGTTCGACCTCGCGTCCGGCGACTGCCTCTTCGGCGGCGAGCCGGTGCGGCGGTACCCCGCGTGGGTCGAGGCGGGGCGGCTCCGCGTCGACACCCGCGTCGATCCCGAGCGAGAGCGAGCGCGGCTGGACACGTCGATGCGCGCGTCGCTGCTCGAAGGCTCGATGGGCAGCGTGATGCGCGACGCGCTCCGGCTCGAAGCGCTCGCGGGCTCGCTCGACCCGGCCATCGAGATCCTCGCGAGCGACGCCGCGCGGCGCGCGCCCTGGGGCTTCGAGCACGGGCTCGCGCTGATCGCGGAGGCGGCGCCCTGGGTCGACGCGGCGGGCTTCGCCGCGCTGAGCGCGCACGTCGCCGAGCCGCTCTTGCACGCGCCCGAGCGCGAGCCCGCGACAGCGCGCAGCGGGAGCGCGGGCGATCTGCTCGCCGCGCTGCGCGAGGAGCGGCGCACGGACGCCGAGGCCATCGCGCGGCACCTCGCGCAGCGCCCGGCGGGGCGAGCGAGCCTGTACGCGGACGCCTTGCTCCCGTGGCTCTCGGAGGATCTGACCGACTACGGCCACGGCGCGATCTACGCGTTCGAGGCGTCGCAGCTCGTCGCGCGCTTCCCCGCGCTGGCCGAGGACGTGATCGGCGCGCTCGTGGTGTCGCTCTCCTGGGCGACGCGGGACAGCGCCCTGCCCGGCTGGTCGGCGACGCACCGCGGCGTGCGGGAGGCCGAGGCACCGGGCGGAGCGGAGGCAGATCTCGCCTACGTAGAAGAGGTCCTCGCCTCGGAGGCGCGGGCGGTCGAGGGCTGCCTCGCGCGGCTCCGCGCCGGGGTCGACCCGCGCGCTCTCCTCCGGCTGTCTGCGCGCGCGGCGGCCGAGCGGCTGCGGCGCTTCGACGCCTCGTGGGAGCGCCGGCTGGACGCCCCGGTGACCGTCCTCGACGTCAGCCACGCGCTCACGTTCGCCGACGCCGCGCTCGCGCTGATGCCGCCTCCACACCTGGCCGCGCGCTTCGCGGTGCAGAGCGCGGGCTTCGTCGGCAAGCTGCGGGCCGCCGACGGAGACCCACCCGTCGCGCGCGAGGGCGCCGATCTCGACGCGGCGCTGGCGGCGCGCGATCCGAGCGCGGCCCTCGGGGCGATCGAGGCGCGGGACTTCTACTCCGTCCTGCGACCCTTCGCGCTCGCGGACGCGTTCGTGCGCCCGATCTTCGCGGCCCACGCGGTCAAGACGACCGAGGCCTGCCAGCGACTGGAGGCCGCGGATCCCGACGCACGCGACCTCTACCGCGCGGCGGCCGTCACCCTCTGCGTCCCCCGTCGCCCCGAGCGCTTCTTCGGCCGCGTCGCCGAGGTCGCCGGCCGCTTCGTCGAGACGGGCAAGCCCCCTCCCGGCCTGTACTGATCGCGTCAGCCGCGCGCGCGCGGGTGAGGGCGGCGCTTGCGGGAGCCGGCGGCGTGCATCGCCTCGACGGACTCGTGGATGGCGATGGGGACGCCGAGCACGGCCATCGCGGTGACCCCGACGGTGATGCCCATGCGCACCAGGCGATTGGAGGGAGCCATGAGGATGTCGATCTGGGCCATGCGATCGCGACCCAGGCGGCGCCCCCAGTCGACGAGCTCGCGGCGGGCGCCCGACTCGTAGGTCTCGATGCCCCGCCAGTCGTGCATGAAGCGGAGGCCCTCGCCGCCTTCATGCAGGGCCAGCGCGGCGTCGGAGGCGGTGTGGGACAGCAGCCGGGCGTCCGCCATGGTGACGTGGCCGAACAGCTCGCTGACGAGGCCGAGCGGCTCCACGACCCAGACGCGCGCGCCCGCGCTGGCGAAGTGGGGCTCTACGCCGCTCAGCAACGGAAACACGAGATCCCCCATGCGCGCATCGAAGCAGCGCGCCGCGGCGATGTCAACGCGAGGTGAACGCCTCGATGTGCAGCCAGGGATCCCCGTCGAGCTCGGGGTGAAAGGTCGCGCCGACCACGCGCCCGGCGCGAACCAGGACGGGCTCGCCGCGGAGGCTGCGCATGACCTCGACGCCGCTCCCCACGCGACGGATGCGCGGCGCGCGGATGAGGGTCAGCGGGGTGCCGTCATCGGCGCGCGCCTCGGCGCTGTGGAGCTGTCGCCCCCACCCGTTGCGCTCCACGTCCACGTCGAGCCACCCGAACGCGCGCTGGGACGGCGCGACGCGTGTGGCCGCGAGCACGAGCCCGGCGCAGGTCGCCAGGACCGGGAGGCCCGCGCGGACGTGGGCGTGGAGCGCCGCCTCGAGCTCCGCGTCGAGGAGACGCAGCTGCGCGCTGCTCTCCCCGCCCGGGAGCACGAGGCCGTCGAGCCCGTCGGCGTGGTCGGCCGCGCGCACCAGGACGACCTCGTGCCCGAGCGCCCGGAGGAGCGCCGCGTGCGCCGCGTAGCCACCTTGCAGCGCGAGCACGCCGACGCGCATCACCACCCCCGCTGCGCCAGGCGCTCGCCCTCGGGCAGGTGCGCGCTCTCGGTCCCTCGCATCGCCTCGCCGAGCCCGGTGGAGATCTCCGCGAGCTTCGCCGCGTCCTGCCAGTGGGTGACGGCCTCGACCACCGCGCGCGCGCGCCGGGCCGGATCCTCGCTGAGGAAGATGCCGCTCCCCACGAACACCGACTCGGCGCCCAGCGCCATGCAGAGCGCGGCGTCCGCTGGCGTGGCCACGCCGCCCGCCGCGAAGCGAGGCACGGGCAGCTTCCCCTCCGCCGCCACGAAGCGCACCAGCTCGAGCGGCGCGCCCAGGTCGCGCGCCTCGGAGACGAGCTGCTCCGCGTCCAGGGTCTGCAGCCGACGGATCTGCGCCCGCACCGCCCGCAGGTGACGCACGGCCTGGCTCACGTCGCCCGTGCCCGCTTCCCCCTTGGTGCGGATCATCGCCGCGCCCTCCGCGATCCGGCGCAGCGCCTCGCCGAGCTCCGTGCAGCCGCAGACGAAGGGCACGCGGAAAACATGTTTGTCGATGTGGTGTGCCTGATCCGCGGGGGTGAGCACCTCGGACTCGTCGACGAAGTCCACCTCGAGCGCCTCGAGGATTCGCGCCTCCATGAGGTGCCCGATGCGGCACTTGGCCATCACGGGGATCGAGACCGCGCGCTGGATGTCGCGGATCATCGCCGGATCGCTGGCCCGGGCGACGCCCCCCTCCGCGCGGATCTGCGCCGGCACCCGCTCGAGCGCCATCACCGCGGCCGCGCCCGCCTCCTCGGCGATGCGCGCCTGCTCCGCGTCCACGACGTCCATGATGACGCCGCCCTTCAGCATCTCGGCCAGGCCGACCTTCGTCTTCCACGTGCTCTCGTTCATGGCTCCTCCAGAAGGACGCAAGGGTCCCTTCACCGCCCGGTCGGGCGGCGTCATGTTAGATTGTTGTAATAGACCCGCTCAGACCACGTCGACGACGGCGGCGTCCGCGCGCGGCTCCTGGCGGACGGCCTCGATGGCCTGCGCGACTCGCTCCGCGCCCAGCGCCAGCCTGTCCTCGGGCTCACTGCAGAAGTTGAGGCGCAGGCCCGGCCGCGTCCCCTCGTCCGCCGCGAAGTGGCGCCCCGGCGCGACGAGCACGCCGCGCCCCAGACCCTCCTCGAACACGCGCTCGGGGTCGACCTCCTCGGGCAGCTCCAGCCACACGCTCAACCCCCGCACGGGTCGTTGCCACCGCACGTCGCGCGGGAGGTGCGCACGCAGCCCATCGCAGAGCGCGTCACGGCGCGCCCGGTAGAAGGGTCGGAGGCGGTTGAGGTGCGCCGCGAGGTAGCCGCGCTCGAGCAGCTCCGCGAGCGCGAGCTGGGTCAGCGCCGAGCTGCCGAGGTCGCTCGTGTGCTTGAGCGCGAGCAGGTACGGCGCGAGGGACGGCGGCACCACGAGGTAGCCGATCCGGAGCGCGGGGATCAGCCGCTTGCTGAACGTGCCGACGTGGATGACGTCCGCGTCGAGCGCGCGCATGGCGGGCGGGATGGGCGCGTCGTCCAGCTCGAGGTCCGCGGCGTAGTCGTCTTCGATCACCGCGACCTGCGCGTCGCGGGCCCAGTCCAGCACCGCCTCTCGCCGCGCGGCCGTCATGCACGCCCCGGTCGGGTTGACGTGGTTGGGCATGAGATAGAGCGCCTTCGGCCGCCGCGCGCCGAGCCGCCGCAGCGCGCCCACGTCGGGGCCCTCTTCATCGCTGGGCACGCCCACCACGTGCGCGCCCGTGGCGGCGAAGACCTGCAGCGCGCCCGAGTAGGTCGAGGCGTGGGTGAGCACGACCTCGCCCGGGCCGAGCAGCGCGCGGGCCACGAGATCGAGTCCCTGCTGACTCCCGGTCGTGACGAGCACGTCGTCCGCCGCGCAGGGCACGGCGAGCCGCGCGAGATCCTCGACGATGGCCTCCCGCAGCCGGCGGAAGCCCTCCTTCGGCGCATAGCCGAGCGCCTTGGGCCCGCTGGTGCGGAGCACGTGCTCGACGCAGCGCCGGAAGAGATCGACCGGGAGCATCTCCGCCGGCGGCTGCATGCGCGTCAGGTCCACCGCGCCGCGCGGCACCGACGCACGGCGCGCGCGGCGAAAGCGCTCCATCGGCTCGGCCCGCGCCGCCTCGCTCACCATGGACCGCCACGGCAGCCCCCGCCGCGGCGCCGGCGCGCTCGGCGCGTCCTCGGCGAAGCGCGGCGCCTTGACGAACGAGCCGCGGCCCACCGTCGAGGTGAGGAACCCCGCCGCCTCGAGCTCCGCGTAGGCGCGCACCACGGTGTTGCGGTGCAGCCCCAGCTGCGACGCGAGCGCCCGGGTCGGAGGCAGGCGGTAGCCGTCCGGGAAGGCGCCGGAACGAATCCGCCCCGCGATCTGTTCGAACAGCTGCTGATAGAGGGGCGGGCCCCCCTCCGCTTGCACCGCGATGCCGAGCGCGTTCATGGAGAGACCGTGGTCCAATCCAGGCGCGCGTTCAACGGACAAGGCCCAGTTCAGGCCGGTTCAAGCAGACCAATCGCATGATATTGGGCTACTCGAACGCACCAATGACGCTCACTGGGACAGACCAATATCCCGAATCGGTGATTTAGCTGGCGACCCACCCCGGCTCGAACCGGGGCCGGAGCCCCTCGGGCGTGCGCGCGAGCGGGTAGACGTCGCGGTCGTCGGCGTGGAACCAGAGCGGCTCCGAGCCCTCGTCCGGGGCGAGCTCGACCGGCGCGTGGCGCGGCGACCACTCCTCGAGGAGCGCGTCGAGCGCGTCGAGCGCGTCCTCGAGGGACTCGGTCGGTCCGGCGACGAAGCGCGCTCGGTCCGCGCGAGGCGGCGCGGGGAAGCGCCCGAGAAGGGGATCGAGCTCGAGCTGCAGGCAGCGGACGACCTCACGCCGGGTGAGCGGCGGCACCGCGCGCGGCAGCTCCGGGATCACGCGTCGGAAGATGTCCTCGTCGAAGACCATCACGCCGTGCGAGTTCACGGTGGGTGAGCACGCATACACCGGCCAGCGCTCCTCGGTCAGCTCCTCCTCGAGCTCGGCGAGGGGCGGCAGCAACAGGACGCGCCCGCTCGCGATCCGCGGCGCCACGAACATTCCCCCGCAGCCCGGGTCGGCGCACACCTCGCAGCTCTGCAGGTTGACCACCGGCTCGTCCCAGCGGGCGAGCTCGAGCCATGTGCCGATCTCCACCCCGTCCGCCCACAGCCCGTCCCGGCCGACCCCGCGCCGCCCCCGCTCCAGCTTCTTCGGAAGCCACATGACGCCCAGCGTGATCCTCTGCGCGCGAGAATCAACTCACCCGAGGACGTCCAGCTGAGCCCATTCGCGCCAGAATCAGCGCAGTTGGCGACAAGGGTCGGCGCGGCGCGGCTGGCGTGAGATTCTGGGAGGATGAACGGTCTTCTCTTTCGCGTGCTCCTCGGCTTGTGCCTCCTCCACGTCGGCTGCGACGCCGAACAGGTCCCCTCCGACGCCGGCGCCGACGGCGCGATCTCGGACGACGGCGGGCTCGGGCCGGACGCCGCGCCGGACGACGCCGGGCCCATCGACGCCGGCCCGCCGCCCGAGCCCGAGCCCGACACGGAGCTCGGCGACGCCTCGGAGGAGCGGTGGGTGTTCATGCAGAGCCACCTGCACACCACCGGGTTCCACACCTGCGCGGATGAGCCGACGATGCCGACGGGGCCGGAGGCCGACTGCTACACGAGCGAGGGCATCACCGCGTTCCTCGCGGAGGCGCTCGAGCGCGACGCGCGCGACATGATCATCACCGATCACAACAACATCGACGCGTGGTTCGATCCCGCGTTCGCGCCGCTCGCCGACGCCGCGATGAGCCGCTACGCGACGCCGCTCCGCGGCACCGAGTGGAGCAGCCGCGACGGGCACATGACGCTGCTCTTCCCGACCGAGGTGGTGAGCGACAACATGGCCGCCATCACGAACGGCTGGGTCTTCGCGGCCGGCAACCTCGTGCCGGTCTCGGGCGCGTCGGACTACCAGATGACGATCGACAGCGTGCACGCGGCGGGCGGGCTCGCGATCATCAACCACCCCGAGCTGCTCATCCACGCCTTCCCCGAGGACAGCCTGGACGCGGACGGCGTCGAGGTGGGCATCCCGCCGAACCCGCTCGACGACGTGGGCGGCGGCGCGGTCAGCGCGCACTCCGCGGCCGAGGCGCGGCGCTTCTGGCAGCGACGCCTGACGAGCGGGCAGCGCCTGACGGGCACCGCGGGCGCCGACCATCATCACGGCGGCGGCGACATCCCGGGGCTCGAGTCGCCGACCTTCGGGCTGGCCGTGAACCTGATCCGCGTCGACCCCGAGCTGCCCGACACCGAGGACGTGGCCGCGGCGCTCGCCGACCCGGACACCACCATCGACCAGCGCACCGCGATCGTGATCGACGCGGTCCGGCGCGGGCACGTGATGATCGTGGAGGACGAGGACGCGGCCCGCGTGTTCGTCGGCGCCGACGTCGACGGCGACGGCCGCTTCCACGACGCGCGCGCGGGCGACTGCGTCAGCGACGCGGGCGACGAAATGCGGGTCCGCGTGCGCATCGACAACCCCTCGTCGTCGTTCGGGAGCAGCCACTACAACCTCGAGGTCTGGACCGACGCCGACGACGCCGACCCGGAGTGGTTCGTGGAGGTCGACTACGACGACGGCTTCCCGGTCGACTCGCGCTACGAGCTCGACGAGTCCGACCCCTTCGCGATCACGATCACGCTGCCCGTCTTCCCGGCCGAGCGCCGCTTCGTGCGCTTCGTGCTCGTGCGCGACGTGCTCGGCCCGATCAACGACACCGAGGTCGTGACCAACCCGATCTACTACGGCGACTGGGCCGAAGAGTGCGCGGGAGCCGCCCCGCTCTTCTGAGCTCGGCTCAGCGGACCGAGAAGACGCTGACGGGTTCGATCGGGAGCTGCCCCGGCTCGGCCAGCTCCTCCACGTGTCCGGCGCGCGCCGCCGAGCGGTAGTGCCGCACGACGTCGGGCAATCGCGTCGCGTCAGGCAGCAGCCCGTTCGAGTTCAACAGCCCGCTCGGCAGGCGCACAGATGGAGGTGCGCCGTCCGACTGAAGCGCTCCGAGCAGCGACCACTCTCCCAGACCGACGACGTCGACGCCGAGGAAATCGGCTTCCTCTTGCGGCCACGGCGCCCGCCCGAGACCCTCGGTCAGATAGGGGGAGTAGATGGCGATCAGCTCGGGATCTTTCTCGGGTCGCGCGGCCGCCAAGAGTCGCTTCGCAATCGACAGATCCGTGACAGTGGGAAATGAGAAGTACCCCCGAGCCTCTCCCGACCGCGCGAGCATCAGCTCCCAGTCGAGCTCGGGCGGCAGTCGCCACTGGCCATCGCTAGCGACCAGCGGCGCCCAGGGGTCGCGGTCCACACCGCGGTACGGCTGAACGTCGGCGCGGAGTGAAACCACCACCACATACCCATTCACTTTATTTGTCACCACGGCAGCACTAGCACGTGGCCGCTCCGACCGGCGCTCGGGGTGCGAATGTGCACGTCAATCCTCGCTCGCGCGGACGCGCAAGGGGTGTTCGGTGACGTCCTCGTGCTCCATCAGACCTTCGGCTTCCTGGAGGCGGCGGCCGTAGAGCTTCGACAGGGGCGCGGCGGTGAGCCCGTGCAGGAGGACGCTGGCGAAGACGGTGAGGATGACCACGGCGAACACCTCGTCTCGGTGGGGCATGGTCCCGTCCTCGATCAACAGGAGCGCGAAGAGGAGTGACGCGAGGCCACGAGGACCGAACCAGCCCAGGAAAGAGGTGGTGTCGAGACGCGCCCGCGCGCCGAGCATGGAGAGGCCCACGGGCACCATGCGGACGGCGGTGAGGCTCGCCGCGACGTAGAGCCACGATCGCCAGGTGGCGCGAGCGAGGGCGGGTCCGATCAACAGCGCGCCCAGGGCCGTGAAGACGAGGAGCATCAGGAACTGCCCCTCCGCCTCCACGAAGGCGTAGAGGTCATCGATCTGGTCGCGCTGGGTGTGACCCAGGCCCAGCCCGCCGACGAAGGCCGCGAGGAACCCGTTGCCCCCGGCCGCCTCGGCGACCCCGAACGCGAGCAGCGGGAGCGCCATCCCCGACAGTCGCCGGAAGTCTTGCGTCATCCAGTCGGCCTCGCTGGCGCGCCGCACGAGCCAGCCGCCCGCGACGCAGATCGCGAGGCCGATCGCGGGGCCGAGCACGACCTGCTGCCCGATGAACCACGCCCAATCCCCGGCGCCGCGCGCGTGACCCGAGGCGAGGCTGATGAGGACGACCACGACGGGGAGCGCGAGCCCGTCGTTGAGCCCGCTCTCGACGTTGAGCGCCTGCCGGATCCGGGCCGGCACGCCGCGCGCGTGCAGCACGGACTGACTCAGCGCCGCGTCCGTGGGCGCGAGGATGGCGCCGAGCAGAGCCGCCTCCAGGACGCCGAGCGACGGGAAGAGGAGCAGGGCCATCCCCGCGCCCGCGGCGACGACGAGGGGCATCGCCACGCCGAGCAGCCGAGCGGGGAGCCCCGCCTCTCGCCCCAGCGACCGCACGTCGATCCGGGCCGCGTCGGCGAAGAGCACGAGCGCGAGCGTCACCTCCCCCAGGACGTGCAGCGCGCCGCCCTCCACCTCCATGTCGACGAGCCCGAGCCCGCTACCGCCGATCGCGAGGCCGACCCCCACGAAGACCATGGGCGCCGTGATCAGCGTCCCCGACAGTCGTCGCGACACGAGGCCGAAGAGGAGGAGCAGCGCACCGACCAGGATGACGATCGTCAGGAACATGGCCGAACCGGGAGGCGCCTCGCGTTCGATTCACGGCTTCGGGATGCGGAGGGTGGCGCTGACCATCGCGGTGCCGCTCAGGGCGTAGATCAGGACCAGGGGGTGCAGCTGCCAGGGGCCGAGCTGGATCACGCCGAGCCACAGGTCGTCGTGCACGGCAGACATGCCGAAGGCGACGGCGAGCGCGGCCACGAGCGCGAGGCTGGTCGGGATGGGCGTGCCCTCGAAGTGGCTGACCTTGCCCTCGTGGGTGGTCATCGACTCGGCGGTCACGTTGAACCGCGCCAGCCGGCTGATGCCGCAGCCGACGAAGTAGACGAGCACCACCGCGTCCCAGCCGCCACGCATGCCGAGCGCGAAGCCGAGCGCGGCCGGGGCGACGCCGAAGGAGACCACGTCGGCCAGGGAGTCGAGGTCGGCGCCGAACGGTGAGCTCCGCTGTCGCCAGCGGGCGACGCTCCCGTCCAGGACGTCGCAGACGAGCGCGATCGGGAACAGGCCGAGCGCCACCCACATGGCCGCCCGGTCGAGCGAGGCGACGTAGCTCATGCACAGGAGCACCGCGCCCATGCCGGCCGCGCCGTTGGTGAGCGTGATGAAGTCCGCGAGCGAGAAGCTGCGGAGCATGGTGAGCCGCTTCGGCCGCGGGCGGTCCTCGGCTGACTCTCCGGGGGCCGCTGGCTCAGCTCGATCGTGATCCATCGTGTCTTCCATCGCGGCCCGGCCCTTGCGCCACCGCCCGCGGCGCCCACTTTCGTCGTAGACACGTGTCTCGCGCAAGCAACGCGGTAGAGCCGGTCCTCTTCGGGCCGGACGATGACCACCCGCTCCACGTCAGGCTCGCGCGTCGCACGGCGCGGGTGCTCTGGCTCGCGGGCCGGGGATTCGTGCGCGACGAGGGCTTCCACCACGCGTCGGCCCTCGCCTTCGACACCGTGCTCGCGCTGGTGCCGCTCCTCGTGATTGTCGCCGGGGTGCTGCGCGCGCTCGGGGCGTGGAATCAGTTCCTCGGCTCGACCATCGAGCCGTGGCTGGAGATGACCCTCGGGCAGAGCCCCGAGAACATGGTCACGATGCGCGAGGCCTTCACGAAGGTCATCGAGCTGGGCGAGAGCGCCGACGTGACCGCGCTCGGCTTCATCGGGGTGGTCGCGCTGCTGTACCTCGTCTTGATCCTGCTGACGACGGTCGAGACCACGCTCAACCGCATCTGGGGCGCGCGCCGCCCCCGCACCCTCATGCGCCGAGCCGTCGACTACGCGGCGATCCTCTTCGTGATCCCCCTCGGCCTCGTGCTGGCCACCGTGCTCGGCTCCGGGCTGGGCGACTTCGCGTGGATGGGCGGCCTGCGCGGCGCGGTGCGCGAGGTGGTCGCGATGCTCGCGGTCTCGGGCGTGCTGACCTTCCTGTACCTGGTCATGCCGGCCGCCCGGAGCCGCTTCAAGTCCGCCCTCATCGGGGGCCTCGTGGCGGGCGCGCTGTGGCATCTGGGGCTGGAGGCCTACGCGCAGCTGCAGATCGGGGTCGCCCGCTACAACGTCATCTACTCCGGCTTCGCCACCCTGCCGCTCTTCCTCGTCTGGATCTTCGTCAGCTGGCTGCTGGTCCTCTTCGGCGCGGAGCTGGCCGCGGCGCACCAGGACGAGAGCGGCTTCCGCTGGCGCGTCCGCGATGGCGAGGCGAGCGCGCGCACCCGCCACCGACTCGGCGTGCGCTTCACGGCGGAGATCGCCCGCTCGTTCGTCCGAGGCGAGATGCCCCCCGACGTCCATCAGCACGCGGAGGAGTCGAGCATCCCCACCCGCCTGGCCGAGGACATCCTGGACGATCTGGCGCGCCACGGGATCCTGCTCCGCGCGCATCGAAACGGTGTGCCGACCTATGTGCTCAGCCGTGATCCGCGGACGCTCCGGCTGAGCGACGTGCTCGCCGCGCTGGACGAGTCGGCCGACCCGTACGAGCTGGGCCATCCGCGGAGCGACGAGGAGGCGAAGCAGCTGGCCGCGCTCGTCGATGATCTGGAGAAGGCGCCCGAGGGGACGCCGGCGAACCTCAGCCTGCGCGAGCTCGTCGAGTGGCTCGAGGCCGAGCACATCGAGCCCGAGCAGCGGCGGCACGCCCACTGAGCGGCGCGCCACGAAGATCCGCCTTGTAGCTGCATGCCTCGATCCTAGGAACCTGGGACGGAGGTGGTGAGTTGAGCAGCTTGGAGGAGGCGGCCGCGAAGAGCGGTGATCGTCGCGGGACCGTGGCCCCCGGGGGGACCCCCATCGACTTCCAGGCCCTGGTCGAGGGGATCGACGCGATCACCTGGGAGATGGACACCGACGAGTGGCTCTTCACCTACGTGAGCCCGCAGGCAGAGGAGATGCTGGGCTATCCCCTGGAGCGCTGGCTCGAGCGCAACTTCTGGAACGAGATCCTCGTCCACCCCGATGACGCCATCTGGGCCGTCGACTTCTGCGTGTCGGCGACCCAGCGCAACGAGGATCACGAGTTCGAGTACCGCGCGAAGGCCGCGGACGGCCGCACGGTGTGGCTCAAGGACCTCGTCCGCGTGGTCGCCCGACCGGGCCGCTCGCCGCTCCTGCGCGGGGTGATGATCGACATCACCTCCGCCAAGGCCGCCGAGACGGAGGCGGAGCGCCTGCGACGGGAGCTGCTCGAGGCGCAGGAGCTCGCCCACATCGGGAGCTGGCAGTGGGTGGTCGCGGACGATCAGGTCACGTGGTCGGACGAGCTCTACCGGATCTACGGTCTCGACCCGAAGGGCTTCGGCGCGAGCTTCGCCGCGTACCTCGAGCGCGTGCACCCCGACGACCGGGAGCGCGTCCAGCAGACCATCGGCGGCCTCGTCCAGAGCGGCGGCTTCTTCGACTTCGAGGAGCGGATCGTGCGCCCCAATGGTGAGCTCCGCTACCTGCGGAGCCGCGGCCAGGCGGTGCTCGAGTCGGGCCGCGTGACCCGGCTCGTGGGCTCGTGTCAGGACATCACCGAGCAGAAGGAGGCCGAGGAGCGCGAGCGCACGCTCCTCTTCGAGCAGGTGGCTCGCCAGCAGGCAGAGTCGAGCCGCCAGCGTCTTCAGAACGTCTTCGAGCAGGCCCCCGCCGCCATCGCCGTGCTCGCGGGACCGAAGCTGGTGTTCGAGTCGACGAACGACGACTACGCGGCGCTCGTCGGGAGAGACGATCTGGTGGGCAAGCCCCTGCGGGAGGCGCTGGAGATCGAGCAGGAGACCATCTTCGAGCTGCTCGAGAACGTCTACCGGACCGGCGAGCCGTTCGTGGGCCGAGAGGTCCCGGTGCGCTTCCGGCCCGCCAACGGTGAGTGGCGCAGCGGCTGGTTCGACTTCGTCTATCAGCCGCTCCTGGAGGACGGAGGCGTGTACGGCGTCATGGTCCACGCCATCGACGTCACGGGGAAGGTCGAGGCGCGGCTGGAGCTCGAGGGCCTCACCGCGCGCCTCGCGGCCACGAACGAGGAGCTCGAGCAGTTCGCCTACGTGACCTCGCACGACCTGCGCGCGCCGCTGCGGGGCATCGCGAGCCTCGCGACCTGGATCGAGGAGGACGTGGGGGAGGCGCTCCCGCCTCGGAGCCGCGAGCACCTGGAGCTGCTGCGCTCTCGGGTGGCGCGTCTCGAGGGGCTCATCGACGGCATCCTGCAGTACTCACGCGCGGGCCGGCTCCGCGCGGAGGCCGAGTCCGTCGACGTGGGCAAGCTGCTCGACGACGTCCTGGACCTGCTCGCCCCGCCCCCCGGCGTCGTGCGGGTCGAAGGCGAGATGCCGACCGTCCGCGCCGAGCGCGTCCCGTTCCAGCAGGCGATGCAGAACCTCATCAGCAACGCGCTCAAGCACGGCGCGACGGAGTCGCCGCGCGTGGTCGTCCGCGCGAAGGAGCTCCCCGACGCGTGGGAGCTGTCGGTCGCAGACAACGGGCCGGGGATCGACCCCCGCTATCAAGACCGCATCTGGACCATCTTCCAGACCCTCAAGACCCGAGACGAGGTCGAAGGGACGGGCGTGGGCCTGTCACTCGTGAAGAAGATCGTGGAATCGCGGGGCGGCAGCGTGAGGGTCGACTCGACGCTCGGGCGCGGGGCGACGTTCCGGTTCACCTGGCCGAAGAGGTAGAGATTTGGAAAAGCAGCTGAAGATTCTCCTCGTCGAGGATGACGAGGTCGACGTGATGAACGTCAAGCGGGCTTTCGACAAGGCGCGCATCCAGAACCCCGTGGAGGTGGCCAAGGACGGCGTGCACGCGCTGAGTCTGCTGAAGGACCCGAGCTTCTCGAAGGAGCGGCTGCTCATCCTCCTGGACATCAACATGCCGCGCATGAACGGCATCGAGCTGCTGCGCGAGATCCGGAAGGACCCCGAGCTGCACTCGCTCCCGGTGGTGGTCCTGACCACCTCGGACGACGAGCGCGACAAGGTCGACGCCTTCGACCTCAACGTCGCCGGCTACCTGCTCAAGCCCGTGACGTTCCCGAAGTTCGTCGACATCCTCGACGTGTTGAACCGGTACTGGACCCTGGTCGAGTGGCCCTGAGCCCTGCCGAGCCGAACCTGCGCGTCCTGATCGTCGACGACGACCAGGTCGACCGGCTGTGGGCGCGACGCGCGCTCGCGCCCCTCTGCGTGGACGGCGGGCTCGGAGAGGCGGCGGACGCCGCGTCAGCCGAGCTGCAGCTCGGGACGGCGGAGTGGGACTGCGCGCTGGTCGACCATCAGCTGGGCGCGGACACCGGGCTCGAGCTGACCCAGCGCTTGCGCGCGGCGGGGCTCCGGGTCCCGGTCGTGATGTTCACGGGCCACGGCGACGAACAGGTCGCGGTCGCGGTGATGAAGGCGGGCGCGACCGACTACCTCTCGAAGAACGAGCGCACGCCCGAGGGGGTCCGGCGCGCGATCCGGAACGCGGTCGAGCTTGCGCGCGCGGCGAGAGAGCGAGAAGAGCTCGTCGAGCAGCTCGCGGCCGAGCGGGAGCGCCTCGAGCGGGCGGTCCGCGAACGGGACGACGTGCTCGCGATCGTGTCCCACGACCTGCGGAACCCCCTGTCGACCATCGCGCTCGCGGCCGATGAGCTCCCGGAGCTCGATCCCGCCGCGGTGACTCACATCGCCAAGGTGATCCGTCGCAACGTCAAGCGCGCCGAGCGTCTCATCTCCGATCTCCTGGACATCAGCCGCATCGAGCGCGGGGTGCTGACCCTGGACCTGCGCCCCTGCGACGTCGAGCGCGTGGGCCGCTCCGCGGTCCGCCACGCCGAGCTGATCGCGCAGCGGAAGGGCGTCTCCCTCGAGCTCCATGTGCGCGGCGACGGCGGGGACGTGCAGGCCGATCCGGACCGACTCTCGCAGGTGCTCGACAACCTGCTCTCGAACGCGATCCGCCACACGCCCGAAGGGGGTCGTGTGCTGCTGGCGATCGAGCACTCGGCCGAGGGCGCGCAGCTCGAGGTGCGGGACACCGGCCCGGGCGTGCCCAGCGAGGAGAGGGCTCGCCTCTTCGATCGCTTCTACCAGACCGGGCGGAAGAACGAAGGCGGGGCCGGGCTGGGCCTCGCCATCGCCAAGGGCCTCGTGGAGGCCCACCAGGGCAGCATCACCGTCGGCGACGCGCCCGAAGGCGGCGCCAGGTTCACGTTCCACATCCCGAGAACCTTGGCGACCCCGACCTACGCCGCGACGCCCTGAGGTTGGAGGGTCTGAACGCAGACCCTCCCCCCATGGGGCGGAGCGCCCATGGGGCCCCCCTCCCAACTACGGCGCGTCGCGCGCTCCGCGCGCTCCCACGCCGACCCCAGCGGCGGGGCGCTGGGGCCCCCGCGGCTCGCGCTTTCGCTACGCGAAAGCTGGCCGCCTTGGCGCGATGGAGTCGACCGCCCGGGGCCCCCGCGGCTCGCGCTTTCGCTTCGCGAAAGCTGGCCGACTGTTCTGGCGCGATGGAGTCGACGGCGCGATGGAGTCGACGGCGCGGCTCGCGCTTTCGCTAGGCGAAAGCTGGCCGCGTGTTCTGGTTGGAGTGTTCTGGTTGGAGGGTCTGAACGCAGACCCTCCAACCTACGGCGCTCCGCGCGCTGGCTCAGCGGCGGCGAAGGAAGAAGGCGCCCGCGCCGGCCAGGAGCAGCATGGCGAAGCCGTAGCCGCCGGAGCGACCCGGGACCGCGGCGCAGCTGATCGAGGCTTCACCCTCGGCCATGCACTCGCCGTCCATGCACATGGCGGTGCCGCGCGCGCTGGTGTCGACTTCGATGTCGAGCCGATCGCGGAGCTGCATGATGCAGGCGTCGACGCCGCCCTCGACGTCGACGTACTGGCCGTCGCAGAAGAGCGCGCCCGAAGGCTCGGTGCACTCGGCCTCGCAGCCGCCCTCCACGGTCGCGTAGCAGTCGACGTAGCCGTCCGCCTGACAGTCGACCTGACAGTCGACGTTGGCCTCGGCCTCGCAACGGCCCTGGCAGGACGCCTCGCAGCGGGCCATGCAGTCGGCCGACGGGGGCGTCGCCTCACAGGACGCGTCGCAGGAGCCGGCGTAGGTCGAGCGGCAGGAGGCCTCGCAGCGGGCCTGGGCGTCCATGTCCCCCGCCATGCCAGCGCACTCCGCCTCACACGAGGCCTCGACGGTCGCCTGGCAGTCGGCGCGGCAGTCGTAGGAGCCGGGGTCGACGGTGCAGGTGGCCTCACAGGCCGCCACGTCGCAGCTGGCTTCGCAGCTCGCCTCGGCGGTCGCGGTGCATGTGCCGTCGCAGCTGGCGTAGAGGTCGGCCGCGCAGGTCGCCTCGAGGGCGAAGGGCTCGCACATGGCCGTACATCCGCCGCCGATCAGGACCTCGCAGCGCGCGGTGGACGCGAGGTAGATGTCACCGCAGGCGCTCTGGGCGCTGGCGGTATGGGCGGTGAGAGGCAGGAGAAGCAGGGAAAAGAAAGGCAGCAGTCCAAGTCGCGATCGCATCGATCCTCCATCCGGGGTGCACCACCGGGCCGAAGCTATCGCCGAACCACCGGCGAGCAGTCGGGGGCTCCCCCACATGGCCGTTGGACGTAGGCCCGGCCCCGGAGCTTCATAGCGAAAAACCATCAATGATCTTCAACCCTTCCGAGCCACGCGTGGCGGAGGGCGTGAGGGGTCGCGCGCCGGAGGTTTGCGGGGTGCGCGGCTGCCGCCATAGTGTCGCGGTCATGGCAAGCCCCACCGCCGGGATCACCCTCAGCGATCCGACCTTCGAGCCGAAGGACCGACGCAACGCGTTCGAGCGCTTCTGGCTGAACCTCATCTCCGATGAGCGTGACCTGCCATTCATCCCGCTCGCGCTGCAGATGACCTTCGTGATCATCCCCCTCGCGGTGCTGCTCTACGTGCCCGGCGTCTTCCGCTGGTGGCTGGCGCCCGTGTACTGGGCGGTCGTCTTCCCCGGGTTCATGGACCGCTACATGCTGATGCTCCACAACGCGAGCCATCGGCGCCTGTTCAAGCGGAAGTACAACTTCATGAACAAGTGGGTGCCGTGGGTGATCGGCATCTTCTGTGGTCAGACGCCGGAGACCTACTACATCCACCACATCACGATGCACCACGCGGAGGGCAACCTCCCGAACGACCTGTCGTCGACGATGAAGTACCAGCGGGACAGCCGCATCGCGTGGCTGCGCTACTTCTTCCGCTTCTTCTTCTTCATCCTCTTCGACATGACGCGCTACCAGCTCCGCAAGAAGCGCTACCCGCTGCTGCGGAAGATGCTGATCGGAGAGCTCTCGTTCTACGCCATCACCGCGGCGATGATGTTCGTCAACTGGCAGGCGACGGTGACCGTCTTCGTCGTGCCGCTCGTGGTCATTCGCATCCTCATGATGGCCGGCAACTGGGGTCAGCACGCCTTCGTCGACCCGGACGATCCGAGCAACGACTACAAGAGCGCGATCACGTGCATCAACGCGCGCTACAACCACCGCGGGTTCAACGACGGCTACCACATCAGCCATCACCTGGTGGCCAACCGGCACTGGACCGACCACCCGGCCGAGCTGCAGGAGAACCTCCAGGCCTACGTCGACAACGACGCGATCATCTTCGAGGGGATCGACTTCTTCATGGTCTGGCTGTACCTCATGCTCGGTCGGAAGGACTGGCTCGTGGAGCGCTTCGTCGATCTCCGTGAGGAGAAGCGCAGCAAGGAAGAGATCCTCGCGCTCTTCGACCGTCGCCTGAAGAAGTTCTCGCCCGAGCAGCTCGCCGCCCTCCAGAAGTAGCCGGCTTGGCCTCGGAGAGCGCCGCCCTATAGTGGCGCCTCGGAGGACGACGCATGGACACGATCGCGGTGCTGGGGATGGGGCTCTTGGGGCGGGGATTCGCGGAGAACCTCCTCGCGAAGGGCCACGAGGTCCGGGTCTGGAACCGCACCGCGAGCCGGTGCGAGCCGCTCGTCGAGCAGGGCGCGGTCGCGGCCGAGACGCCCGAGGAGGCGGTGCGAGGCGCCGCCCGCGTCCACCTCGTGCTTGCGGCCGACGACGCGGTCGAGGCGGTCCTCGCCGCGCTGCGTCCTGGCCTCGGCGAAGGCGTCTACGTCGTCGACCACAGCACGAACCTGCCCGCTGGCGTGGCGGCGCGCTTCGATCGCCTGCGCGGCGAGGGCGTCCGCTACGTGCACGCCCCGGTCTTCATGGGTCCGAAGAACTCACGCGAGGGCACGGGCCTGATGCTGCTGAGCGGCCCGGCCGAGGACGAGGCGGCGCTCCGCCCCGCGCTCGAGACGATGACGGGCCGCGTGCTCCACCTCGGCCCCGAGCCCGACAAGGCGGCCAAGCTCAAGATCACCGGCAACGGCATGCTCATCATGCTCACCGCGGCGATGGGCGACCTCTTCCGCATGGGCGAGGCGTCCGGCGTCACCACGGACGAGATCCTCGCGCTCTTCGATCAGTTCTCTCCCACCGCGTCCGGCATGGGCCGTCGCGCGCTCGCCTCGGGCGACCAGCCGGTGGGCTTCGAGATGACGATGGCGCGCAAGGACGTGCGCCTGATGCTCGAGACGGCCGGCGACGCGCAGCTCACCGTCCTCCCCTCCGTCGCCGCCGCCATGGACGCGGCGATCGAGGCGGGGCGCGGCGCCGAGGACTTCGCGGCCCTCGCCGACCCGAAGCGCGGCTGACGCCGCCCGATTTTTTTTCGTTTCTCCACGCAACCTCCCAAGCGTTCGCGCGATGCGTCACGCGAACTGGCCGATACACGGCAAGGGAGGGAAGAGATGCTGACGAACGATTGGGCGCGCAGGAGCGCGCCGTGGGTGATTTGCGCCCTGACCATGGTCGGGTGCGATGGAATGGTGATGTGCCCGGAGGGCGCGGAGCTCGTGGAGGGCGAGTGCGTGATGCCGCCGGACGCCGACGTGCCGATGGACGGGGACGTGCCGATGGACGCCGAGGCTCGGATGGACGCCGAGGCCCCGATGGACGCCGAGCCCCCGATGGACGGCGCCCCGCCGATCACGGAAGACGGCGGGCGAATGGACGAGGACGGGGGCACGACGCCGCCCGACGGCGGGGTGCCGCCGGACCTGCCCGACTCGGGTCCTCCCACCTGTCCGACGCCCGACACGTGGTACCGCGACTGGGACCGCGACGGGCGTGGAGACCCGGCCGCGAGCGTCGAGAGCTGTGACCCGGTCGACGGCTTCGTGATGAACGCCGACGACTGCGACGACGGCTGCGACACATGCTGGACCGGCGCGTCCGAGCTGTGCGACAGCCGCGACAACGACTGCAACGGCAGCGTCGACGAGGGCGTGACGTCCACGTTCTATCGGGACGGGGACGGCGACGGGCACGGCAACCCCGCCATGACCTCGACCGGCTGCTCCGCGCCGAGCGGCTTCGTCCCGACCGACACCGACTGCGACGACACCTGCGCCGCCTGCTACCCCGGCAACACCGAGACCTGCGACGGCGAGGACAACGACTGCGACGTGACCGTCGACGAGGGCGTGACCTCCACCTTCTACCGAGACGCCGACGGCGACGGGCACGGCGACGCCGCGGCCAGCACCGTCGCGTGCTCCGCGCCGAGCGGCTACGTCTCGATCGACGACGACTGCAACGACACCTGCGCCGCCTGCTACCCGGGGCGGGCGGAGGTCTGCGACAGCGAGGACAACGACTGCGACGGGAGCACCGACGAGGGCGTGCTGAGCACCTTCTATCGAGACATGGACGGTGACGGCTTCGGCGTGACCTCCTCGAGCACTCAGGCTTGCAGTCAGCCCGCCGGCTACGCGGGCACGGGCGGCGACTGCAACGACGCGTGCGCGACGTGCAACCCGTCCGCGACGGAGGTCTGCGACACCCTCGACAACGACTGCGACGCGGGCGTGGACGAGGGCGTGCAGACGCGCTTCTACCGAGACGCGGACGGCGACGGGCACGGGCTCGCGTCGAGCAGCGTGCTCGCTTGCAGCGCGCCGAGCGGTCACGTCACCTCGATGGACGACTGCGACGACACCTGCGGCGTCTGTTACCCCGGCAACGCCGAGGTCTGTGACGGCGAGAACAACGACTGCGACGCCGACGTCGACGAGGGCGTGCTCGACACGTTCTACCGCGACGGCGACGGCGACGGGCACGGCCGCGACGACATGACCACCCTCGCGTGCTCGCCGCCGAGCGGCTACGCGGGCATGGGCATGGACTGCGACGACGCGGCGTCTACGACCTACCCGGGCGCGAGCGAGCTCTGCAACGCCATCGACGACGACTGCGACGGCAGCCGCGACGAGACGTTCACCTGCGTCGAAGGCGAGAGCACCGGCTGCACGACCTCGTGTGGCACGCGCGGCACGGGCACCTGCACGACGTCGTGCGAAGAGCCCG
>SHBB01000250.1 GCA_004213565.1 Sandaracinaceae bacterium
CTGCAGCGCCGACTGCGCGATGGATCTCTCGCTCACGGGCCCGGTCTGCGGCGACGGCAACGTCGACGCGGGCGAAGAGACCTGTGACGACGGCAACACCGTCAGCGAGACCGCCTGCCCTTACGGCATGGCGTCGTGCATGACGTGCAGTGACGACTGCGCCACGGACCTCGCGCTCACCGGGCCGGTCTGCGGCGACGGCAACGTCGACACCGACGACGGCGAGGTCTGCGACGACGGCAACACCGTCAGCGAGACGGAGTGCGTCTACGGCATGGCCACCTGCATGGAGTGCGCGGACGACTGCACGATGGAGCTCTCGCTCACCGGCGCGGTCTGCGGCGACGGCAACGTCGACGCCGACGACGGTGAGGAGTGCGACGACGGCAACACCGCCTCGGGCGACGGCTGCGACGAGACCTGCGGCGTGGAGGTCATGACCGACGCGGGCGTGCCCGATGGCGGCATGTCCGACGGCGGTATGGACGACGGCGGCATGTCCGACGGCGGCGTGGACGACGGCGGCGCCGTGGGCGACGACGCCAGCGTCACCGAGGACGGCGGCGTGGGCGCCGACGGCGGCGTCAGCGGCGGCGGCGAGGACGGCTGCAGCTGCTCCGCCGCGGGTGCGCGCACTCGTGGACCGAGCGGCGCGCTGCTCGGCCTGCTCCTCCTCGGAGCGGTCGCGATCTTCCGCCGGCGTCGCTGAGGACAGCGCTCGAACTCGAAGCACGCCGCGCGGCCTCCGGGTCGCGCGGCGTTCTTCGTTCAGCCGCTGGATAGCGCAAGGCTATGACAGCCATGCATACCCGATCATGGTGATTATGGTCGGCGACGCGCAGGCTGAAAGCATGCGCTTCTGCTGCTTCGTGCTCCTCCTCGCCGGCTGCGACGGCGCCCCCGTCGAGGTCCTCCGCCCCGACTCCGGCCGCCCCCCCGTCGTGGCCGACGCCGCCACCGACGCCGGGCCGCCCGAGGCGAGCTGCCTCCGGAGCGGCGGCGCGCTCGAGGTCATGCGCGTCATCGACAACAACGTCGTCACCGATCACGGCCAGCTCCGCACCCTGGACTGGGCGCCGAACGGGCAGGTCGCGGTCTCGTCCACGGACGGCGCGATCAAGCTCTGGACGGTGGAGGGCGACGCGGCGGGCGGGCTGCGCCCGGGCGAGCCGGGCTACGACGCGGCGTTCGGCGAGGGCACGGCGATGGTGACGGCGCTGGCCTACGCGCCGGGTGCCCTCTGGGCCGGCGACGAGACGGGCCGCGTGGTGCGCTACCGAACCGCGGACTTCGAGCCCGCCGCGGAGACGGCCTTGGACGGCCCCGTGGTCGCGCTCGACGCGGCGGGCGAGCGCTGGGTGGCCCTGACGGATCGGCTGACCTTCGACGACGGGACCGAGCAGGCCTCTCCGCTCACCGAGACGCACGCGGTGGCGATCGACCCGCTCGAGGGCGCGTGGGTCGCGGGGCAACTCGACGGGAGCGCCGCCGTCGGGCGAGTGGGCGAGGCGGTGGACGTGACGACGCGGGCGGGGGCGTTCAGCGCCCTGGCGGTGGACGGCGCGCGGGTCGCGGCGGCGGGGGACGCGGGCCTCGCGCTGCGCGACGCGGGCGGCCTGCGCGTCCTCTCGGAGGTGGCGGCCTCCGGGGTGGCGTTCGCGCCGGGCGGCGACGCGCTCCTGTCCGTGGAGGACGGACGCGTCGTCGCCCGCGACCTCGACGGCGCGGAGCTGAGCGCGGTCGACCTGCCGGGCGCGCTCGACGTGCGGAGCCTGCCGGGGCGCGATCACGCGGTCGCCATCGACGCGGCGAGCGGGATCCACGTGCTCGGCTGTCGCTGAGGTCAGGCGGGTGACTCGAGCGGCTCACCTTCGGCGCGGCTCTCGACCACGCCGCGCCGCTGGAGCAGGCGGCCGACGATGCCGATCAGCAGCGCCCAGCTGAAGCCGAGGCAGAGCCCGGCCGCCACGTCGCTCGGGTAGTGCACGCCGAGGTAGATGCGCGTGAAGCCGACGAGGGCCGCGACGAACACGCCGAGGCCGAGCAGATAGAAGCGCAGCCTGCGGCGCTGGATGAGGCGACCGAAGAGCTCGGCGATGGTCGGGTAGAAGGTCGCGGAGATCATCGTGTGCCCGCTCGGGAAGCTCGGGTCGCTCGCGCCCATGAGGTGCGGCACGATGGTCGGGCGCGCACGCGCGAAGTAGTCCTTCAGCAGATCGTTCAGCAGCCAGCAGCCGATGACCGCGATGACCACGTAGAGCGCGGCCGCGGGGCGCTTGGTCAGCAGCAGGTAGCCGAGCAGCCCGACGGTGAAGAGCACGGTGAGCGTGCCCGAGCCGAGGGACGTGACGTCGCGCACCATGCCCTGGAAGTGCTCGCCGCCGATCCCGACCGCGAGGTCTCCGGGCTCGCGGAGCGACATGAGGATGCGCTCGTCGATGGAGAGCGGGCCCCGCTGCACGCGATCGGCGATGCGGAAGAACCCGAGCACGAGGGCGAAGAAGAGCGTCCCGAGGCCCATCAGCTCGAGATCTCGAGCGCGGAGCCAGTCCAGGAGGCGGCGGGCGAACGAAGCGGACACGACGTCCACGTCATCTAAGGCCGGCCCAGTCGACGGCAACGCGGGCGGCTCAGAACGTGAGCGGCGCCGCGTCCCCCCGGAGCGCTTCCTCCCGGCGCGTCCAGCGACGTTGCGCGCGGAAGAGGAGCAAGGCGAGCAGGAGCGAGGGCAGCAGGATGAGCAGCCCCCAGATGCGCCGTCGAGCGTCGGCCGAGCCCGAGCGCTCGCGCATCACCCAGTCGTTCCCCGTGTGGGAGACGGAGGCGTAGCGCGGCACGGCTTCGACGGACCCAGCGAGGTCCCTCACCGCCCCGGGCGCGGCCCCTTCGCCCACCGCGTCCGAGACCGCCGGGAGGCTCGGATCGACCCACAGCACGGCGCCGCCCGGGTCGGCGACCCACGCCGCCTGCCCCGCTTCGACCTCGAGCGCGCAGCCGCCGAGGCGCACGTACTCTTGCTCGCTCGGGTCGGCGACGAAGGCGCGGCAGTCCAGCTCGGGGCCGAGCCCGAGCTCGTGACCGCGCGGCGCAGCCAGCCAGGCGCCGCCGGCGGCGAGCAAGGCGAAGGTCGCCATGAGGAGGCGATAGCCGAGCTTCGTCATCGGTCGCCTCCCTCGGGGTCGCCGCGTAGCGCGAGCGCCTCGGTGACCTCACGGTCTTGCTCCAGGCAGGCCGAAACAGCCACCGCGGCGAGCACGAGCTGTTCGTCCTCTCCCCCGCGGATCAGGTCCAGCGCGCGCCCGCGAATCGGAGCGAAGGTCTCGGCGGACGCCTCGCCCGAGTCACACAGCGCGGCGCCCACGTGGAGCGACTGGGAAGCGAGCGGGTGGTGTGGATCGAGACTGGCGAGCGCCGAGAGCGCCCACGCCCCCACCTCGGCCTGGTCGTAGGCCCACACCGGGAACGCGTCCGGGTTGGTCTCGCGTCGCATCAGCTCGACGGTGGTCTGCCGCGCCGCCTCTCCTCGCTCGGCGCTCGCGATCTCCGCCGCCAGGTGGACGAAGGCGGCGCTCCGGGCCGGCGCGTCGAGGTCAGCCACCCCCACGAGCGCACTCGGCTCGAGCCTCCGGAGGTGGTCCGTGACGAGGATCCGCTCGGCCACGAGGGTGCGCTGGGAGCGCGGCGCGTCGCCGTCGATCGCGAAGCGAAGGAGCGCGCGACGCTGCGCCCCGGTCAGGTCGGCGCCCTCGTAGGTCAGCGCGTCCAACCCGCGCTGCCTCCGCGCCACGTCGTCCGCGAGGATGTCGGACGTGATGCGCACACCCGGTCTGTAGGGGGGTCTCCACGGCTCGGCATGGCCGGGCGCCCAGGCGTCGAGGAACATCACCGCGATCGCGAAGAACACGACCAGGGCGGGGCGGGCGCCGCCGAGCACGATGCCCCAGACCGCGCCCGTGCGGACGTCGCGGTGCTCGTCGCCCCAGTGCCCCTCCCTCTCGCGGCGCGCGACCTCGCGCAGCTCCGAGACGCCGCGGCGCATGGCGAGGATGGACGGGATGAGGAGCGGGTCGCAGACGAGGCTTATCGCGCCGAGGGCGAGGGGGCTGTACTTGCCGCCACGCGCCGAGATGGGCGGGTAGAGATCGAGCCGACACTCCTCGCAGAGCGCGCCTTCTCTGGAGACGGGCTCGTCACACCGCGTGCACGCGAACACCTGTCCAGCGTGAGTGATCGACGGGGCGAAGGGAAGGCGCAATCACCATGCGCACGTCGGTAGCCGAGATTGACACCGAGGATGATCCTCTGCACGCTCGATCGCGTGGGGCGGCGCTACGGCTGGTGGTTCGCGCGCGGGCGAGTCGAGGCGGGCGCGCTCGAGCGCTTCGGCGGAGCCCCGGTCGTCGGGCGCGCGGGCCTGCACGCGGCCAAGGACGTGATCGGCGCGCTCGCCCACGCCCGGAGCGCGCCACTCTGCCTGGTGCGCCTGGGCGGCCGGGTGGTGGACGACGCCGATCAGCTCAGCGCGACCGAGCGCGCCGTGGTCGCGACCTTCGACGTGCAGAGCGATCTCCGACCGCTCGTCGCCCGATGGGTCGAGCGCGCGCTGGCGAGCGCGCACGAGGAGCCGGAGCTGCGCGACGCGGAGACGCACCGCGCGCGGGCCGGCGACGCGCGCGCCCGGGCGATCGACGCGGACGAGATCGTGCGCGACGCCGAATGGGTCATCGAGGAGGGCCGCGCCGACGCCGCGACGATGGCCCGCGCGCGGGGCGAGCACCTCGGCGCGAGTCAGCGCTGGGCGGAGGCGCGCGCGGCGGCCTTCGCCCACGAGGCCGCCGGCTGCCTCGCCGAAGAGCAGGTCACGAGCGTCGGCCGCGCGGTCGAGCGGCTGGTCCGCGCCGAGGCGCTGCTGGCCGAGCTGAGCGAGAGCGACGACGCGATCGCCCGAGCGCGGGAGGCGATCGAGGACGCCTTTCGGGAGGCGCTGGCGGTCGAGCCCGAGCGCTCGCCGCAGCCGCCCGCGCCGGTTGTCACGCCCGTCGACCTTGCGCCCGCGCCCGCCGAGGACGAAGCCGGGGAGCCGGCGCGCCCCGTGACCCTGCGCGACCGGCCGCTGGGCGCCGGTGTGCGCCTCACCCCGGCGAGCTCGCCGGCCGACGGCGCGAGAGCCCGGGACCTGTTGCACCGCCTGCTGGCGACGGCCCATCGCGGATCGAGCCGCGCGTCCATCTGGCCGGTCCCCCTACTCCAGCCGGCGCGGTCCGACTATGCCATGCACGTCTTCGTGCGGAGCTCGAACCGCACCCGCGCGCGGGAGGTCGTAGCTGCGCTCGATCGTCGCGCGCCCGGCGTAGCCGCGCACGTCAGCTTCCACGACGACCAAGGCCAGGAGAGGATCCTCGCCAGCGCGCGCGCGCCTGAGCCGGACGGAATCGAGGCGCTGGGGACGCAGCTTCGAGCCCACGCGCGCGACCAGGGGGAGCTCCGCAATGACGGCGCCACACGGTTTCGGGTAGAGATGGCGATGGCGGGCGCGCGAGCTGCGGGCTGGGTGGGTGAGGGAGCCGCGGGCGCGCAGCGCTGCCTGGTCGTGTGGGCGGACTCGGCAGGCGGGACAGACACCGCAGCGCTCCTGGACGCCATCGCGCGCGCCACGGATGGGCACGAGCACGCGGTGGTGCTGCGCGGAGATCCCTTCGAGTCGGTCAGCGGCGATTTCCTCTTCACCGGCCAGGGGCGTGACGTGCTCGCGGGGCTGGGACCCGAGCGCGACGCGGAGATCGCCACCGCGCTGCTGGAGCGGCCCGCCTTCGAGCGCGCGTCCGGGCTCGCCGCGCCCCGTCCCGAGCCCGGACGAAGAGACGATCCACCGGACGAGCTGTCTGGCCTGGACACCGTGGCGGCGGGCACGCTGCTTTACGAGCCGCGTCGAGCTCCCTGGTCCTGGAGACGTCGCAGTGCCGGAAGAGAAGTGGTCGAGCGGCTGCTGTCGATCGTGCAGGCAAGCCGATATCACGCCCGGATCTGGCCGATCCCGCTTCCGCCAGACACGAACCCGGCCCTCCGGCTGCCGTTCTTCGTCAAGGCGCGCGCCGAGGCAGACGCGGCTCGAATCGTCGAGCAGATCGAGCGAAGCGCCGCCAGGCTCCCTGGCGTCGGTGCGTTCGTGGTGTGGGGCGACCACGCCGCCGAGGCGCTCTCGTCACGGCAGTTCTCCGCGACCCAGCTGTTCGAGGGCATACTCGCCCAGCCCCCGCTGGACGTGATCGGCATGCTGAGGAGCCCCTACCTGAGCGCCGACCGGTCGACCGTGCTCCGGGCCGAGATGGCGCTCGCGGGCGTCCGGGCGGCCGGCTGGGAAGAGGCGGGCGAGCTCCTGCTCGTGTGGTCCAGTCAGGGCGCAGCCAGCCCCGACGAGGTCGTCGCGAGGGCCCGGGACGCGACCGAGGACCAGACGCCCGTCGTGGTGATCTTCGGCGCCGATCCGGTCGAGTCCGTGTGGCGGCATGGCAATTTCAGGTACACCGAATCGGCGCGACACATGCTGAACGCCAGCCGTGACGTCAGGCGCACCGTCACGAACGCGCTCTTCGTCGAGCCCATCTATCGAGCCGGCTGCGGGCTCACTCGACCGCCCGCTGGCGCGCCGCCACCCCGACGCCCGGACGGGCGCGTGGAGCGGACACCGCCGCCGGCCCGGCACGCGAGCGCGTGGACGTCCGCGCTGGCCACGGCGGTGGAGCGCTCGCAGCTCGCGGCCGCGGTGCAGCTCTCGCCGCGGATGCAGGAGACGGGCGCGGCGGTGGACGCGGGCTGCGCGCGCTGTGGCGCGCGATACCTGCTGCCCGACGGGACGCCGCTCGGCAGCACGCGGTGCAGCGGCTGCGGAGCGATGGGGCTCGAGGGGGTGACGCACGGAGCGATCGGGGAGACCGAGCCGGGGCGATGCCCGAGCTGCAGCGCACAGCTTCGCGCGCCGGCCATCACGGCGGAGCACGGGCCGCGCTACCACGTGCGCTGCCCCGCGTGCGGGCAGGCGGTGCGGCCTATTCCGTCTGCGCAGCCAGCTCCGGAGTGAGCTCACCGCCGAGCACGCGCTGCAGCGCCGGGTCGTCCATCGCGCGCATGTGGGCACCGACCCGACCGTGACGCAGGGCGACCAGCTCCGCCGCGATGCTGACCGCGATCTCCTCCGGGCTCACCGCGCCCAGGTCGAGACCGACCGGGGCGTAGAGCCGCTCGAGCGACGGCAGGCCGCGCCTGGCCTGGATGCGCTGCAGGATGCGATAGATCTTGCGGCGGCTGCCGATGACGCCGAGGTAGGCGTGCGGCAGGCGCGCGAAGGCGTCGACCGCCTCCTCGTCGAGGCGGTGATCGTGCGTGACGACGAGCAGCCAGTCCCGCTCGGTCGGCGCGACCTGACCCGCGGCCTCGGCGGGCTCGGCGATCACGCGCTCGCACCCGGGAAAGCGCGCCTCCGTGTTCAGCTCCTCCCGATCGTCCACGACGACCCGCCGGAAGCCGAGGCCCCCCGAGATGTCGCACACCGCCTTCCCGACGTGCCCGGCGCCGAACACGATCAGGCGCGGGCGACCCTCCACTGGCTCCACGAAGACCTCCATTCGTCCGCCGCAGCACATGCCCAGATCGCGCCCCAGGTCCTTCTCGATCACCCTCGGGCGCCCGTCGCGCAGGCAGGCCTCGAGCTCGGTCATGACGTGGTGCTCGATGGCGCCACCCCCGATGGTGCCGACCGTCTCGCCGCCGGGCAGCAGGAGCAAGCGCGCGCCGGGCTGCTGGGGCGTCGAGCCGCTCGACCGGACCACCGTGGCCAGCGCGCCACGTCCGCCCTCATCCAGCAGCCCGAGCAGGGCTTCGGTCACGTGACGCACGCCCCAGCGTAGCAGCGTCCGGCGACGTCGACCGCGCGTCCCGGTCGGGAACCAGGGCCCACGACGGTGGAATGACGAGTATCATGGCGGAGGTGTCGTCCGGAGGTGTCGAAGCGTGGTCCCGCGAGCAGCTCGAGGCGGAGCTCGCGCGACTGCGCGAGGCGGAGCGAGCGCGCGAGGAGGACGACGCGGACGAGCAGCCCGAGCCGCGGGAGGCGATCTCCTGGCGGGTCACGCGTGGGGTGCTGGAGCTGCTCGAGCGGCGGGTCGAGCCTCGCGTGATCGACGCGCTCCTGGAGGACGCCGGGCTCGACCCGGTCGCCGTGCGGCGGCGCCGACGCTGGTGGACGTGGGAGGAATACTGCGCCATCGCACGTGCCCTCGAGCCGCTCGCGGAGAGCGGCGAAGCGCGCGCGGCCGGGCGCGCGGCGCTGAGCTCTCCCGTGCTGCAATTCCTGCGTGTGGGCGCGGGCCCTTTCTCTCCCATCGAGCTGGCCCTCGCGGGCATGAAGCGCCTCGCGGTCGGACCGGGGGGCGTGCTCTTTCGCGGGTTCGAGGTGGAGATCCGTCGGACCGGGACCGACCGGCTCGAGGTCCTCATGACGCCGCCGCCGGGAGAGCTCTTGCCCCCGCTCTTCGTCGAGACGACGCGAGGCTTCCTCGAGGGCGCGCCGGAGACCCCCGACTCGGGAGCGCGTCGCGTGACGGCCGAGCCGCTCGGGCGCAGCGTGTCGTTCGGCATCCGTTACGAGCGACCGCGGCTCCTCCGCCGGCTGCTGAGCGTGGTCGACAACCTCACGCCGCGGGTGGCGGCGCGCGCGGTGAGTGACGCACGCGAGGAGCTCGCGGGGCAGAACGAGCTGCTGCGCCGCCGGATCGGGGAGCTCGAGGCGTCCGAGCGCGCCCGCGCGATCCTGCAGGCCGAGCTCGAAGAGCAAGAGCGCATGGAGGCGGTGGGGCGCTTCGCGGGCGGCGTCGCGCACGACTTCAACAACCTGCTGACCGTCATCCTCGGCCAGCTCTCGCTGCTCGAGCCGCAGCTGGCTGACCCCTCGTCTCAGCGCGATCTCTCGGCGATCGGCGAGGCGAGCGAGCGGGCAGCGGCCCTCTGCCGTCAGCTCCTCGCCGTCGGACGCCAGCAACCGATGGACATCGAGCGGGTGGATCTGCGAGCCCTCGTGGAGGAGCGACGCGAGCTCTTGACCTCCGCCGCGAGCGAGCCGATCCGGGTGCGCTTCGAGCTCGGTGAGACCGGGTGGGTCCGGGCCGACACGCGCAGCCTCGAGCGCGTCCTCATGGACCTCGTCTCGAACGCGCGCGCGGCCATGCCGGACGGGGGCGAGCTCGTCGTGCGGACGGGGCGCGAGCAGCTCGACGCGCGACGGGCGAAGACGCGCCGCGTTCGCGCGTCGATGCACGCCTCGCTGACGCTCGTCGACGACGGCTGCGGCATGACCGATGAGGTCCGCGCGCGCGCGCTGGAGCCGTTCTACACGACGCGCAGCGACGCGGGCGCGCGGGGGCTCGGCCTCTCGAGCGCCTTCGGCATCGTGCGTCAGCTCGGCGGCGCGCTCTGGCTCCGTTCGGCCCCGGGGGACGGCACGGAGGTGCACATCCTCATCCCGAACGACCGGGTCCCGGGCGAGGAGGCGCCCTCGTGAGCGAGCCGCTGTCGCGAGAGGCGCTGATCGCCGAGATCCAGGAGGCCCGCCGACGCCTGGGCGAGCCGCCACTCGGCGCGGACGCGGGGGTCTCGGGCCGCAACGTGGACGCCATCGTGGACCTCGCGGGGAAGCTGGGCTTGGAGGCGGCGGAGCTACAGGAGGACCTCGACTTCGATCTCCAGAGGGCGCGGCGGGCGCAGGCGTGGATCCCGTGGTCGAGCTTCAACGCCCTGCTCGAGCGGATCCGCGCGCTCGCCGGAGACGAGGGCACGCGACGCCTGGGCGCGCTCGCGCTCGAGTCGCCGCTCTTCCGCGCGGTCGGCATCGCGGCGGGCGCGTTCGTGTCGGAGCAGGCGCTCTTCGCGTGGGTGACCCGGTTCGTGTGGCGCCCGGACGGGCTCTACTTCCGGGGCATCGACGCGCGACTCGACACGCTCGGCGCTCGTGACATGCGCGTCTCGTGGCGCGGTCGTGAGCACGTGAAGCTGTCGCGCGCGTTCGCGCTCGCGATGACGGGGATCGCAGCCGAGCTGCCGCGCCTCGTCGGCGCCCCGCCCGCCGAGATCACGCTCGAGGCCGACGGTCCCGACGAGGTGGTGGTCCAGGTCCGGCTCGCCGAGCGGCGGAGAGGGCGGATCGCGCGGATCCTCCGAGATCTGGGCTCGCGGCGCGCGTCCGACGAGCTTCGCGCGCTCTACACGGAGCTGGTCGAGACCAACCAGCTGCTCCAGGAGAAGCTCGAGGCGATCGAGGCGTCGCGCGCGGCTCGCCGGGAGCTGGAGCTGAAGCTCGAGCAACGCCGACGCATGGAGATGCTGGGCCGCTTCGCCGCGACGATCCGTCACGACTTCAACAACCTGCTGACCGTGATCCTCAACCACGCGGGCTTCATCGCGCTGTCGCTGGAAGACGACGACCCGCGCCGTGAGGACGTCGAGGTCGTCGTGAGCATGGCCGAACGGGCTGCCCAGCTCGCCCGGCAGCTGCGCGGCTTCGATCTCCGCGACCGCAGGCCCGAGGTGCCCATCGATCTGCGCGCGATGCTCACGGGCGCGCAGCGCATGCTCGACGAGGTCGCGGGCGGAGCGGTGGAGGTGATCTCGAGGCGCTGCGCCGAGCCGGCCACGGTGAGGGTCGAGCCCACGCGGGCCGAGCAGGTGCTGTCCAACCTGGTCATCAACGCGCGCGAGGCCATGCCCGAGGGGGGACGCGTGGAGGTCGCGATCCGCGTGACCGACGTGGACGAGGCGTTCGCGCGCCAGCGCCCGCCGCTCGAGCCCGGCCCTCACGTCGTGCTCTCGGTGAGCGACGAAGGCCGGGGCATCCCGAGCGAGGCGCGGCAACGGATCTTCGAGCCGTTCTTCACCACCAAGGATGGAGGTCACGGGGTGGGGCTCGCCACCGTCTACGCGGTCGTCACCGCGGCAGGGGGCGCCATCGACGTCAGCTCCAGAGAGGGTGAGGGGACCCGCTTCGACGTCTGGTGGCCGCGCGTCGATCCTCCGCCCCGGAGCGCGCCGCCGCCCGGTCCCTCGGCGGCGCCGACGGAGCCGCCGCGCGGGCGCTCGGCGCTCGTCATCGAGGACCACCCCCAGATCCGCACCGCGACGGAGCGCATCCTGACCGGCGCCGGCTTCTCCGTGACGAGCGCGGGCTCGGGCGGGGAAGCCCTGGAGCTCGTCGAAGCGGGGCTGCGCCCGGAGGTCGTCGTCTCGGACGTGGTCATGCCCGGGATCCGCGGCGCGGCGCTGGCCCGCGCGCTGCGAGAGCAGCTCGGGCCGCCGCTCCCGATCCTCTTCGTCTCGGGCTACGCGGAGCGCGCGCTCGACGAGGCGCTCGGCCCCCGCACCGATTTCCTGCCGAAGCCCTATCGCCCGAGCGATCTGGTCGAGCGAGTCATCCAGCTCCTCGCGCGCGACTGAGGGCTCACGCCGCCGCTTCGTGCCGTGGCCGTCGGAGCTCGACCCAGAACACCGCCCCGCCGCCCTCGCGATCCGCGACGCCGATGCTCCCGCCCGAGCGCTCGACGATCTCCTTGGCGATGGCCAGCCCGAGGCCGCTCCCGCCGACGGCGCGCGTGTCCGACGCGTCGGCCTGGTGGAACCGATCGAAGATCCGCTCGCGGTGCTCTGGCGCCACGCCCGGCCCGCGATCGTGCACCTCGAAGCGCACCCGCTCGCCCTGCTCCAGGGCGACCAGCCGCACCTCGCCGCCCTCGGGCGAGAACTTGAGCGCGTTGGAGAGGAGGTTCGACAGCACCTGCACCATGCGCTGCGGGTCGACCCACAGGTCCCCCTCCCAGTGAGCCTCGACCGCGACCCCGACCTCGCGCTCGGAGGCGTAGGTGCGGACGCCGTCGACCGCGTCCGCCACCAGGGCCGACATCGACACGCGCTGCTGGATGATCTCGAGGCTCCCGGCCGACGCGCGACCCAGGTCCAGGAGATCGTCGACCAGCGCGGTGAGGCGGTGCGCGTTGCGGTCGGCGAGCGCGAGCAGGTCCGTCGCGCGCTTCGGCAGCGTGGCCGTCATCGTGCCCAGCGTGATCCCGAGCGCGCCCCGGATGGAGGTCAGCGGGGTGCGCAGCTCGTGACTGACCGTCGAGAGGAACTCGTCCTTGAGGCGGTCGACGCGCTTGCGCTCGGTCAGGTCGTGCACGGTCGCCGTGGCGTGTCCGCCTCGCTCGGGGGAGGGCGCGGGGAGCGCCAGCTCGAGGGGGAAGGTCTGTCCATCCGACCGGAGGCCCTCCAGCTCGAGGAGGGAGGGGCCGCCATCGGGGCGCTCGGGCGCGTCGGTGAAGAGCGAAGGGAAAGACTCTCCGACCCGGTCGCCGAACATGCGCACGGCGGCGGGGTTCATGGCCGCGACCACTCCGTCCTCGTCGACGCTGAGGACTCCATCGAAGACGTGATCGACGATGGTGCGGACCCGAGACTCGCTCGCCGCGAGCTTCGCGGTGCGCTCCTCCACCAGCCGCGCGACCCGCGCGGTCTGACCGGTCACCACGAGCAGGAGGACCGCGAGCAACCACGTCAGGAGCCCACCGGCCACGAGCACCGCCCATGGCTCCCACGTCACGAGCACGGGCGCGACCGCGGTCGACACCGTGAGCTGCCACTGTCGATCGACCGCCGTCATCGTGACGGCGGAGCGCAAGACCATGCCGTCGGCGTCGCCGTCGGCGTCGGCGTCGGCGTGGAGGCCCTGCCCGGCCGCCACGTCGGTGAGCTCCACGGCGCGGCGATCGCGCGACGCGGGCAGCACCGCGGCCAACAGATCGCTCATGCGGAGGACCGCGATGAGCAGGCCCCGCCGCTCGACGGGCACGAAGAGCAGGACCGCGCGGCCCCCTTCGGTCTCCTGCACCAGGGTGACGGGCGCGCTGAGCGTGGGCTGCCCGCGATCGAGGGCGCGCCGGATCGCGCGGAGCCGGTCGGGGTGGCTGGCGAGGTCGAAGCCGATGGCCGAGGCGTTGGGCGCCAGGGGCTCGACCAGCGCGACGGGGTAATAGAAGGACCGGGAGGCCGCGGGGACGCGCGCGTCGCCGTCCCGCTCGCTGATCGAATCGAAGCCGGGGTAGCGCGCGGCGAGCTCGCGCTCGAACGCCGGGCGC
>SHBB01000251.1 GCA_004213565.1 Sandaracinaceae bacterium
GGGAGCGCCTGGTGGGGGTGGTCGGTCTCGCGGACGCCCGCAACCCCTACGACCACGAGCAGCTCGCCGACCTCGGCCCCCTGCTGGAGGCGTCGGCGGATCTGGTCGCGGCGCTCGGAGAGCGTCAACGCCGTCGGCAACTGGAGGCGCAGCTCGCGCAGGCCGGGCGGCTCGCGAGCGTGGGCACCCTGGCCGCAGGCATGGCGCACGAGATCAACAACCCGCTCGCCTACGTGCTCCTCAACCTCCAGGCCTACGAGCGACACGCAGCGCGTCTCTCGGACAAGCTCCAGCGCCTCCGCGAAGCGCTCGGAGACCATCTCTCCTCCCCCGACATCGATGCGCTGCTCGACCGCGTCGAGCTGAGCGCCCCGGACGACCTCGAGCTGATCCGCCGCCACGGCGCCGACGCCCTCGAGGGCGCGGAGAGAGTGCAACGCATCGTGCGAGATCTGATGACCTTCTCACGCGTCAACGAGGAGCAGAAGAGCCACGTCGACGTGAACGAATCGGTCCGCATCGCGATCAAGATGGCGCACCACGAGATCAAGTACCGCGCGCAGCTCCAGACCGACCTGGGCGACATCTCCCCCGTCATCGGGCACGAAGGCCGGCTCAGTCAGGTGTTCCTGAACCTCCTCCTGAACGCGGCCCGCGCCATCGACGAGGGACACCCCGACGAGCACGTCATCTCGGTGCGCACTTGGATGGAGGCGGACGAGGTGCGCGTGGAGGTGGCCGACTCGGGCGAGGGCGTGCCCCCGGAGCACCTGGACCGGCTCTTCGACCCCTTCTTCAGCACGCGCGCGCACGGCGCGGGCGCCGGGCTCGGGCTGTCGATCTGCCACAGCGTCGTCACCGCGCACGGCGGACGGATCGCCGTCGACTCGCAGCTCGGCAGCGGCTCGCGGTTCACGGTCAGCCTGCCCCGGGCGGTCCGCACCGCGCCGTCGCCGACACCGTCCGCAGACGAGCCCTCCCCGGTGGCGCCGACCACCCGGCGACGGCTGCTGCTCGTGGACGACGAGCCGATGATCGTCGAGGTCCTCGGCCGGTTGATCGCGGAGCGGTACACGGTCGTGACGGCAGACGGGCTCGAGAGCGCGGTGGCGCGGATCGAGGCGGATCCGTCCTTCGACGTCATCCTCTGCGACATGATGATGCTCGACGGCACGGGCATGGACGTGCACCGCTGGGTCAGCGCGCACCAGCCGCAGCTCGCGAAGCGCATGCTCTTCATGACCGGCGGCACGTTCACCCCGAAGGCGCGCGCGTTCCTCGACGAGCAAGGGGGGCATCACCTCACCAAGCCCTTCCGGTTGCGAGAGCTGGACGAGAGGATCGCGGCCTTGATGGCAGAGTGAGCCTTGATGGTGAAGTGACGGCGACGCAGACTCCGCGCCTGATGGACGCCTACCTCGACCTCCTCCGCGACGTTCGCGAGAACGGCACCCGAAAAGCGGACCGGACGGGCACCGGCACGCTGAGCGTGTTCGGGCGCCAGCTCCGCTTCGACCTCGAGGCGGGCTTCCCGCTGGTGACGACCAAGAAGGTCCACCTCAAGTCCATCATCCACGAGCTGCTCTGGTTCCTCCGCGGAGACTCCAACGTGCGGTGGCTCCAGGAGCGGAAGGTCTCGATCTGGGACGAGTGGGCCGACGCCGACGGCGACCTCGGGCCGGTGTACGGCGTGCAGTGGCGCTCCTGGCCCACCCCCGACGGACAGCACATCGATCAGATCGCGCGCGTCCTCTCGCAGCTCCGCGAGACCCCGGACTCGCGGCGCATCCTGGTCAGCGCCTGGAACGTCGCGGACCTCGACCGGATGGCGCTGGCGCCCTGCCACTGCCTCTTCCAGTTCTACGTGGCCGAAGGCAAGCTCTCTTGCCAGCTCTACCAGCGCAGCGCCGACCTCTTCCTGGGCGTGCCGTTCAACATCGCGAGCTACGCGCTCCTGACCCTGATGATCGCGCAGGTGACGGGGCTCGAGCCGGGCGACTTCGTGCACACCTTCGGCGACGCGCACATCTACCTCAACCACCTCGAGCAGGTGGAGCTGCAGCTCTCGCGCGCGCCGCGCCCGCTCCCGAAGATGCGCCTGGACCCGAGCGTGCGCGATCTCTTCGCCTTCGAGCTCGAGCACTTCACGCTCGAGGGCTACGACCCGCACCCGCGCATCAAGGCGCCGGTGGCGGTGTGAGGGCGGTATGACGCTCGGCCTCGTCGTCGCCGTCTCCGACAACGGCGTGATCGGACGGGACGGCGACCTGCCCTGGCGGCTCCCGGACGAGATGAAGCACTTCCGCCGCTGCACGCTCGGCAAGACCGTCATCATGGGCCGGAAGACGTGGGAGTCGCTGCCGCGGCGCCCGCTGAAGAAGCGCCAGAACGTCGTCGTGACCCGTCAGCCGGGCTACGAGGCGGAGGGCGCGACCGTCGTCTCGTCCTTCGCGGAGGCGCTCTCCACCGAGGGCGACGAGAAGGTCGTCATCGGCGGCGCGTCTCTCTACGCCGAGGCGCTCGCGCGCGCCGACGTCCTCTACGTCACCCACGTCGAGGCGGTGGTCGAGGGCGACACGTTCTTCCCCCCGGTCGACTGGGCCGCGTGGGAGCCGACCGACGAGGCGCGGCACGAGGCGGACGAGCGCCACGCGCACGCCTTCCGGATGGTCGAGTACCGACGCGCCCGCTGAGCGCATCTCTTCAGCCGTGCCTCTTCAGCGCGAGCGGCGACGCCAGAGCAGCGCCAGCCCGAGCAGCGCCACCAGCGCCCCGCCCCCAAACGAGAGCGAGCCCGCGCCGACGCTGCAGCTCGCGCAGCCGCCCCCGCGGGGCGCGTCGGGCCCGGCGCTCGTCCGCGGCCCCGAGCCGTCGTCGGAGTCGCTCGCCCCGGCCTCCACGCCGAGCTCCGGCAGATCCTGCGTGAGGTACGAGCCGAGTGAGCCGGAGCGGTCCACGAACGCGGTGTTGGTGGCCGCGATCGGCGGCGGCTCCCCTCCGCTCGGCGGCCCGCCCCAGCGACCGGGTCGCGGATCGTCGCACGCGACCTCGCCCTGCCAGGAGTTGAGCATCACGTAGCGCCCCTGGAACGCGTTGCTCCCGCTGGGCTGGGCGCCCTGCTCGGTGAGCTGGCCCTCCGCGTCCGGCATGCCGCGGCCGCCGACGATGGGCGGCGCGGCGCGGAACACGAGATCTTCGCCGAGGTCGTCGCGCCCGTAGCGGTAGTGCAGGCGCGTGAGGGTGAACCCGTACGGGTCGGCCGCCACGACGTCGGCGCCGAGGGTGGTGATCTCGTCCGGCGTGAGCCCGGGCGTCGGGCACGGATCGCAGCTCGAGGCGTCCCATGCGTACTCGGTGACCACCGCGCCGCGGTGCCGCTCGAGCGTGCGATCCAGGAGCGACGCGTAGAAGGGCCCGAACTCCCCGCGCACGCCGTGGCTGACCACCAGGTTGGTGGGGATCATCACGTTGTCGTAGTTGGCCACCTCGTAGCGCTGTCCGCGCGCGAGCACGTGCACGATGAGGTCCTGCTGTCCCCGGCTGTTGAGCAGCCCGAGGCGCACCGGGAGCGAGAACGTCTCGCTGTCGTAGTGGAAGCGGAGCGGCGAGAGCACCGCGCGACCGTCCACCCGCGTCACCCGCTCGACGTCGACGCGCGCGACGAAGAACTTGGTGCCCTGGGCCACGTACGGCCGGAGAACCGGCTCGGCGCCCTCCGGGATGCGGTAGCCCTCCCGGCGCAGCCACGTATCGAGACCGGAGGAGTCGTTGGCGCTCAGGATCGCGATGTCGTACTCGCCGACCACGAACTCCGCCTCGACCGTCACACCGAGATCCCCGCCCGTCTCCTCGGCCTCGGCCATGTCCGGCATCGCGCCCGCCGCCATGACCATCTGCCCCGGGTAGACCTCGGGCGCGCACGGGTCCTGCTCCCAGTACTCCACCAGGCGCGGGGCGGCGAGCTGGTCGACCCGCGCGAAGATGGCGTCGGGCAGCGTCTTGACGTCCTCCTCGCCCAGCACGACCGGGACCGGGACGACCATCGCGAAGTCCTCGGGTGGACCGTCGTAGTTGTTCTGCATCGAGAGCACCGTGCGGGTGCCGTCGCGCATCATCACCACCATGGTGGCGTTGTTGTAGAGGTCGGTGCCCGCGCCGCTCACATAGAAGCCGCAGAACGCGCTCGCTGGCCCCGCCCCCAGCAGCACCCCGAGCCCGGCGATCGCCGCCATGAGTCGTCTCATTCGATCCCTCCCCGGCGCGAGATGTACCACGCCGTGAGCGGGAGAGACGCGTGAGGCTCCGCTTCGATCTGCCTCGAAATCTCCTCATCTCCGCAACGCTCGGGTCGAGGGCGCGCGCCACGCTGCTTCGATGCGCCTCGTACTGCTCCTCGGGCTGCTCCTCACATCGGTGGCCCTCCCCTCGCGCGGTCACGCACAGCTCCGCCCGGGTGACCTGGTGTTCCAGACCTCGCGCTCTCGCCAGAGCCGGGTGATCCGCCAGGTGACGGGCTCCCCGTGGACGCACGTCGGCGTGGTGCTGCCCCGCGAGGGCGAGCTCTGGGTGCTCGAGGCGGTGAGCCCCGTGCGTTGGACTCGCCTCGACGCGTGGCGGCGGCGCGGGGTCGGGCAGCGGATCACCGCGCGTCGGCTCCCGCGCGCGCTCACCGCGGACGAGATCGAGGCGCTGCGCCGCGAAGGCGAGCGGCTCCTCGGGCGCCCCTACGACGCCCGCTTCGAGTGGGGCGACGCCCGCCTCTATTGCTCCGAGCTCGTCTGGATGATCTACGAGCGCGCGCTCGGCGAGGCGCTCTCGGTCCCGCAGCGCTGGCGCGAGCTTCGGCTCGGGCGCCGCGCGCGGAGGCTGGCCCGCCGTCGGCTCGGGCGTCTGCCCCGGCCGGACGCCATCGTGGTCACCCCCGCCGCGCTCGCGGAGAGCCCACGGCTGGTCCCCGTCAGCCTGCAGTGAGCCCGCTCGGCTGGCCGCAAACTGGCCCGCTTCATCGCCGCCTTCGTACGCTGCCCTCGTGACGACGCGTATCCACGCGGTGCGAACCGAGAGGGGCGAGCACCTGCGGCTCGAGGCGACGGTGGGCGAGTTGCCGGCGCTGCTCGCGGACCCCGCGGTCATCGTGTGGGTCGACCTCGACAGCCAGGACGGCGAGACCAAGCGCATCCTCGAGGACATCTTCGAGTTCCACCCGCTGCTCGTCGAGGACGCCTTCGCCGACGCGACGACGCCGAAGATCGAGAGCTTCGGCGACCACCTGTACTTGATCGTGCACGGCCTCAGCGATGACGATCCGGGAGACGGGGAGGTGCACACCGCCGACCTCGATCTGTTCCTGGGCGCGCGCTACCTCATCACGCACTACCGCGTGCCCTTCGCCGCGGTGGCCGAGGCGCGGGACCGCGTGACGCACGACCCGAGCTTTCTGGCCCGCGGACCGGCCGTGATGGCCCACCGCATCATCGACAGCCTCGTAGACGAGTATCTCCCGCTGATGGAAAAGCTCGACGCGGAGGTCGACGGCATCGAGGCGGCCATCCTCAACCAGGGTGGGCCCGCGCTGCTCGAGCGCATCTTCCGCATGAAGCACTCGCTGCAGCGCCTGCGCCGGGTCGGGATGCACCAGAAGAACCTGCTGTCGCGCCTGGCCCACGGGGAGTTCGCGCTCATCCCCGACGCGGTGCGCCCGTTCTTCAGCGACGTGCACGACCACATGGTCCGGGTGATGGATCTGAACGACGCCTACAACTCGCTCATGGTCAGCTCGATGGACGCGTACCTGAGCGTGCAGTCCCATCGGCTCAACGAGGTGATGCGGGTGCTCACCGTGTTCTCCACCGTGATGCTGCCGCTGACCTTCATCACCGGGCTCTACGGGATGAACTTCGAGTACATGCCCTACCTGCACTTCCAGTTCGGCTTCGAGCTGGCCATCGGGGTGATGCTGCTCGTGGCGGCGACGATGTTCTTCTTCTTCCGTCGCCGCCGCTGGATCTGAGGGGCGGAGCCCGAGCGGCCATTCTGAATCCGTCTGCATGCTCGGGGGCCTCCGCGTCTCAAACCGCCGCGGCGGAGGCCGTTGTCCAGCCGCGTGCGCATCTCGGACCTCCCGCCCCAGAACGTCCTCCTCATCGCCATCAGCCGCGCCGCCGACACCGTCGTCGGCCCGGACGTCCGCCGCATCGAGAACGCGTGGCGTGCGGAGCGCCCCGAGGGCTGCTTCGTCGTGCGCATCGGCGCGGAGGGGGACTCGTTCGACATCGATCTGACGATCGTCACCTGCCGCGCGGTGGTCGCGCGCGAGCTCGAGAAGAGCCTCGGCTACGTCGAAGACGAGCTCATCGACGACTTCGCGCTCGAGCTCGCCAACATCTGGGCCGGCCGCGTGAAGTACGAGCTCGCGCAGATGGGCATCCGCTGCAACATCAGCCTGCCGTGCCTCGCCCGGAACTGGCCCGTCGCGCCTCCCTTCCACGTCTCCTTCGAGCACGAGGGCACGACCGTGGCCGTGGGCGTCGAGTGGGGCGGCTGCTTCCCGCCCGAGGAGACGAGCCTGGGCGACCTCGAGGCGGCGACGATGATCCTGTTCTGAGGGTCGACGTCAGAGCGCGGTCCCGACCGCGTCCGCCACCCGGGCGAACCCCTCCGCCTTCGCTCGCCGCGCGAGCCCCAGCGCGATGTGGCGGGGCGACAGCGGGCCCCCGTAGATGAAGCCCGTGTAGATCTGCACGAGCGACGCGCCGTGCGTGATGCGCGCCCACGCGTCGTCCGCGTCCTCGATCCCGCCCGCCGCGACCAGCGCGCACTCCTCGCCGACCACGCGCCGGAGCCGGGCGAGCACCGCGAGCGAGCGCGCCTTCAGGGGAGCGCCGCTGAGCCCACCCGGCCCGAACGACTCCGCGTTCGGGGTGCGCAGGCCCTCGCGCGAGATGGTCGTGTTGGTGGCGATCACGCCGGCCAGCCCCAGCTCGAGCGCCAGCGCGCCGACCGCGTCGACGTCCTCGTCGCTCAGGTCGGGCGCGATCTTCACCAGCAGGGGCGGCGCCACGTCGCACGCCTCCTCCGAGGCCTCCCGGACCGCGGCGAGGATGGGCCGCAGCTTCTCGACCGACTGGAGATCGCGGAGCCCCGGCGTGTTGGGCGAGCTGACGTTGACGACCAGGTAGTCCGCGTGGGGCGCGACCCGGAGCGCGCTCGTTCGGTAGTCGTCGGCCGCCTCGGCCTCGGGGGTGATCTTGCTCTTGCCGATGTTCACGCCGAGCGGGATCGAGCGCGGCGCAGCGAGGCGTCGCACCGCGTCCGCGGAGCCCCGGTTGTTGAAGCCCATCCGGTTGATGAGCGCGCGATCGGCGGGCAAGCGGAACATGCGCGGCTTGTCGTTGCCGGCCTGCGCGAGCGCGGTGAGCGTCCCGACCTCCACGTGCCCGAAGCCCAGGCGCCCGAGCGCGGCGAAGCCGATCGCGTCCTTGTCGAAGCCGGCCGCGAGCCCGACCGGGGTCGGGAAGCGCACCCCGAACGCCTCCACCTCGAGCGCGGGATCCGAGGGCGCGAGCAGCGCCTCGGTCAACGCGCCGACGCCCGGGACCGCCATCGCGAGCCGGAGCGCGCCGAAGCCCACGTGGTGCGCGGTCTCGGGCGGAAGCAGGAACAGGAGCGGCCGTAGGGCGCGGTAGATCATGGCGCGGTCGGTCCGGCGGACGAGTCGCGAGGCGCGACGAGCGCCCTCGCCGGCGGCGGCGGCGCGTTGTCGGGCAGGCCGTGCGTCGCCACGTGGAGGAGGTAGCTGCCGATCAACGACGGGATGCGGCGGCTCAGGCGTCCGTACGCGTCCCCCCCCGCCTTGGCGAGCTGCGTCAGCCGGGGCAGCCCGAAGAGCGTCTTCATCCAGCGCAGCCCCTTGTCGCCGTAGATGCGGTCCGCGAGGCGCGCCTGAAACCAGAGGTTGCGGCCCTCGAGCGTGGCGAGGAATCCGCGCTCGAAGCCCCGGATGCGATCGGTCCCCGCGTCGAGCGCGCCCTTGAGCCGCTCCGCGACATAGCGCGCGTGGTAGAGCGCGGGCGCGATCCCCTCGCCGAGGAGCGCGTCGATCCCGAAGGCCTCGCCCACGAGCACCAGCCCCGGCCGATGTCCGCGGGTGCCCGCGTCGTAGTAGCGCTCGGGCCACCCGGCGAGCTTGTCGTCGACCAGCCGGAACCCATGGCGCTCGGCGAAGCGCATCGTCCACGCGCGCAGCGCCTTGCCCGGGACGCGCCCCCGGCCGTCCATGATGCCGAGCTTCCAGTAGCCGTCGGCGCCGTCGGGCTTCGGGTAGGGGAAGATCCACGCGTAGCCGGGGATGCCGTCGAGGAGCGGGTCGAAGTCGAAGTGCAGGAGCGACGGATCGGGCGTCTCGCCGATCGGCTCGAAGACCGCCTCGACCAGCCGCCCGGTGATCCCGCCGGGCAGCTCGCTCGCGCGGCGGCTGATCCCGCACGCTCCATCCGCGCCCGCCACCCACGGGAAGGTCTCGGCCCCGCTCTCGGTGACCACCCGCCAGCCCTCGCTCGCCGGGGTCAGCTCCGTCACGCCGCAGCCCTCGCGCACCTCGACCCCCGCCTCCTGCGCGGCGAGCAAGAGGCGATGGTCGAGCAGCCCGCGGTCGTAGAGCCACTGACCGCCGCGCTCGAACACGTCCATGTCGCCCAGCGCCGAGCGGAACGAGAGCCCCACCGTCTTGGCCCCGCCCTCGGGCTCCCCGATCAGCGCGCGCAGCGCCTCGGTGCCGCGCCACGTCAGCGCGCCGCCGCAGAGCTTCGGCCGCGGGAAGCGCGCCTTGTCGAGGATCACGAGGTCGTCCGGATCGACGCCGAGCCGCACGAGGTTCAGCGCCAGCGCGCTGCCGGCGGGCCCTCCACCCAGGATCGCGACCTTCTTCTCGCTCACGGCGCGCGGAGGATAGCCCACCCCGCGGCCGCCGCACGGCCGTCGACGTTGCGTGCGCATCGCGGTAGGGTCACCGCCGTGCAACCGCGCTCTCTCGTCGCGCTGGTAGGCGTGCTCGGCCTCGCGGCCTGCTCTCCGAGCCACGGCATGGTCTCGATCGGCCCGTACGACGCAACCGCGCCGCGGGACCTCTGGTCGCGAACCCTCACCGCGCTGGAGGACATGAACCGGACACCGAGCGCGATCGATCCCTACCGGGGCACCATCGTCCTGCCGGCGGAGACCTTCGCGCGCCTCGACCTCCGCGCCCAGCACGTGCTGCAGCTCTCGCGCGAAGGTTGGCTCCAGTCATCGATCCAGTCGGTGGATGGAAGAGCGCTGACCCGCTGGGAGAGCACCCCCCAACTCCGGGCCGAGCAGCTCGACCTCATGATCGAGCTGCGGACGCGCCTCCAGTCCAGGCCGACCGCCGCCACGCCTCTCCCGCCCTCCGACTCCGAGGATTCGGAGGCGACGGCCGCCGACACGGCGACGCCGGGCTCCGTGGAAGGCGCCGACCCGCACGGCGACGAGGAGGACGACGCGGGCGGCTGGGACCCCGACGCCTTCGACGCCGAGGTGGCCGAGCAGGCGGAGGGGACATGAGAGTCGCCAGCCTGATCCTCGTCGTTCTCGCGTGGCTCCCTGCCGCGGTCCACGCGCAGTGCGCCGAGGGCCGCGTGCCGACGGGCGAGGGCTACTGTTGCTGGCCAGGGCAGACCTGGAACGACGAGCGCAGCCGCTGCGTCGGTCCCCCGCGCTGCCCCGAGGGGAGTTTCGGGGAAGGCGATGAGTGTGTTCCGCGCACCGGCGCCACCGAGACTCGAGCGGAGGACCAGGCCGGCGCCGATCAGACATCGGTGCGTGGAGAGCCGCGCTACGACGGGATGTTCGGTGGCGAGGCCGAGCCCGTGCAGACCGGGCTCGTGACGGGCGACGTGGGCGAAGGGTGGCCGAGACTGACGACGCGGGTCCCCTGGGGAGCGCTGAACCCCCGGCGCGAGACTTCGCTCAACCCAGAGTGGCTCGGGGCGGGGCTTTCGATGGCCCTCGCGGGCTACGGAGCAGGCGTGCTCGGCGCCGTGGCCGCCTTGACCACGAGAGAGCGCGGTGACTCTCGCCATCTCGGTGACACGGACATTCGGAGTTGTCGAGAGACCTACGCCGCGTTCGCGCTGGTGCCCCTCGTAGGCCCACTCGTAGCCATCTTCCTTCCCTCCTCCTGCGAGATCCCCGTGTACCGAACGGCTGGCAGCGCTCGCTTTCGGACGGCGGAGAGCACGCACATGGTCGACGCCGCCAACTTCACTCTGGTCACCGGAGCGGCCCTCGTGTTCCAGCTCGCCGGCCTGGCGTCCGTCGTCCTCGCGTTCTTCGATCGCTCTACGGCTATCGTGTTCGATGGCGAGGGAGCCCGGGTCTCGCTGACAGCGGACGGGATACGCGTCACGTTCTGACGGCTCAGCTGCAGAAGAGAGGTGGAACGCATAGGGTCGTGCCATCCACGAGGGCACAGCACCCGGACCAGCAGTCCTCGCCGCCCAGGCAGCCCTCTTCGGCACAGACCCGACCCCATCCGTCGATCTCGGCGCAGGTCAGCCCCGAGCAGCACCGATCGAAGCCATCCCCACATCTCGCGTGCTCGCCGCGGCAGTCGCCGGCAGGGCGAGGCACGCAGACGTCCAGGGCGCGGTCGCATACATAGCTGCTCCGGCACCCGAGGTGGCAACGCTCCATACAGAAGGCATAGCCGTCGTGGCTGAGGCATCTGAGGTGCGCGCCGCAGTCGCTGTCGCGCTGGCACGGGCTCTCGAAGCCGCCGGTCCCGAGTACGTCCGGATTGGAACAGCCGGCGAGCAAGACGACTATCAGCGATAGCGCGCGCATGACCGGGTCATGCCGGATCCGTCGCGGCTGGGCAAGGCCGGAGCGCGGGGAGGCGCTGCGTGTCGAGCGCGTCCCGGTAGCCGGTGTGGAGGGTGTTGGCGAGCCAGGCGCCGCCCTGGGGGGCGAGGCGCAGCTTGGGCTTGCGGTAGAGGCGGAGGAGGAGGGCGCGAACTGCGTGCACGGCTCAGGATACGGACGCCGCGCGAAAATCCTCCACGAGAACGCTCACGTCGCGCGGACGGCGAGCTTCTCGGCGAGGGCGTCGAGCATCGCGCGGCCCTCGTCGCTGAAGTCGGCCCCGGCGATCGCGGCGCGGGCATCGACGAGCAAGCTCTCGAGGCGGGCCAGGACGCTGGCTTTGGCGCCGCAGGACTCGAGGGCGGCGATGGCCGCGGCGACGTCGGCGTCCTTGGCGTCGGCCTGGCCGTGCACCTTGCGGATGGCCTTCAGCGCCGCGTCGTCGCCGGACTGCTCGGCCGCGCGCACGAGCGAGGTGCGCTTGCCCGCGCGCAGATCGTTGCCCGCCGGCTTCCCGGTGGCGCCCGGGTCGCCAAAGGTGCCGAGGATGTCGTCGCGGATCTGGAAGGCCTCGCCGAGCGGCACGCCGAAGGCGTCGAGCGCGGCGCGCTGGGCTTCGTTCGCGTCGCCGAGCACCGCGCCGAGCGCGAGCGGGCCGCGCAGGGTGTAGCTGCCCGTCTTGAGCTGCTGCATGCGGGTGACGTCTTCGACCGCGAGCACGTCGAGCTGCTGGCCGACGATGACCTCCTCGTGCATGCGCAGGGCGACCGCGGTCAGCGCCGCGCGGCGATCGGGGTCGTCGGTCGCGCTCATCAGGAGGCGCCAGGACTGCGCGCTCGCGAGGTCCCCGGCGAGGATGGCGAGCGAGGCGCCGAGGTGGGCGTCGCCGTGGCGCGCGCCGAGGCTGGCGTGCACGGACGGGCCGCCGCGCCGCTCGTCGTCCCCGTCCATCCAGTCGTCGTGCACGAGCAGGTAGGTCTGCAACAGCTCGAGCGCCGCGCAGGCGTCGGCGACCTGCTCGAAGCGGCCCGCGGGCTCGACGGCCTTGAAGGCCGCGAACAGCACGGCCGGGCGCAGGCGCTTGCCGCCGCGCATCGTCAGGCTCTCGAGGGCCTCGACGAGCTCGGACGACTCGACGGCCAAGCCCTCGAGGCGCGCCCGCTCTTCTCCGAAGAACGCCGAGAGTCGGCGCTCGGTCCCGCTCACCACTTCGTCGAGCCAGGTCGTCATGCGCGGACCCTTGACCGGTCCGCGAGGCGCGTCAACAGGCGCCGGGCGCGACCTCACTCTCGCCGCCTCCAGCCCTACGTCTCCCCGGTCGGCCAGGCTGGCGACGCGGGCCGGAGCTCGCACGCCGCCCCTTGTCGCGCCGGGGCTTCACCTCCTCCTCGCGCCGCCGTTCTCGCCAGGACGCCATCCCGGCCAGAGGACAGGCGCGCGTCCCCGTCGATCACTCGAGAGCACGGGGTTTCAGGACGACCTTCGGCCGGGGGGGGCTCAGTTGCAGCACTCACGCACCGTTCCAGCGGTGCATATCGCGAGCCTCGCTCGAGGCTCCCTGTGGAGAGATCGATCATGTTGAAGTGGAATGGTTGGAGCGTCGCCGTACTGGGCACGCTGTTGGTATTGAGCGGGTGCGACGGCGCCGGCATGGACCCCGCCGACGCGGGCGACGCGGCGACCGGGCTCGACGGGACCACGGGAGATCCCTGCGCGGTGGACAACGGCGGCTGTGACCCGGCGACGACCTGCTCGGTCGAGGACGGCGTGGTCATGTGCGGCGACTGCCCGCTCGGCTACGAAGACGACGGGGCCGGGACCTGCGTCGACACGGACGAATGCGAGACCGACAACGGCGGCTGCGATCAGACCTGCACGAACGACGACGGCAGCTTCAGCTGCGCGTGCGACGACGGCTACACGCTGAACGAGGACGGCGCGACCTGCGACGACGTCGACGAGTGTGAGACCGACAACGGCGGCTGCGACGAGATGGTGCTCTGCACCAACACGCCGGGCGCGCGCGAGTGTGGGCTCTGCCCGATGGGCTACGAGGACGAGCTGGGCGACGGCACGTCCTGCGTCGACATCGACGAGTGCGCGGTGGACAACGGCGGGTGCAGCGACCTGGTCGTGTGCACCAACGCCGAGGGCGGCTTCACCTGCGGCGACTGCCCGATGGGCTACCTGGACGACGGCGCCGGGGGCTGCGTGGACATCGACGAGTGCGCCACCAGCAACGGCGGCTGCGACGCGCTGACGAGCTGCACC
>SHBB01000252.1 GCA_004213565.1 Sandaracinaceae bacterium
TGGTGGCCGACACGCTGGGCGCCCTGACCGGCGCGGGGGCGAGGCACGCGATCGGGTTCGCGGCCCGCCTCGGCGCCTCCACGCGGACGACGGCCGAGGAGAGCCAACGGTGAGCCTCTACCCCTATCGAGGCCGGGCCCCGGTCGTGCATCCGAGCGCCTACGTCGCGCCCACCGCGTCGATCATCGGCGACGTCAGCGTAGGCGAGCAGAGCAGCGTCTGGTTCGGGGCCGCCATCCGCGGCGATGTCATGGCCATCCACGTCGGCGCCCGGACGTCCATCCAGGACAACACCGTGGTGCACGCGACGCACGACTGGCTGGAGACGACGATCGGCGACGACTGCACGGTGGGCCACGGCGTGATCCTCCACGGCTGCCACGTGCACGACCGCGTGCTGGTCGGCATGGGCTCGATCGTGCTCGACGCGGCGGAGATCGGCGCGGACGTGATCCTCGGCGCGGGCTCCCTGGTCACCGCGAGGACGAAGATCCCGCCCGGCGTGATGGCCTTCGGTCGACCCGCCAAGCCGGTGCGCGACCTGACCGAGGCGGAGCTGGCCTCCATCCGCGAGGCGGCCGCGCACTACCAGTTGCTCGTCGCGGACTACCGCGGCGGCTGACACCTCACGGCGCGTAGAGGGCGGCGAGGATCGGGAGGCCGACGCAGACCGCCAGCGCGATCCCGAAGCACTGCAGCATGGAGAGCCGCGCGGCGACGGTCCCTGCGCGCACGTTGTGCGGCTCTGCGTAGACGAACGCGCCGATCAACCCGACCGGCCACATCAAGAGCGCCCCCGCGTAGAGCGCGAATCGCTCGGGCCCTGGACCGGGCTCGCTCCCGCGGCCGTCGGCTTCGATTCGATCGCGCCGCGCGCCGCTCCACCGCCACGCGAAGGCCAGCGCCATCACCGCGGAGCCGCCGACGATGAGGCACGCCATGACGAGGATCGGGACGACGCTCTCGCTCCCCGTGACCACCATGCCGCACGCGCCGAGCGTGGCGAGGCTGAAGTGCGCGACGAGGATCCAGTACGCGTTGCGGCCCATCCGGGCTCGCTCCGGTGAGAAGAGCCCGAACGCGGCCAGCGCCATCGCGGCGAGCCAGACCGTGGACGCGCCCGCGTAGAAGAGCAGGGCGTTCTCCTCGGACGGAACGGCGCGCCGCCCCAGCTGCGCCTCCACGCCCCGGAGCCGTCGCTCGACGAGCCAGCCGGCGCCGCCCGCCATGGCGGCCCAGGAGCCGACGCAGCAGGCGCTCGCGCAGATCGCCGATGCGACGTCGTGGGCCATCGCCGCACTCTACGACGACGGCCCGGACGATGATCCCTCAGGCCGCCTTCTCGGCGAAGCCGCGGGCCCACTCGGCGAAGTCGGCCGGGGGGAGCGGCTTCGAGTAGTAGTAGCCCTGGATGTCGTCGCAGCCCTGCTGGCGCAGGAACTCGAGCTGCGGGACCTCCTCGACGCCCTCCGCGATGACCCGGAGGCCGAGCTGGTGGGCCATGTCGATGACCGCGTGCACGATGGAGCAGTTGTCGCGGTCCTCGGGCACGTGTCGGACGAACGAGCGGTCGATCTTCACCTCACCGACCGGGAAGGACCGGAGGTTCTTGAGCGACGAGTAGCCGGTGCCGAAGTCGTCGATGGACACGCCGCAGCCGTGGTCGCGCAGCCGCCGGAGCGACTTCGCGGCCTGCTCGCCGGCCTGGACCATCATGCTCTCGGTCAGCTCGAGCTTGAGCTGGTTGGCGGGCACGCCGTTGTCCGCGAGGATCTTGATGATCATGTCGGCCATGCCCTCGTCCCGCAGCTGGAGGGCCGAGAGGTTCACCGCCACCTTCAGGCCGGGGAAGTCATCCTTCCACGCCGCGATCTGGCGACACGCGTCTTCGAGGACCCAGCGACCGATCTCCACGATGAGGCCGGTCTCCTCCGCGATGGGGATGAAGTGGAAGGGCGAGACCATGCCGAGCTCGGGGTGGTGCCAGCGGATGAGCGCCTCGACCCCGCGCAGCTCGCCCGTGTCGGCCGCGACCTGCGGCTGGTAGTAGAGCTCGAACTGCTCTCGCTCGAGCGCGCGGTGCATCGAGCTCTCGAGCACCAGCCGGTTGTACGCGCGGTCGTGCTGCTGCGGGTCGTACATCGCGGCGTGGTTGCCGCCGCTCTCTCTCGCGTTGAAGGCCGCGGCCTCCGCGTGGGCGGCGACCGCGAACGCGCTCTCGTCTCCCCCCGTGTGCCACATCGCGACGCCCATGCTGCCGGTCACCCGGAGCTCGAGGTCGTCCATGGTGAAGGGCTGGCGCACCTCTCCGAGGAGGCAGTCGGCCACCGCCTCGGCGCCGATGGCGTCGCGCGCCCCGGCGTAGAGGATCGCGAAGCGGCTGCCGTCGAGGCGGAAGACCTGCCCCTCCTCGGCCACCACGCGGCGGACGCGCATGGCGATCTCGCGGACCACGGAGTCGACCATCTCGGGCTGCATCGGGTGGAAGGCGCTCTGGAGCCGGTCGAAGCGGTCCAGCTCCAGCACCATCAGGGCGAGCGGGGACGGCCCCAGCTCCGCGGCCTCGAGGTGCGTGCGGTACGCGGTGCGGTTCGGGAGCCCCGTCCCCGCGTCGTGGTGCGTGGCCTGCCAGAGCGCCGCCTGGGTCTTCCGGAGCCGGGAGGCGAACGCGGTGGTGAGGCGCGAGTGGTGAGCCAGGCGCGCCTGGACCGTCTCGCGGATCTCCTGGGCCGTGAAGGGCTTCGTCAGATAGTCGTCTGCGCCCATCACCATGCCGCGGCGGATGGAGGCGCGGTCGTCGCGCGCCGTCATCAGCACCACCGGGATGGTGGCGCACCGGGGGTGCTCGCGGATCGCGGCCAGCACCTCGAAGCCGTCCATCCCGGGCATGTTGACGTCCGTCAGGACGAGGTTCGGGCGCAGCGCCTCGACGAGGCGCAAACCCTCCTCGCCGCTGGCGGCCACCTCCACGTCCATGCCGAGGCTCTTGAGGCTGCGCTTGACCGCGCGCCTCACCTCGGCCGTGTCCTCGATCACGAGGACGCGGGGCCGTTGTTCCGGGTCCGGGATCACCGACGTGCCGGAATCATGTCGGTTCTCGATCGACTCCATCCTGCCTCCACTGGCCGGGGAAATGTCCTCGGCCCGTCAGCAGTCCCCAACGGCAAGTGGGGCAGGATTCTTTAGCGCGTTCGGAGCGAAGCGGCCCCGCGCTGGCCGTCAATCGACCTTGAGAATCGCGTGGAAGGCGGCCTGCGGGATCTCGACGCTCCCGACCGCCTTCATGCGCTTCTTGCCGGCTTTCTGCTTCTCCAGCAGCTTCCGCTTCCGCGTGATGTCGCCGCCGTAGCACTTCGCCGTGACGTCCTTGCGGAGGGCGCGCACCGTCTCGCGCGCGATGATCTTGCCGCCGATCGCCGCCTGGATGGCGACCTCGTATTGCTGCCGGGGCACGATCTCCTTGAGCTTGGCGGCCAGGCTCCGGCCGAGCGAGTAGCTCTTCTCCTTGTGCACGATGGCGCTCAGGGCGTCGACGCGATCCCCGTTGATCATCATGTCGACCTTCACGAGCTTGTTCGGCCTGTAGCCCGCCAGCTCGTAGTCCATCGACGCGTAGCCCTTGGTGGCCGTCTTCAGGCGATCGAAGAAGTCGAAGAGCACCTCTCCGAGGGGGAGCTCGTAGGTGACGATGACGCGGTCGGTCGAGGCGTACTGGATGCCCTTCTGCTCGCCGCGGCGCTCCTCGGAGAGCTTGATGACCGCGCCGACGTACTCGGCCGGCACGTGGATGGCCACGTTGAAGTAGGGCTCCTCGATGCGATCGATCTGCGCGGGATCGGGCAGGCGCGAGGGGTTCTCGACGTCGACCCGCTCGGTGCCGCCCTTCGTGTACACGTGGTAGACGACGCTCGGCGCGGTGGTGACCAGGTCCAGGTCGTACTCCCGCTCGAGGCGCTCCTGCACGATCTCCATGTGGAGCATGCCGAGGAAGCCGCAGCGGAAGCCGAAGCCGAGGGCGTCGCTGGTCTCGGGCTCGTACGTCAGCGCGCTGTCGTTCAGGTGGAGCTTGTCGAGCGCGTCGCGGAGCGCCGGGTACTCGTTGGAGTCGGTCGGGAAGATGCCGCAGAAGACCATCGGCTTGACTTCCTTGAAGCCGGGGAGCGCCTTCTCGGCCTTGCGCCGGGTCTCGGTGACGGTGTCGCCGATCTTGGTGTCTTGGACCGCCTTGATCGACGCGGCCAGGAAGCCGGCTTCGCCCGGCCCGAGGGAGTCGACGGCGAACGGGAAGGGCGAGAAGACGCCGAGCTCCGTCACCTCGTAGTCGGCCTTGGTGGCCATCATCCGGACCTTCATGCCCTTCTCGATGGTCCCGTCGATGACGCGGATGAGCACCATCGCGCCGCGGTAGCTGTCGTACCAGCTGTCGACCACGAGGGCGCGCAGGGGGCCGTCCGGGGCCTCGGTCTTGGGCGGGGGCACGCGCTTGACGATCGCCTCGAGGATCTCCTCGATGCCGATGCCCGCCTTCGCGCTCGCCGGGATCGCGCCCGAGCAGTCGAGCCCGATGACCTCCTCGACCTCGAACGCCGTGCGGTCGACGTCCGCGCCGGGCAGGTCGATCTTGTTGAAGACCGGGATGATCTCGAGATCGTGCTCGAGCGCCAGGTAGACGTTGGCGAGGGTCTGGGCCTCGACGCCCTGAGCGGCGTCCACCACGAGCAGGGCGCCCTCACACGCGGCGAGGGAGCGGCTGACCTCGTAGGAGAAGTCGACGTGCCCGGGCGTGTCGATGAGGTTCAGCTGGTAGGTCTCGCCGTCCTTGGCCTTGTATTTCAGGCGGACGGACTGCGCCTTGATCGTGATGCCGCGCTCACGCTCGAGCTCCATCTTGTCGAGGAGCTGATCCTGCTTCTCTCGATCGGTGATCGCGCCCGTGAACTCGAGGATTCGATCGGCGAGCGTGCTCTTGCCGTGATCGATGTGGGCGATGATCGAGAAATTGCGAATGCGCGAGATGGGGAACGACATGAATGCAGCCGCTGCATGCATGGAGTCGCCCGTCCGCGCAAGCGCGGGCCATGCGATTGGGGCGACGCGAGCCGATTCGTGGGCCTCACGCGTCGAGCCTGCGCAGGACGCGGAGCTACTTCTTCTTCGCGTCGCTCGCGGCGTCGAGCGTCAGCTGCCCGGGGAGCGAATCGCGGTGCTTCTCCAGAACCATGTCGATGCCCTCGCGGATGTAGACCGCGATGGGCACCTTCGTGCGCGCGTTCAGCTGCTTGAGCCGATCGTTCTGCTCGGGGGTGATGTAGATGGTGGTGGAGATCTTCTTACGGGCCATTCGCCACCTCACCTCCGTGAGCACGCTGCGTATCCAGAGGCGTGAAGTTACATGGCACCACACATAATGTCAATCGATCACGCGCGCGGAGTCGGACGGGCACGGGGTGGATATGCGACGTTTCGCGTCAGCCGTCCACATGCCTGCTCACATGCGTGCGTCGGGTTGCGGGCTGGCGGAAACGCCGCGTATGCTTCGCGGCGGCGAATGACCTGGGGACCAGATTGGCGCGTTCGATGATGAATCAACGATCTCGGGCAGTTGAAGCTCGTCCTTGGCTGCTCTTGGCCGCCCTGGCCGTGGCCTGTGGGGGCCCGTCGGCGGTCGAGGACGCACCGGAGGGGGCGCGCGGCGACCAGCAGGTCCGCCAGCAGTGCAACGCGCAGGGCCGCGAGGTCCGCGCGGTGGACGTCAACAACGACGGCAACCCGGACATCCGGCACGTCTTCGAGGGCGAGCGCGAGACCTGCGCGCAGCTCGACATGAACTTCGACGGCCTCGTCGACGTGACCCGCTTCTTCGGCCCCGACGGGACGACGATCGTGCAGGAAGAGCACGACTTCGACTTCGACGGGCGCATCGACATGATCTCGTACTTCAACGACGGCGTGCTGACGCGGAAGGAGCTCGACACGAACTTCGACAACCGCATCGACACATGGGTGTGGTGCGCGGGCCGGCTCTACGCGCGGCAGGAGCGCGATCGGCACCACACGGGCCGCGTCGACACGTGGGAGTTCTTCGACGGCGGCGTGCTGCGCGAGGCGCGGTACGACGACAACAACGACGGCCAGCCCGAGCGCTGGGAGATGTTCCGCTACGGCCGGCTCTTCCAGATCAAGCGCGACACCAACCTGGACGGCGAGCCCGACCAGGAGGAGGACGTCCCGCGCGAGAGCGCGGGGGACCGCGAGAGCGCGCTGACCTGCGATGGCAGCGAGCCGCCTCCCGTGCCGGACGAGCCGCGCCCCCAGTCCCCGACGAGCGGCGGTGAGAGCCCCGACGCGGGCGGCGAAGAGGGCGGCGAGGGCACGGGGGAAGACACCCCCCCCGAGACCACGCCCGGCGAGGGCATGCCCTGGGAGGGCGTGTCCGACGTGCCGCCCGAGGAGGCCGCGGACGGCGGCGAGGGCGAGACGAGCGAGGAGACGGAATGAGCGGCGCGACGCGGATCTCCAAACTGGTCGGCGCGCTGGCCGCGCTCGGCGCGCTGGGCCTCGTCACCCCGGGCTGCGGCGGCGGAAACGAGCGGGCCGCCAACCAGACGCAGACCCAGGCGCGCGCGATGGAGGGCTCCTCCAGGCCCGACGACGATCAGGGGCGCTGCGAGACCGCGGGCACCGAGCGCGAGGTGAGCGAGTACGACACGTCCGGCGACGACTTCCCGGACGTGCGGCGCGTGTTCCGCCGCGTGGGCACGCCGCCGCTGATCCGCCTGATCCTCGCGTGCCGCGAGGCCGACCTGAACGCCGACGGCGTCAAGGACGTCGTGCGCTACTACAACGAAGAGGGTCGACCGCTCCGCGAGGAGGCCGACCGCAACTTCGACGGCGCGATGGACATCATCACGTTCTTCCAGGACGGGCGCATCGTGCGCCAGGAGCAGGACACCGACGGGGACGGCCGCGTCGACACGAAGATCTACTTCGAGGAAGGCCGCATGGTGCGCACCGAGCGCGACCGTGGCGGCCGCAGCACCGCCAGCCGCTGGCAGCCCGACACCTGGGAGTACTACGAGGACGGCCGCATGGTCCGGGTCGGCAACGACCTCGACGGCGACGGCACCGTCGATCGCTGGGACCGGGACGCCCACTGGAACGAGCAGCGGCGGGCCGAGGACGAGCAGCAGGCGGTCGACGACGCGGTCGAGGAGACCGAGGAGCCCGAAGAGGGCGTCGGCGAGAGCTGATCAGCCCGCGTAGCTGACGCGGTAGATGCGCCCGTGCACCTCCTCGGTGAAGAGGAGGCGGCGGATCCCTGGGAGCCGCACGCCCCGAGCATCATGGCCAGCCCGATCGCCCATCCGCGCATGAGCCCAGCATGGGCCCACGCGGCCGCTTCACCCCTCGCCGGCCGCTCGCGTCACACGCGCCACGGTCTCGGCGTCGCGTCGCTCGAGCTGCTCGGCCACCCGCGCGATCGCGTCGCGTGACGGGCTCCGCATCCAGAGCACGAGGAGACGGTAGGCGGCGACGTTCGTGTCGGGGTCGACGTACAGGGCGGTCCGGAGGGGGGCCAGCGACTGCACCACGAAGCTGATCGGGTTGAGGCAGAGCCCCAGCACCGCCGAGCCGCTCGCCTCCAGGAACTCCCCGATCACCGCGAGATCGGCGTCGACCACCTCCTCCTCGGTCGGGCTCGACCCCATCAGCTCCGCGAAGCGATCGACGGCCGCCTCCACGCGGTCGGCCGCGCCCGGGCGCGGGTGGTCCACGAAGCGCTCGAGCGCCATCGTGGCGAGCCTGCGCCGGACCTCGAGCAGGTCCTTCACGATGGGGCCGATCCCGTCCCCGCGCGCCTCCGCGAGCGCGACGACCTCCGGGAGCAGCTCGAGGCCGGCCACACGACGATAGTCCTGCACCACGTAGCCGCTGCCTTGCCGCACGGTGAGCAGCCGCGCGCTCGCCAGCCGGCTGAGCGCGCCCCGCAGCGTCGTGCGGTTCACGCCGAGCCGCTCGGCGAGCCGGCGCTCGGGGGGCAGCCGCTCGCCCGGGCTCACCTCGCCGGAGAGGATCCAGTCGCGGATCGCGGCTTCGCAGGTGTCGACCGCCGTACCTTCGGGCATCCGAGCCCGAGAGTACGGCATGAGCGCCTCGATCCGGCCTTCAGATTCGCGGGCGGCGTCCGATGACACGGTCGTGATCCAAGCTCTTCACGGCGCCGCGGGGGCGATGATCCGCCACGGCGAGCGCTTCGCCGAGGCCGCCGCCGAGACCGAGCGCGCGGTCCGACCGGTGGAGGATCGCGTCACCCTGTCCGGCGCCTCGCTCACGGACGCGACCGTCGATCGAATCGAGGCGCGCGCGGGCTTTCGCGCGAACCTGGCCGTGGTGAAGACGGCCGAGGACATGGCGCGCGAGCTCACGAAGGCGCGCTGATCGGCTCTTCGAGCGATGACGATCAGTCGGGGGCCGGCAAGCGATCCAGCGCGGCTCGGTATCGACGCTGCGTCTCCGCGTCGGGCTCCCGGCGCAGGAGCCGGCCGAGCGTGGCGCGGGCCTCTTCGCCGTAGATCTCCACGAGCGTGTCCGTCGCCTCTCCGTGCAGCGGCGCGAGGCCGGTCATGCGCGCGAGATCGCGGCGCATGCGGGGATCGCCGCGCACGCTCGGGTCCCGGCGGTAGGCCCCGCGGTACTGACGGAGCGCGTTCGTGAGCCAGCCCCGCGCGACGTAGACCTGAGCCAGCGCGAGTCGCCCGCGGAGGTCCGACGGGTTTCGTCGCCGATACTGCTGCACCGCCCGGATGTGGCGCGTGGTGATCGGGTGGCCACGCGCGACGCGACGGCGGATCGTAACCAGCGCCCGGGGCGTCCCCTCTCGCCACGGGTTTCGGGCTGCGGGGCGCTCTGCGGGGGGCGCGATCTCCTCCTCCGGCTCGTCCTCGGGGGCGTCGTCCGCCACCGCGAGCGGGGTGTCCTCGCCCTCCGCATCGTCCTCGAGGTCCTCCTCGTCGTCACCTTCGACCGCCCCCGTCGGGTCTCCGTCCCCGGCCTCCGGCGCGTCGTCGGTGAGCGCATCGTTGGTGGGCGCGGTCGCGGCGGTCGTCTCGGTCGCGGGCGAGGGCCCGACCGCGCCGGTCGGAGGTGGCGTCGGCGTGGGGGCGCTCGGGCCCCGAAGATAGATCCACGTGATCGCGCCGATGGCGATGGCGGCCATGATCGCGGCCATGATCCACGCCAGCCCACCGCCCCGTCGCGGCTCTCCGTGGGCGCTCAGCGCGGCGGGCATGGCCGGCGCGGTGGGCTTCAGCCCGATGGCGGTCGGCGCGTCGGAGCGGATGGCGCGTTTGCCGGTCACGCCGCCCGCGGGTGAGAACGCGTCCGCCGGCAGCGCGAGGAACGCGTCGAGCATCGCGCCGCCGTCGGCGAAGCGGTCCGCGCCGTCCTTCTCGAGGGCGCGCGCGACGAACGACTCGAGCTCGGGGGCGATGCGAGCGCCCGGGCACACCGACGCCAGCGTGGGGGCGCGGGTCAGGAGGTGCTGCCGCAGGAGATCGGCGCCCTCGAAGCCCTCGAACGGGTGGGTGCCCGCGAGCATCTCGAAGAACATGATCCCGGCCGCGTAGACGTCCGCGCGCTGATCAGCGCGCCCCCCGCTCGCCTGCTCGGGGGCCATGTAGGCCGGGGTGCCGACGACGAGCCCGGTCTTGGTCAGGTTCGCGGCCGGCCCGGAGCCGTCCATGAACTTGGCGAGCCCGAAGTCGAGCACCGTCGCGTGCACGCGATCCCCGGGCAGCTCGCGCACGAGCACGTTCTGCGGCTTGAGGTCGCGGTGGATGACGTCGCGCGCGTGCGCGTACGCGAGGCACGAGAGGGTCTGCTCCATGATGGCGAAGGCGGCGACGGGCGGCACCGCGCCCTCGGCCTCGAGGAGCTCGTCCAGATCGCGCCCCTCCACCAGCTCCATCACGAGGAAGGTCGCGTCGCGGGTCGAGACGAAGTCGGTGATGGTGACGATGTTCGGGTGCGAGAGAGCCGCGAGGGCCATCGCCTCTCGCTCGAAGCGCCGCTGCAGCTCCGGCACGCACTGGTAGTGCTCGAGCAGCACCTTCAGGGCGACCTCGCGCTTCAGGACCAGGTGCACGGCGCGGTAGACCCGTCCGATGCCGCCGACGCCGAGCAGGCCGGTGACGCGATAGCGGTCCGCGAGGACGCGTCCGACGAGGCCCGAAGGGTCTTCGGCGTCGTCGTCCGCGGGCGAGGTCACCGGAGCGGGGAAGGACACGGCTCTCATGATCGTGCGGCGATCGACTCCGGGCAAGCCGAACCGCGCCGGAACCCCCAGCGGGGGCTCACTGGCTCAGGGGCTCTCGCAGACGACGCTCAGGTAGCCGATCTCACAGCCCAGATCGTTCCAGCGCCCGCTCGCGGAGAAGCTCATCTCGACGCAGTCCTCCTCGACGGGCGCGAGCCCGCCGTTGTCCGGCTGGTCGGTCGCCCAGGCGCGATAGGTGCCCAGCGGCGAGCCGTCAGGCCACACGTGCGTACCTTCCACCGCGCGGTCGTCGAGCCCGATCCACCAGTCGTCGGGGGTGCCCGAGGAGATCTGCCCCCACACGAAGGCCTGCTCGGCCGCGTCGCCGATGGTCGCGAGCGCGTAGCCGACGCTCCCGCAGCGGGTCTGCCCCATCGCCTGGTCATACGCCCCGCGGCAGAAGAGATACGAATGGCCGGCGTGGGTGCGGCGTGGGCAGGGGCAGGGCTCCATCCCGCCGGTCGGGGCCTCGTCGATCGTGCCGTCGCAGTCCTGGTCGCGCGCGTCGCAGGTCTCGGTCCCGCCCGGCCGACAGCTCGCGCAGTCGTCGTCGCAGTCGTCGCCGGTCGCCACGTGGCCCGCGGGCGCCGCGCAGGCCATCGCGGGCGAGGTCGGGTCGCCATGTCCGTCCCCGTCGCGATCGCGGTACCAGGTGCTCCGCACGCCCTCGTCGACCCGCCCATCGCAGTCCTGGTCGCGCGCGTCGCAGGTCTCGGTGCCGGCCGGATGGCACGCCGCGCAGTCGTCGTCGCAGTCGTCGGCGTCGAGTGACCAGCCCGTCGACGCGGCGCAATCGGTCGTGGTCATCGTCGGGTCGCCGTGTCCGTCTCCGTCCGCGTCGCGGTAGACGGTGACGCGCACGCCCTCGTCCACCCGCCCGTCACAGTCTTCGTCGAGCGCGCCGTCGCACGCCTCGACGCCAGGCGCGACCTCTCCCTCACACGGGCCGAGCGTCCCCCCGGTGCAGGTCTGCGTGCCGGGGACACACACGCCGACGTCGCTCCCGCAGGCGCGCATCTCACCGTCCGTGCAGGGGCAGCCCTCGTCGATCGCGCCGTCGCAGTCGTCGTCCGCCGCACCGTCACAGGTCTCGGCCGTGGGCCCGGTCGATCCCTCGCAAGCCCCCCAGCGTCCCGCCGCGCACGACTCGATCCCTGGCGCGCACGCCCCGACGTCGCTGCCGCATCCCCGCTCGAGCGCCTCGTCGGTCGCACCGTCGCAGTCGTCGTCACGCCCGTTGCAGGTCTCTTCGGCGGGCACGCAGCCGGCGGCGTCGGTCATCGCGTCACGAACGGCCGCGTCGCGGACGGCCGCGTCACCGACCGGGACGCGCAGGCCGCCGCGATCCAGCGTGCACCCCGTCGCCAGCAACGCAGCCAATGCCCACGCCGCGAAGCGAGGTCTCCCCATGACCCGTCCCCCCATGACTGGCGCATGGTGACAAGGAACGCGTCAGGCGTCTAGCAGTCCGCGCGACGCGCCTAGCGGCCGGAGCCACACGACCGCGAGCACGAGCAGCAGGAGGCAGCCGCTGAAGACGTAGGGGAGCTCCGGGCTCAGCTCGAAGAACGCGCCTCCCACGACGGGGCCGAGCGTGCGGCCGAGGCCCTGCGAGCTGCCGTTCCAGCCGGCGACCGCGCCCTGCTCGTCCGGGCCCACCGAGAGCGAGAGCGCCGCCGTCACCCCGGGCAGGACGAGCCCTTGCCCGAGCCCTTGCACGCAGAGCGCGGCGGTGAGCATCGCGTAGCTGTCCGCGACCACGAAGAGCACGAAGCCCGCGAGCGCGATCGGGACGCCGAGCCGGACGAGGGTGGCTGGCTTCCAGGTGACGCGCCGGACGAGGAAGCCCTGGGTGATCACCGCGATGACGCCGTAGCCGACCAGGGCCAGCCCGACCGCCTTCGCGGTCTCCACCTCCTCGAGCTCGAGCCGCGCCTGGAAGTAGAGCGCCACGGTCTGCTCCATCGCCACCGACGAGAGCGTCGCGGCCAGGCCGACCGCGAGGATGGGCCAGATCGTGCGCCACACGTCCCGCGACTCCCGGGGGACGGCCTCCTCGTCCGGGGTGTGCCGCTCGGGCTCCGGCAGGGCGAGCCAGACGAAGAGCCCGTTGACCACCGCGATGGAGGCGCTGAAGAACACCGGCGCGAGCAGGCTCCCGGTGAGGGCGGCCAGCCCCGCGCCGATCGCGGGCCCGAACACGATGCCCGAGCCGAACGCGGCGCCGATGACCGCCATCGCCTTGGTCCGGTCTTCGGGCCCGGTGATGTCCGCCGCGTACGCCTGCGCGGTCGGGATGGTGGCCGAGGAGAGCGCGCCGCCCAGCAGGCGCGTGCCGAGCAGCCCGGCGTAGAGCGGCCAGTGCGTCAACGCGCCGCGCTGTCCCAGCCACGCCACGGCCCCGAAGGCGAAGAAGCTCAGCGCGAAGCCCGAGATCCCGATGAGCAGGGTCGAGACGCGCCCCTTCGCGTCGCTCCGCCGCCCCCAGAAGCGCGACATGACGAGCTGCATGAGCGCGTAGGCGGTCGAGAGGGTGGTGATCTCGAACGGCCGCAGCCCCAGCTCGAGCCCGAGGGGAGCGAGGACCGGGAACAAGACGGAGAGCCCCAGGATGCTGTTGAAGAGCGCGAGGAACAGCAGAGCCATGGGCCGCATCAGGCGCCCGGTGTGCCCCGCGGCTTCTCCCGGCGCAAGCTTGCCCCCGCCGAGTCAGCGCGCGCCTCCGCCTCCGCCTCCGCCTCCGCCTCCGCCTCCGCCTCCGCCTCCGCCTCCGCCTCCGCCTCCGCCTCCGCCTCCGCCTCCGCCTCCGCCTCCGCCTCCGCCTCCGCCTC
>SHBB01000253.1 GCA_004213565.1 Sandaracinaceae bacterium
ATCGTGGAGCCAGTCATTGCAGGGTCCCCCGCACGCCGATCGAGGGGATGATCGGCAGCCCCCGAAGGAGTCCGCTCCGCGCGGGAGAGCGTGTAGGTGACCCAGCCGTAGAAGCCCTCGTGCCGCATGCGCAGCATCGCCTCGAGCCCGAAGGAGTGCCCCTCCTGGTCGGCGCGGAAGAACACGCGGCGGAGCCCGTCGTCGGTGGGCACGATCTCGTCGGTGGCCCGCGCGATGTTCCACTGCCGGTTGTAGAAGCCCGTCAGGAAGGCCTCGAGGCCCATGGGGAGCGTCATCTCGAGACCGCCCGAGGACTGCCAGGCGCGCTCGGGTGGGATGGTGGGGTTGCCGCCGACCCTGAAGATGGTGAACGGGCTCGGCTGCTGGACGAACAGCCCCGACGCGACCTTGAGCGTGATCCACTCGGCGAGCGCGAGCCGCGAGACGAGCCGCGGATCGAAGACCGGCTCGAGCACGTCGCCGTAGCGCATCACGTCCACCCGCAGCCCCGCGCTCACCTCGAGCGGCGAGAAGTCGAAGACCTGCTCGTAGTACGCGGCCGCGAACGCCTCGACGACGCCCACCGACGCGTCGCTCGTGGTCAGCGTCGGCAGCGGCCGCGGCTGCTCGCCGAGCCCGGGCGGCACGGGCGCGGTGCCGAGGATCCGCGCGCTCAACGTGTTGACGTCCACGCCGGTCCGCGCGCGGAGGTTCCGGCTCATCGTCAGCTGCGCCTCGAAGCGCACGCCCGCGAAGAACGCCTCGAGCTCGAAGCTCAGAAGGCCCAGGCCCGGCTGCGACGCGTCGAAGCCGCTCGCGTCGCGGCCGACCATGCCGCTGAGCGTCAGGCGCGTGCCGGGGTCCGGGGTCACGCGCAGGGTCGCGATCAGGCGCTGCAAGTCGAACGAGACGCGCGAGCGGCTGCCCTCGCTGATGAACCCGCCGTCGCCGAGCTGCCCGCTCTGGTCGAGGTTGTCGTTGGCGCCGAAGAAGAAGAACCGCACCTCCATGCGGTCGTCGGGCGCGTACTCGCCGAGCACCTGGTAGTCCATGAAGGACAGCTCGAGCCCCGGCTGGACGAGGGGCAGGATGGCCTCGAAGTAGCTCCGCCGGAACGCCGCCGCGACCGCGCCGCGACCGTCCTCGGTGGGCACGACCGCGAGCACGCTCGCGCGCGCCGCGTCCAGGGAGGCCTCGCCGAGCGGCGAGCCGACGTCGGGGATGCTGCTGTCGAGCGCGATGAGGCCGCCGCCGTAGCGCCCGTAGCGCACGGGGTAGTTGCCCGCGTAGAAGTCCATGCGGTCGACGAAGCGCGAGCTGAGGATCGCGGGGCCCGCGCCCACGTGGTACATCAGCGGGACCGGGAAGCCGTCAACGAGGAATCCGGTGTTCTGGAAGTCCGAGCCGCGGACGAGGAAGAAGCCGAGCCCGAACGGCGAGCGCGCGACCCCGGGGAGGCTGGCGACCGCGCGGAGCGGCTCGCCGAACGTCCCGGGCACCGTGGTCAGCTCCTCCCCGCGGAGCGTGATGCGGCTCGCGGCGCCCTCCTCCTCGCGCTCGATGGTCGCGGTCACGCCGAGCTCGGGCTCCTCGGGCGCCTCGAAGAGCGGCTCGGGCGGCGGCGCCGGCTCGGCGCGCGCTTCGAGCGGAGGAGGGGGCGGCGCGGTGACGACGTAGCGGAAGCGGATCCGCGCTCCGATCGGCTCCCCGCCGCGCGTGGCCGGCTCGAAGCGCATGGCGCGCGCAGCCTCGAGGGCCAGCGCGTCGACGTCCTCGCGCACCGGCGCGGCGAGCTCGGCCGCGGTCACCGCGCCCTGCGCGTCGAGCGTCAGCACCAGCTCGACCGACGCCCCCTCCGGGAGGGGCTCGGCGCCCTCGGGCAGCTCGAGCGGAGGCGCCTCGATCAGGCGCGGTGAGGTGAGCGCGTCCTCCGCTTCCGTCGCGTCCTGCGCCACCGCCGACGCGGTCATCGCGAGCCAGCCGACCAGGGCCAGGCGAGAGCGTCTCCCCACGCCTCCCGTTACCATGGGCCCCGAGCGACCGCGAGCCTCGACCCGCAGCCTCGACAGGCCGGCGACGCGGGTCGATGATGCCGCTCATGCGCAGGTGCCTCGCCTCCATGCTCGCGCTCGCCACGCTCGCCGCTTGTGACGGAGGTGGGCACTTCGTCAGCACGCGGCTCCAGACCACCTACCGTCACCGCTTCCAGTTCGTGAGCGCGCGCGTCGAGCTCGTGCGGGTGGGCGCGGACGAGCCCGAGCGCACCCGCGACGTCACCTTCCCCGCCGACGCCGCCACCGACGTGGAGCTGCTCACCGGGCGCACCCTCGCCGACTTCGAGGGCGTCCCGACCGGCACCTATGACGTGCGCGTGACCTTGCTCGACGCGCTCGGCCGCGCCGTCGACAGCGGGAGCACGAGGGTGCCCATCGACGCGAACCGGAGCGTGCTCGTCGGCGTCAGCGAGGCGTGTGGGCTTCTGTCGTGTCCGACCGGGAGCGACCCGCCCGACGCGACGGCTTGCAGCTTCGGGCGCTGCGTCGCCCCCTCGTGCTTCGAAGACGAAGACGGCTGCGTCGAGCCCGAGTGCGCGTCGGACGCCGAGTGCGAGGGGACCTCGGCCTGCACGGTCGGCCGCTGCGTGGGCGAGCTGTGCGTCGCGGTGCCCGAGGACAGCCTCTGCCCCGCCGACGCGTTCTGCGCCGGGACGGAGGGCTGCGTCACCCGGCCCGTCGAGCCCACGATGGACGCGGGGCCTGCCGACTCCGACGCCGGGCCGCTCGACTCGGGCGTCGACTCGGGCACATGCACGCCGAGCGGCTGCGAGGACGGCGATCTGTGCACCGCGCACGCGTGCGTCGACGGCGCCTGCGTCACCTCTCCGCTGTGCGGCGGCGGCGACTACTGCGTGGCGGGCGCGTGCCACCCCGAGCCGACCTTCGCGCTGCAGACCAGCGGCGCGCCGGGCTGCATCGACCTCGGTGTGCCGCACGTCTCGCCGGACTTCGCCTATCGGCGCGTCATCACGGGGCGGGCTGGCCGGACCGCCGTGCAGACCAACCAGCAGGTGAGCTGCGCGGGCGATCCGCCCCAGGACGACCCCATGGTCTTCCCCCTCGGCCCCTCCGGCCGCTGGGAGGACACGCTCGAGACCGGCGCCGTGACCGACTGCGACTTCGGCCTCTACGGGCGCTGGGCGTCGTACGCGACGGTCTCCGGCCGCCGCAGCAACACCGTCGAGACGGTCTACTTCAACTCTCGATGCGCCAGCGTCGACACGTGCACGCGGGCGCGGACCTACTGCCCGCCGTGCCGGGGCTGCAGCGCGACCGAGTACTGCTACGCGAGCAGTCGCTGCGCTCCGAGCCCGACGATCCGCATCGACACCGCCAGCGGCCCTGGCTGCGTGGATCTCGGGGTGCCGCACTCGAGCCCGCCCGCGATCGTCGTGCGCATCAACGGCCGCCCCAACGCCACGAGCACGCAGGTGAACGAGCGCGTCAGCTGCGGCGAGCCCGCGAGCGACGCCGAGGTGCGCATGCTCGACGGCTCGGGCGCCGTGGTCGATCCGCTCGGGCCGACCGGCGCGCTCTCCTGCGACGCCTCCGGGATCTACGGCCGCTGGCTCATCCGGGCGCGAGTGGACGGGCAGCTCTCCGCGCCGGCGGAGGTCGTCTACTACAACTCCGGATGCACGGGCATCGCGACCTGCGCGGCCGGCCGCACGGCGTGCGTGCCCTGATCACTCCCCGGCGTCTACGGGCGAACGGGTGCGGAAGCAGCGGCTGACGTTCGTCCGGCACACCAGCTCGGGCGGGCAGTCGTCGTCGACCTCGCACCCGAACACGCCCTCGGGGATCTCGGCCTCGCAGCCCAGAGACCCCAGCGCCAGCACCAGCCAAAGCGTCCGCAGCGGTTTGCGCATCAGGTCGGAACATAGCGCGACCATCGGTTATGCTTCGACCCGGTCGCGCCAGCTGGCGACCTGGAGGACCGATGCGGCGCTTCTCGTGTGTGATGTTCGCGATGATTCTCGCCTCCTGCGGCCCGGACCTCGGGACGGCGGACGAGGCCGCCGCGGTGGAGATCGTCTACACGCCCGACGGCGTGCCGGCCTTCGCGGGCCAGGCGCTGATGATCCAGAGCTGCGGCGCGGGCGGCTTCTGTCACAGCGAGGACATCGACGCGCAGGAGCGCTTCGGCGCCCCGCTCGGCCTCGACTTCGACCTCCGGCTCGCGGCCACCAACAACGAGGTGGAGCTGGACGCGGCGCATCGTCTCCTGCGCAATCAGCAGCACGTGCTGGCCATGCGCGGTGAGATCTGGGGCCAGGTCCAGTCCGGGCGCATGCCGCCGCAGGGCGAGGCGGGGCAGATGTACTTCGCGAGCGTCAACGAGCGCTTCGACCGCATCGACGACGACGGCGTGACGGCCACCCCGCTGCCCGGGCTCGACACGGAGGAGGGCAAGGATCTGCTCCGCAACTGGCTCGCCTCGCGCGTGCCCGTCATCGAGCGCACCCAGGAGCGGGTGGACCGCGAGCCGAACGTGACCGGCTTCACGGTCGCGGCGTGTGAGCGGAGCTGCGTCGATCTGACCTGGCCGGCGATCAACGCGCAGATCATCCAGCCCACGTGCGCGCTCGGGCGCTGTCATGACAGCTCCGACCCGGCCGGCTCCCTCGACCTGAGCGGGACCGACCTCGAGGTGCACGCGCGCATCCTCGACGCCGCGCCGGAGGGCACGCAGTGCACGGGTGAGGCGCCGCTCCTGACCGCCTCGGATCCCGACCGGTCGCTGATGTACCTGAAGGTCGCCGCGGCCAGCTCCGACGACGTCTGCGGCTCGCGCATGCCGCTCAGCGGCAACCTCCTCAGCGAGCAGCGAGTCTGCGCGCTGCGGGCGTGGATCCAGTGTGGCGCCTGCGTCGAGGCCGACGGCGGAGACTGCGCCGATTGCATCGAGGGGGAGCGCGCGGCGTGCAACGTCGACGTCGCCACGCCGAGCCAGTGCATCGAGACGACGGCGTGCCCCAACCGCGCCAGCCTCGACATGTAGGCGTTTTCGAGGCAGACCGCTCCCGCGATGCCGGCCGAGAAGCTCATCGACGTTCTGCGCGCGCGTCCCGTCGTCTTCGACGGCGCGATGGGCACGGCCCTCTACGAGCGCGGCGTCCTCTACACGAACAACATGGACCAGCAGACGGTGACCAAGCCGGAGCTGGTGGCCTCGGTGCACCGGATGCACCTCGAGGCCGGCGCGGAGGTGCTGCAGACCAACACCTTCGGCGCCAACCGCTACCGGCTCTCGAGCCACAACCTGGAAGGCGACGTCGACCGCATCAACCGCGCGGCGGTGAAGCTCGTCCAGGACGTCGCGGCGGGCAACGCGTGGGTCGCCGGCTCGGTCGGGCCCAGCGGCACCATCTTCAAGACGGTGCCCGAGAGCGAGATGGACGCGCTGCGCAGCGCGTTTCGTGAGCAGGCCGAGGTGCTCGTCGACGCGGGCGTCGATCTCCTCGTGCTCGAGACCTACCGCCAGCCCGACGAGCTGCAGCTCGCGATCGAGGGCGCGCGCGCCGCGTCGCAGGGCAAGGTGCCGATCCTGGCCAGCGTCAGCTTCGACGCCTTCGGCACGATGTCCGACGGCACGGGCCCCGAAGAGATGGCGAAGCGCCTCGCCGATCTCGGCGTGGACGCGGTCGGCGTCAACTGCGCGGACGGACCGGCCGGGGTCTACGAGATGGCGGTGCGGCTGCTCGACGCGGGCCTCCCCGTGGTGGCGCAGCCGAACGCGGGCCTGCCGCGCCGGGTGGAGGGCCGCTTCGCCTACATGGCGACGCCCGAGTACTTCCTCGTCTACGCGCGCCGCCTCTACAAGGCCGGCGTGCGCGGGGTCGGCGGCTGCTGCGGCACGACCGCCGATCACATCCGGCAGATCGATCAGGCGGCGCGCATGCTCCGCGGCGACGACCCGCCGCGCGACTCGTCGCCCCCCGACGTGGCGGGTCAGGCGACGCGTGACTTCGAGCGCATGCCCGAGGAGGAGATCGCGCCCGGCGTCGAGGTCACCCCGCTCTCGGACAAGGGCCTGATCGGCGAGCGGCTCGCGGCGAAGAAGTTCGTCGTCAGCGTCGAGGTCAACCCGCCGCCGGGGCTCAGCCTGGAGAAGGCGCTGGCCGGCGCGGCGCAGCTGAAGGCGGGCGGCGTCGACGTCATCAACGTGGCCGACGGCGCGCGCGCCACCGCGCGCATGGGCAACCTCGCGCTCTGCTTCCGCATCCAGGAGCAGCTCGAGATGCCGGCGTTGATGCACGTGACGACGCGCGATCGGAACGTGCTCGGCCTCGTCGCGCATCTGCTCGCGTCGCACGAGCTGGGCGTGAAGAACCTGGTCGTCATCACGGGTGACCCGCCGAAGATGGGCGACTTCCCCGACGCGAAGGCCGTCTACGACCTCGACTCGATCGGGCTCCTGCGGCTCATCAACGGCATGAACCGCGGCTTCGATCCGGGCGGCAAGCCGCTCAAGGGCGCCACCTCGTTCCTCTGCGCGACGGGCGCGGAGCCGGCGGCGAAGGACTACGACCGCGAGCTGCGACGGCTCGAGCAGAAGCGCGACGCGGGCGCCGAGGTGGTGATGACCCAGCCGGTCTACGACCCCGTCGTGCTCGAGCGTTTCCTCGACGACGTCCGCCCCATGGGCATCCCCGTGCTCGTCGGGCTGCTGCCGCTCGCGAGCTACCGCAACGCGGAGTTCCTTCACAACGAGGTGCCCGGCATGAGCATCCCCGAGGACATTCGCGAGCGCATGCGCAGGGCGGGGAGCGGGCCCGACGGCCGCGCCGAGGGCGTGCGCATCGCCCGTGAGATGCTCGAGGCGGTCAAGGGCCGCGTCGACGGCGCGTACATCATGCCGCCGTTCGGTCGCTACGAGCTGGCCCTCGAGGTCATCGACGGGATCGTGCGATGAGGGCCATCTTCGTCGCGTTGGTTGCGCTCGCGCTCGTGGGCTGCCCGGGCCGACCGTGCCCCTCTCAGCCGTTCGCCGACGCGGAGAGCGCGCTCGACGCCTACCGCGACATGCGCCGGCCCGCGCGCGTGATCCGCGCGGAGGCGAGGGTGGACCGGCGCGATCCCGAGGGGCGGATCCGCGGCACCGTGCTCATGTTCATCGCGCGCCCGGACCGCGTGCGCTTCGACGCGATGACCCAGTTCGGCCCCGCGGCGGTGTTGACGAGCGACGGAGACCGCTTCGCGCTGATGGATCTCCGCGAGAACCACTTCTACGAGGGCCCCACCTGCCCGGCGAACATCGAGCGGCTGCTCGGCCTCCGCTTCAGCTCCACCGAGGTCACGCGCCTGCTGCTCGGCGAGACGCCGCGCATCGAGGCGGAGGAGCGCACGATCCGTTGCGATGGGGCGACCTACCGCGTCGAGCTGACGGCGGCGGACGGACGCCGCCAGGAGCTCGATCTCGAGCTGCGCGAGGGCGACGAGATGGTGCCGCCCGAGGCGCAGCGCATGCGGCTGAAGCGCAGCGAGGTCTTCTCCGCGGATGGCCAGACCGAGTGGCGGGTGACCTACGACGAGTACCGCTTCATCGAGGACCCCGACGACACGCAGAGCCCGCGCCGCGGCGTGGTGCTGCCGTTCCGCGTCCGCTTCGAGGATCCCCGCCGCGACATCGACACGCTGGTCCGCTTCTCGAGCATCGATCTGAACGTGGAGATCCCGGCCGGCGCCTTCCGCCAGGAGACGCGCCCCGGCCTGGAAGTGCATCCGGTCACGTGTGATTGAAGCCAGGCCTGGTATCCTCCGCGCCGCATGAGCGAGCCTCTCCTCCGGGTCGAGAACCTCGTCACGGCCTTTCACACCGACGAGGGCTCGGTGCGCGCGGTCGACGACGTCTCCTTCACGGTCGAGGACGGACAGACCCTCGGCATCGTCGGCGAGAGCGGCTGCGGCAAGAGCGTGACCAGCCTGTCGGTCATGCGGCTCGTGCCCGATCCGCCCGGCGTCATCGAGCGCGGCCGCATCGTCTTCCAGGGGCGCGATCTGCTGAAGATCTCCGAGCGCGAGATGCGGGCCCTCCGCGGCGAGCGCATCTCGATGATCTTCCAGGAGCCGATGACCAGCCTCAACCCGGTGCACCGGGTGGGCAAGCAGATCAGCGAGACCCTGCGCGTGCACCGCGGCATGTCGCGCCGCGACGCGCGCAAGCGGGCCATCGAGCTGCTCGATCTCGTGGGCATCCCCGCTCCGGCGGAGCGCGTCGACAGCTACCCGCACGAGCTGTCGGGCGGGATGCGGCAGCGCGTCGTCATCGCGATGGCCCTGGCGTGCGACCCGACCCTGCTCATCGCCGACGAGCCGACCACCGCGCTCGACGTGACGATCCAGGCGCAGATCCTCGAGCTGCTCCAGAAGCTCAAGGACGAGATGGGGATGAGCATCATCTTCATCACCCACGATCTCGGCGTGGTGGCGGAGCTGACCGATGACGTGCTCGTGATGTACGCGGGGCGCGTGGTGGAGCGCTCGCCGACCGCGAAGCTCTTCGCCGATCCCCTCCACCCGTACACCGTGGGCCTGCTGCGCAGCGTGCCCGGGTTCGGCCAGAACATCGGCAAGAAGCGGCTGCCGACCATCGAGGGCATGGTCCCGGACCTGCGCGAGCTCCCGCGCGGGTGCCGCTTCCAGGACCGCTGCGCGCTCGTCGAGCCCCGCTGCCGCGAGGAGGAGCCGCCCCTGTTCCCGGTCGACGAGCGCGAGGTCGCGTGCTTCGTGGTGGCCGATCAGCGCGGCGCCGCGGCTCCCGCGGGCGAGGAAGAGGAATGAGCGACGGTCCCATCCTCGAGATCGAGAACGTCTCGAAGCACTTCACGCATCGCGAGGGCTTCCTCGGGATGAAGACGCGCCCGGTGCGCGCGGTCGACGGGGTCTCGCTGACCGTCGAGCGCGGCGAGACGCTCGGCCTGGTGGGCGAGTCCGGCTGCGGCAAGAGCACGCTGGGGCGCGTCGTGCTGCGCCTGATCGACCCCACGGGCGGCCGCATCCGCTTCGAGGGCGAGGACATCACGACCGCGAGCCAGGGCCAGCTCCGGCCGCTCCGCCGTCGCATGCAGATCATCTTCCAGGATCCGTACAGCTCGCTGAACCCGCGCATGACCGTGCGCGCGATGATCGGCGAGGCGATGCGCATCCACGGCCTCGTGAAGAACGCGGACGAGGAGCGCGATCGGGTCGCCGCGCTGCTGAAGAAGGTCGGCCTCCGGCCCGAGCACGCGAGCCGCTACCCCCACGAGTTCTCGGGCGGCCAGCGTCAGCGGATCGGCATCGCGCGCGCGCTGGCGGTGGAGCCCACCTTCATCGTGGCCGACGAGCCGATCAGCGCGCTCGACGTCTCGATCCAGGCGCAGATCGTCAACCTCCTCGGAGAGCTGCAGGAGGAGCTGGGGCTCAGCTACCTCTTCATCGCGCACGACCTGAAGGTGGTGGAGCTCGTCAGCCGCCGCGTCGCGGTGATGTACCTCGGCAAGATCGCCGAGCTGACCACGAGCGAGGCGCTCTACCGCGACCCCAAGCACCCCTACACCCGCGCGCTCCTCAGCGCGGTCCCCGTCCCCGACCCGGCGCGTGACCGCAAGCGAATCGTGCTCGAGGGGGACGTGCCCAGCCCGCTGAACCCGCCCTCGGGCTGCCGCTTCCACCCGCGCTGCCCCATCGCGAAGAAGGGGCTGTGCGACCGCGAGGAGCCCGAGCTGCGGGAGCTCGCGCCGGGCCACGTGGTCGCCTGCCACCTCGCGGAGTAGAAAAATCCGAGTTCAGGGGAAGAAGGTCTGCGCAGCTCGCGTACACCAACCGCCTCCGTCCCCCGTGGAGGCTCCCTCGTCGTTCTTGCCCTCGTTGACCTTGGAGGTGCTCGTGCCCCAGCTCTGGCGCGCCCCGTTCGTCTTCCTCGCCGCCTCGCTCCTCTGCTCGTGCACCGAGGAGGGCGCGATCCTCACCGTCGATCTGCGCACCGACTTCGTGCCCGGCGCCGAGTTCGTGCTCGTGGAGACCGTGCTCGATCCGGAAGGCGCCGCGAGCCAGACCGCGATGCACGGCGCGCTGCAAGGGGCGGAGGTGGTCGAGGGGCTGCGCGTCGCGCGCTTCACCGGGATCGCGCCCGGCGACCAGCAGCTCCGCGTCGTGCTCCGCCGGCCCAACGGCCAGGCGCTGATCACCCGCGAGGTCGACCTCGCGATCCAGCGCGACTTCGCGGTCACCGTCGTGCTCGACCGCCGCTGCGCGAACGTCTCCTGCGGCGACGGCGAGGCGTGCGTCAGCGGGGTCTGCGTGGACGCCGGGTGCACGCCCGAGACGCCCGATCGCTGCCCCGACCCCGCTTGCACGGGGGACACCGAGTGCGACGCCCCCGCGGCCTCCTGCGCCGCGGCGCGCTGCGTGGAGGGCGCGTGCTTCCAGGTCGGCCGCGCCGACGCGTGCGAGCCGACCGACTTCTGCAGCCCCGACGTCGGCTGCCTGGCGTACCCGACCCTGCCCGACGCGTCCCTGCCGGACGCGGGCATGGATGGAGGCACCGATGGAGGCGCCGATGGAGGGACAGGGCCGCTGACCCCGATCCTCGCCCGTCCCGTGCGCGGGGAGATGCTCGGGAGCGAGCTGCGCACCGACGACGTGCCTCGGCCCAACCGCCCCAAGCTCCTGTTCTGGGGGACCGGTGATCGGGATCGCGTGGAGATCGAGCTGCGCTCGTGCACCGCGGCCGCCTTCCCGTGCGCGGGCGCGACCCCGACCACCTTCGAGCACATGGGCTCCGATGTGTTCACCTTTCCCCCCGAGCCGCTGGCGCGCGGCATGTTCGCCTGGCGCGCCCGCGCCTGCCTCGGCTCGGACTGCTCCGACTGGGCCGATCCGTCGTGGTTCGTCGTGGCCGACTCACGAGACGTTGACGGCGATGGACTGAGCGAGGCGGTGGTGGGCGCGCGCTCGAACCCCACGCCCGCGGGCGGCGAGGAGGGGGAGCTCTTCGTGACCCTCGGCGCGGATCTGGCTGCCTCCACACCGAGTCAGCGGATCCTGAGGAACAGCCTCGGCGGGCGCGGCTCGCTCGGCTACGCCCTGACCACGGGCGACGTCACGGGCGACGAGGTGGCGGACATCCTCGCGGGCGCGCCCCTCCAGCAGGTGGACGCCGACACGCACCGCGGCTCGCTCCAGGTCTTCCGGGGCCGCGGGACGTGGCCCGCCGACGTGCCGCTGGCCGACGACTTCCTCCCGAGCCCCGCCCTCGCCGGCGCGGTCGACGACTTCACCAACCGCTGGTTCGGCGCCGCGGTCGCCTACGTCGGCGACGTGACGGGCGACGGCTTCGGCGACTTCGTGGTGGGCGAGCCAGGCGAGCACCCGACCTACCAGGAGGGCATGACGCGCGACGACGATCCCGGCCGCGTCCACCTCTACGCCGGGACCAGCGGGAGCTTCGGCGCGCCCGTGCGCACCTTCACGGACCCCGACGGCGTCGCGGGCGACGGCTTCGGGGCCGCGCTCGCCGGCTGCGACGTCGACGGAGATGGCGTCAACGAGATCGTCGTCGGCGTGCCCGCGCGCGCCGCCGAGGCGGGCGAGGTGCTCGTGTTCGAGCCGGACGGAACCCTCGCCGCCCGCCTCCCGCCCCCCGCGCCGGGGCGCTTCGGCCACACCGTCGTGTGCCTCGGTGACGTCGACGAGGATGGCATCCCGGACCTCGGCGTCGGCGCGCCCACCACCGAGGGCAGCAGCGGGATGTTCGACGCGCGCGGCGCCGCCTACCTGTACTTCGGCCTCGAGGGCGCCGTCCGCACCGATCCGAGCGTCACGCTCGCGCCCCCGGTCGAGGAGCGCCGCATGGTGTTCGGCTGGAGCATGCGCGCGGCCGACTACGACGGCGACAGCGGGCTCGAGGTCTTCGTCGGCGCGTTCGGCGCGGGCAGCTCCATGGAGGGAGCGGTCTACCGCTACGAGAGCGGCGACAACTGGGTCAGCCCCCCGGTCGTCGCGGCGCTCCCCACCTCCGCGGGCTTCGTGGGCAACTGCCTGTCCCCCCTGCGCCTCGACGGTGGCGCGGCCACGGCCATGCTCGTCGGCGCGGCGGGGCTCCCGTCGGACGCCCAGCCGGGCCGCGCGATCCTCGTGCGCGACCTCATGGGCGAGCAGGTGCTCACGAACCCCACCGCGGGCGGCCAGATGTTCGGCTGGGCCTGCCCCTGAGCTTCACTGCTCGCAGAAGTGCGGCGCGTCCGGGAGCGTGACCTCGCACCAGGTGGTCGGGTTGCCCTCCCGGCAGCCCTCCACGTCGCAACGCTCGATGCGGGTGACGGTCGCGGGGTCGGCGAGGGTGGACAGGGGCGTGAGCACCAGCAGATCCACCTGGGTGTAGCGGCCCTGGTAGAAGGCCCGCTCGATCTCGAAGTAGGCCACGCGATCCTCGTCCCGCGGGAGGCAGCCGCGCTCCCGGCAGTAGACCACGCGCACGGTCAGCGGCTCGGTCAGATCCGCGCCGCCCGCCACGACGCTCATGCGCTCGGTGCTCTGCGCGCTCGAGAGCGCGAAGGAGGCGTCGGACGTGCTGCCCACGCGGAAGAGGCTCCGGGGATCGTCCGACCGGCCGACCGCGACCTGGACCAGCGCGAAGGTGGCGCCGGGCGCGCCGGCCGTCGCCGCGTCGGGCAGCTCCACGGTCAGCTCGAGGATGGCGTTCTCGGCGCAGCCCGCGAGAGCGAGGAGGGCGACGAGCGCGAGGATGCAGCGCCTCACAGGTCGATCCTCACGCCCGTGAAGTCGCCGCGCTCGGTCTGCCGCGGGCTCAGCTGGGCGTCGGCGTGCAGGAAGAAGCCGAGGGCCACCGCGGCGCCGGCGACGACCACACCGACGATCGTCCAGAAGACTGGCGACTCGTGGATCGCCTCGCCCTCCTCGGCCACGATGATCGGCGCCGGGGTGTCGATCGCGGTCAGCTCGACGTGCAATCGCGCGCGCTCGCCGTCCGTGAGCTGGAGCTCCTCTCGCCACGGCTCGAAGCCCTCGCGCTCCACGCGCACCGCGTGTCGACCGGGGTCCGTCTCGAGC
>SHBB01000254.1 GCA_004213565.1 Sandaracinaceae bacterium
TGCTCGTGTTGATCGTGATCCCGTAGAGGCGCGACAGCTCGCCGACGAGCCGCCCGGCGGCGCGGATCGAGGCGTCGTTCGGGCGGTTGGGGCCGTAGGTCGACGTGTTGCAGCCGCTGCGATGGAAGCAGCCGATGAAGCTGATCCCGATGTTGCCCGTGTTGTGGCCGCCGACGTGGGCGCCGATGAGGTGCAGGGGCCGCCCCTCGTAGACCTTGCCGTCCTGGCCGACGAGGAAGTGGTAGCCGACGTCGCACCAGCCGCGCGAGTCCATGTGATAGCGCTGGATGCCGCGCATCTGCCGCGCCGGGTTGCTGCTCGGCGTGACGGTGTGGTGGATGGCCATGCGGGCCTTGCTCGAGTTACGGCTCGTGCACCGCGTGGCCCGCGCGCCCCACGCCGAGCGCGTGACGATGCCGAGCCCGGACAGCTCGCGCCGGAGCGCCTCCTGGCTCGCGCCCAGCTCCTCGTCGACGCTCATAGGGAGCGCCTCCTCGGGGATCACCGCGCTCCAGCGGAAGAGGGCCAGCCGCTCGGACTCGCTCGCGGCGATGCGGAGCTCCGCGCCGTCGCCGATCGTGCCCAGCTCCGCGACGCCGACGTGGTGGTCGACCTCGCTCCAGGTCGCGTCGACCGCCACCCAGTCGCCGACCGGCTCACCGCCCAGGAGCGGCCGCGCCTCGAGGGTGGGCAGGGCGCCCTCCTCGACCAGGCCGACGAACACGCCGACCCGGCTCGCTCCGTCCGGCGCGTCCAGCGCGGGGGAGACCAGCCAGTCGCCGTCCCGGCTCCATCCGTCGGTCAGCTCGGCCGGCGTCACGAGCATCTCGTGGCTGTCGTGACCGAGCTCCTCTTCGTCGACTGACAGCTGCCCGGTGCATCCAACGAGCGTGCATCCGGTGAGGGCCAGCATCATCGCGATCGTCTTCGTCGTGTTCATCATGTCCCGCTCCAACTCGAGGGGACCTCTTCGCAGCTATCGTGCCCGCACTTTGCACAGCGCAACCGCGGGACAGTTGCGGCCTCGGGATCGCAGGATTCCGGGCCCGCAGCCGCAGATCGCGCCAGAACGCCCAGTCACACCGTTCAGACTCTGGACACCGTGGCGGCCGGAGTGGCCACCCGGACTAAGGGGCGGATATTTCTCGCGAAACGGGAAGCTCACGCCTTCGATCGGGGGGCACTGGTCATCCCAACCAGAAGGCGGCAAGGTCGCAGGCATGCGAAAGCTCCCCCTGGTCTTCCGGTTCGCCGCGCTCGGCGCGTTGACCTTCGCGCTCCTCGGCCAGGCCGAGAGCGAGTCGACGGAGCTGGCGTACCGCGAGCATGCGGTGGCGGCCGACCACCCGCTCGCCTCCGAAGCGGGCGCGGAGGTGCTCGCCGCGGGCGGCAACGCGGCGGACGCGGCGGCGGCGACGATGCTCGCGCTCGGCGTGGTCAGCCCCGCCTCGAGCGGGCTCGGCGGCGGCGGCTTCGCCCTCTACTACCGCGCGAGCGACCAGAGCACGCACTTCATCGACTTCCGCGAGGAGGCGCCGAGCGCGGCCACGGCGGAGATGTTCGCGCGGCGCGAGGGCGACACCGACGACCAGGCCGCCAACCGCTCCCGCGCGGGCGGCCTCGCGGTGGGCGTGCCCGGTGAGCCCGCGGGCGTGATGGCGTTGATCGATCAGTTCGGCTCGGGCGAGGTGACGCGCAGCCAGATCGTCGCGCCCGCCCTCCGCCACGCGCAGGAGGGCTACGAGGCGAGCCCGATCTTCGAGCGCTTCACCCGCTGGATCGGAGCCGAGATGCGGCGCGACCCGGTCTTCTCGACCTGGTTCCCCGAGGGCAGCGACGTGATCCCGCCCGGGCATCGCATCCGGAACCCCGCGCACGCCCGCTCCCTGCAGCAGCTCGCGGCGCGCGGCGCGGAGCCCTTCTACCGGGGCGCCATCGCGCGCGAGATCGTGCGGCGCGTGCGCGAGGAGGGCGGCGTGATGACGATGGCCGACCTCGCGGCGTACGAGGTGCGCATGCGCGAGCCGGTCAGCGGCACGTACTTCGGCCACCGCTGGGTCTCGTCCCCGCCGCCGAGCGCGGGCGGGGTGACCATGCTCAGCTCCCTCGCGCTCCTCGAGCGCTGGCTGCCCGCGCCGCACCGCCAGGCCGACTCGGCGTTCTTCCGCCACGCCCTCGCCGAGAGCTGGAAGGGTCCCTACACCGACCGGCACCACTACCTCGGCGACACCGACCACGTCGACGTGCCGATCGCGGCCCTGCTCGAGGGCGAGCGGGCCGACGCACGCGCCGCGCGCTTCCACCCGATGCTGGCCCAGCGCGCCGAGCACTACGACCTGCCGCTCGCGGGCCGCGAGACCCGCCCCGCCCAGCCGGGCGGCGACCACGGCACCTCGCACTTCTGCGTCGTCGACGCGGAGGGCAACATCGCCTCCGTCACCACCACCGTCAACTTGCCGTTCGGCGCTCGGTTCACGGCCGCGGGCATCGTGATGAACGACGAGATGGACGACTTCGCGCGCGAGGTGGGTGAGCCCAACGCCTTCGGCCTCGTCGGCGGCGCCCCCAACCTTCCCGGCCCCGGCCGCCGGCCGCTCTCGAGCATGTCGCCGACCATCGTCTTCGACCCGAGCGGCCAGCCCATCCTCTGCGTGGGCGCCGCGGGCGGCAGCCGCATCATCACCGCGGCCCAGCAGGCCGCGCTCTTCGGCGTGCTCTTCGGCGACAGCCCCGGGGCCGCGCTCGCGCGTCGGCGCGTCCACCACCAGGGCATCCCGCGCACGCTCCGCTACGAGGAGGGCATGGACGAGGCGACCCTGCGCGGCCTGCGCGCGCGCGGCCACGACCTCGAGTCCGTCGACCACTCCGCCGTGGTGCAGATGATCCGGATCGTGCGCGGCGAAGACGGCCGCGTGCAGATCCTCGCCGCGAGCGATCCCCGCAAGGGCGGCCGCCCCGCGGGTCGCTGAAGCGTCGAGGTTGGCAAACCTCACGGCGGCTCTCATGATGAGTCGGTGAGGCCGCCGAGCCACCGCGACGTCCGCCGGGCCGTTCGATGGGGCATCGCCGCGGTCGCCCTGACTGGCGGCGTGATGTGCGTGATGGCCCTCGATCTGTTGACGACCGCGGCCGAGCTGTTCGTGTACCGCGTCGACCGCGCCGTCGGAGTGGCGCCCGACGTGTGGTTGGTCGCGCTGCCCATCGCGCTCTTCCACGCGCGAGCGCTCTCGGCGTCGAGCTTCCCGATGGAGCTGCCCGCCGACCCCGCCATCGCCGCCCACTACACGCCGCGGCGGCGCTCGCTCACGACCTTCGCGTACTACGGCTGGATGGCGGTCGTGACGCTGACTGCCCTGGTCGTCGTCGCGAGCCTCGTCGTTTCCCTGCTCCACTCGCGGTTCGAGAGCCCCGAGGTGGGCGGCGCCGTGCTGCTGGTCTCGGCGCTCGTCGGCCTGCCGATCGGCGCCGCCGCCGGGCTCGTGTACGCCACCGCGTCGGGCCACGCGATCACACACCTGCACGAGTCCCGGAAGCGGCCCACGCTCGACGCGCCCGCGCGCATCGCCTCGGCGGTGGGCCTCACCGTGCTCGTCCCCACGACCCTCACCGCGCTGCTGAGCCTCTGGCTCGAGGCGCCGGTCTCCGGCTGGGTCAGCGTCGGCCTCGCGGCCTCCGCCCTCGTCGCGGTCGTGCATGGCGCCGTCACCCGTCGCCGCCTCGAGGCCCTCGACGCCGGCGTTCGCGAGCCGCGCGACGACACGAGCGAGGGCTGGGCCCGCGTCCCCCTGTCGTCGCTGGACAGCCCCGACCTGCTCCCGCTCCACCGAGGCATCGGCGAGGCCCCCGCACACGCCCTCGTGCGACTCGCGCCGGCCGGAGACGGCGCCTACCGCGACGCCGCGATCCGCATCCCGTGGGCCCTCGTGGACTGACCGGTCGCTCTCAGCGACCGCCTACCTTGCCCCTGCCCTTGCCCCTGCCCCTGCCCGCGGCGAGAAGAGCATCGAAGGACGAACACGGGCGCACGTCCGCACCCGCGAAAGGCGGGGAATCGACACCAGCAGATTGGCAAGTCGCGCAGCGGCCCACATGATGAAGCGATGGAACCGACGCGCCGGTGGAGCCTCGCGCCATCGAGAGGGGCGCCCTCCCGACGACGCAGCGGAGGCACCGCGACGGCCCTCGGCGTCTGGGCCCTCGCCGTCTCCGGCGGTCTGCTCCCCCCCATCATTCTGAAGAGCGTGCCCTCAGGAGCCGCAGCCCCCTTCCTGGGCTGGCAGACCCAGTCCTGCCTCGCAGCGACCACCACCCTGCTCTTCGCGGCCGGCCTGTTCCGCGGCATTCGCAGACCCAGGACGGACGAGCGCGATCGCGTCGTCGGAGCTGTGCGCCGGCAGACCCTCGGCGCGTGCGCCCTGATGGGCTGGCTGAACGTGCCGGCCGCGGTGCTCCTGCTGTTCATCACGGCCGGACGGCTGGACCCCGCGCAGCTCCTCGGGCTGGCCCTCGTGTCGGGGCTCGTGGGCGCGTTCGTGGGGGCGCCCTTCGGCGCCGCGTACGGGCTCGCGGCGTGGTTCGTGGCCCCGGCGCTGCACCTCTCGCGCAGGCGGCCCACCGTCGAGGGCCCTCTCCGTGTCGCCATGGCCGTGGGAGCGACGATGGCCGGCTGGGGCGCGCTGTCTCTCCTCGCGCTGCTCTCGCTCACGGAGGTCTCCGCGTCGATCAGCATCCCGATCGCCATCGCCGCGGTCGGGGCCGGGCTGGCGAGCTGGGCGCGGATCGTCCGCCGACGCGTGCGGGCGCTCGAGGCCCTACCGGACGGATGGCGGCGCGTGCCTCTGGGGGCGCTGCCCGATCCGTCGGGCCACCTGATGCCGCTCCACGCTGACGTGAGCGACGAGGCAGACCACGCCCTGGTCCGGATCATCGAGCCGGAAGGTCAGGGCGCGTTTCGGCGAGCCCAGGTGCGGATCCCCTGGGCGCTCGTGGACTGACCGAGAGCTCAGCCGCCCTGCATGGCGACGCGGGTCACGTCGCCGAGGTACCAGATGATGGCGATCAGCACGGTGATCACGATCGGCATGGACAGCAGGAGCGCGATGTCCAGGCTGGAGGTGTTCTCGTTCGCGGGGTTGAGCTGCTTCTTGGCCACGTCGGGGCTCCTCGAGAGGGGGGCGGGCGGGAGGATGGATCCGTCAGGCGCGTTCGGCAATCCACTGATTGGTGAACGTCGCGGTTTTCTCGTAGCTCTCGCGGGTCTGCTTCTCGATGAACTTCTCGATCGTGCCCCCGACGCCGAAGATCTTCACCTCGATCTCGACCTCGGCGATCCGGATGCAGCCGTCGTCACCCTTGGGCTCGCACCAGAGCTTGCCGCCGATCTTCACCTTGTCGCCGACCTTGTTGGTCACGACCCGGTAGGTCCAGATGCCGGTCTTCGGGTCGAAGTGCCCCGTCTCGGTGTAGGCGAGGGAGTTGCCGACGATCTTCTTCATCACCGCGGGCATCTCGCTCTTCGGCTCGGCCACCATCACGCGGTGGCGCGCCTCGCCCGGGCCGCCCTCCATCTTCTGGATGTCGAGCCCGGTGAACCCCAGCGCGTCGGTGTAGAGCTTCTGGTTGTAGGTCTCGTCGAAGAAGACCTCGTCCCAGAACTGTTCGGGCGTGACGGCGAAGTGGTCGCGAGTCTGAATCTTCGTGGCCAAGAGGTCCTCCGTGGCGCGCAGGCGCTCGCGCTGCGAACGGCGCAGGCGATTGGCAGGGGCCATTAGCACACGCTCTGGCGCGAGGCCGTAGACACGAGCCGCGCTCGACGCGCTCGAATCTACTCGGTGATCTTGAGGAGGACCACGGTGACGTTGTCCTCGCCGCCGTTCGCGTTGGCCAGGTCGACCAGAGCCTGCGAGGCCGCCTCGAGGTCGCCCGCGTTGCCGCTGACGAGCTCGCGGATCTCGTCGTCGCCCATCATGCCGCTGAGCCCGTCGCTGCAGAGCACGTAGATGTCGTCGACGTGCGGCTGCTCCGGGACCAGGTCCACCACCACCGAGTCCTGCATGCCGAGGGCCCGCGTGATGACGTTCTTGGGCAGCTCGTCGCGCTGCTCCTGCGTCATGTCGGGCATGACGAGCAGGTAGTCGTTCAGCAGCGAGTGGTCGCGCGTCAGCTGGGTGATCTCGCCGTTCCGCACCCGGTAGGCGCGGCTGTCGCCCACGTGCGCGACGTACATGCGGCCCCGCTCGGGCGCGAAGAGCGCGCCGACCACCGTGGTGCCCATCCCGTGGACCTCCCGGTAGCGCGTCGACGCCTCGAAGATCCGCTTGTTGGCCACCTTGATGCCGGTGATGAGCCGGTTCTCTTCGACCGAGAGGTGCGGGTCGAAGTGGAACGGCCAGGTGGCGTCCTCTTTGGATGTGGCCTGGAAGAACGACGCGATGGTGTGCGTCGCCATCTTGCTCGCCACATCGCCCGCACGATGCCCCCCCATCCCATCGGCGACGATGAAGAGGTCGTACTCGGGCAAAATGCAGAAGGAGTCCTCGTTGTGCTCCCGCTGCTGCCCGACGTCGGACAAACCTGCTGCGATGATGTTCATGGCCGGCGCCTGGGCATGCGCGTAGCGGAAAAGCTCCCGTGAACGCGCGTCAGTGTCAAGAAGCCAGTGCTCGCCATCGCACATTCGTCCTGAACACGCGACCCGTCTCCGGGAGGGGTGCTACCTTCCGCCGCCATGTCGCAGCAGTCGAACTCGAAGCGCATCGCGGTCATCGAAGGGGATGGCATCGGCAAAGAGGTGGTCTCCGTCGGCGTCGCGCTCCTCGAGCGCCTGGCCGAGGCGCGAGGCTACCAGTTCGAGCTGGTACATTTCGACCTCGGCGCCGATCGTTTTCTCCGGGACGGCGCCACCTTCCCGGAAGAAGACCAGCAGACCATCCGCGAGACGTGCGACGCGGTGCTGCTCGGCGCGCTCGGGGACCCGCGGGTTCCGAGCCTGGATTACGCGCGCGACATCCTCTTCGGGCTGCGCTTCGGGCTCGACCTCTACTGCAACATCCGCCCGATCCAGTGCCTCAGCGATCGCCTGATGCCGCTGAAGGGCAAGTCCGCCAAGGACTGCGACATGGTGGTGTTCCGCGAGAACACCGAGGGCATCTACGTGAACGTCGGCGGCCAGTTCAAGAAGGGCACGCCGGACGAGGTCGCGATCAACGAGGACATCAACACCCGCAAGGGCGTCGAGCGCGTGATCCGCGCCGCCTTCGACTTCGCGAAGGCCCACGGCCGCGGACGCGTGCACATGGCCGACAAGTCCAACGCGATGAAGCACGCGCACGAGCTCTGGCAGCGCTGCTTCCGCGAGGTCGCCGCCGACTACCCGGGCATCGAGGCGAAGCACCAGTACGTCGACGCCCTCTGCTTCAACCTCATCCGCGACCCGTCCCAGTTCGACGTCGTCGTGACCAACAACCTCTTCGGCGACATCGTCACCGACCTCGGCGCCGCCCTGCAGGGCGGGCTCGGCATGGCCGCGAGCGCCAACGTGCACCCCGGCCGCATCGGCCTGTTCGAGCCCGTGCACGGCTCCGCGCCCGACATCGCGGGCGAGGACAAGGCCAACCCGCTCGCGACCGTGCTCACGATCGGCATGATGATGACCCACCTCGGCTGGCCCGACGAAGAGGCGCGCCTGGTGGAGCTCGTCCGCCGCGCGGTCGACGAGGGCAAGTGCACCGCCGACGTCGGCGGCGAGCTCGGCACCCGCGCCGTCGGCGAGTGGGTCGTCTCCCAGATCGCCTGAGCGGTCAGCGGACCGGGACGCGCTCGGGCTCGGACCGGGGGATCCAGCCCTCCACGCTCGCCTGGTAGACCTCGCGCACGCCGCAGCCCTCGACGCCGATCTCGTTGGGTGAGAGCGTCGTCACGACGAGCTGCTCCTCGGGACAACTGGTGGCGAAGGCGGCTCGTCGCAAGACGACGGATTGGAAGTGGAACACGCAGCGGTTGCCACCGCAGGCCCGGTAAGCGGTGTCCTCGATGCCACACCCACGCAAGAGGAAGACCTCCTCGTCCCCTCGGCGCATGGACTCGACGTCTCCGTCGCGACAGTCCGGGTGCAGACGGCGAAACTGCTTCGCGAGATTGTAGTGGCCGCAGCCGACGGACAGAAGCAGCGAGGCCAGCACGATTCGTTTCATGGCGGCGATGCTAGATCACGGGTCGTCGAGCACAACCCGTCAGATCGAACGGCCCACGCGGCGACGCGCCTCGAGACAGTTGGCGCTGCCGCGGGTGAAGTCGCGGCAGGTGCGCGGCCGGTCGGCGTGCACGTCGCAACGGTAGGGCGCGGCCTCGGTTCCGTCGCCACGGAGCGGCGGGCAGCGGCCGTCGACCCGGCGGAGGGCCAGGCGACCGTCGACGCGCTCGACGAGATCGGCGTGGCGCGCCACGAAGGGGTCGTCCGGGGCGAGCTCGAGCTGGTGATAGGCCTCGCGGCAGCACGCGCCGCAGTCCTCGCACACGACCGACGCCTCGAAGCGCTCGCAGGCGGGCCACGCGGGGTCGACGAGATCGGTGCCCGCGCAGACGCCATCCGCGTTCCACGCGCAGTCGGCGCAGGTGCGGGTCGCGACCGCGTGCACGAAGCGCCCCGTCGGGTGACGGGGCAGGGCGGGCTGGACGTCGGCGTAGAGCGGCGGCAGGGCGGCGGGCGGCGCGTCGTCCGGCACCACGCCGATCGGCGGCCGGGGCAGGTGCGCCGAGACGACGCTCGCGATGGCCGCGCTGGCCTCGAGCGCCGCGGAGAGGTGGGGACCCCACGGATCGCGCTCGGCCCGGGACACGCCCGCGCGGGCGAGCGTGACCGAGGCGTCGCCGCCCTCGAGAGGATCCTCGCCGAGCGCGTCGTAGAACGCGCGGTGCTCGGTGGTCGGCGCGAGCACGTCACGCAAGCCGTGTCGTCGCGACAGGAAGGCCTGGAGGCGCAGGCAAGCGTGCTCGCGGACGAGATCGCGCGCGCCCTCGTTGTCGAGCCCCCAGTCGGGCTGGGCGAAGCTCTCGGGCCCCTGCACGAGCGAGTGACAGAGCTCGTGGAAGATCATCTGCGCGAGGCAGTCGTCCGGGTCGAGCGTGTCGGCGCTGCCGATGATCAAGGTGCCGCGACCGTCGGTCGACGCGAAGGCGTCCGCGCTCCGCCGCACGCGCAGGCCGACGCGCTCGGCCGCAGTGAGCCAGACGCGGTCGAGCGGATCGTCGTAGCGGCGGGTGACGCGGCGCACCCCGGAGGGTTAGCGCGCTCCCTCGCCGCGCGCTCTGTTCCTCACATCAGTTCATGGGCGTGAGGGTCACGCGCACCAGCTCCGACGGGGCCGGGTAGTGGAACGTGGGATCGGGCTGCGCGCGCACCGTCCCGTCGCCCTCCGACGCGCCCACGTCGGTGAGGCCCTCGTTGTTCTGGAGCGGCACGTTGTCGCGGCCGCCGCCGCCCGCCTGGTTTGCCTCGGTGCCCGTGTCCCACGCGAACAGCCGCGCCTGGACGTCGGACGCGATGGCCGCGCTCGAGCGCGGGGCGCCGCCCTCGTCGAGCAGCGCCACGCCGGGCGGCTCGAGCGCCACGAACATGTCGTTGGACGGGTAGGGCATGGACGCGAGGTTGAAGTAGCGATGCGCCGCGTCCGCGGTGACCTCGAACGTGAAGCTCTCGCCGGGGAAGATCGGCGCCGACGCGGTGCCCATGTCCGGCACGCTCGCCACGCCCGAGCTGATCACGCTCTCCATCATCTGCACTTCCTGATGGAGCAGGTTGGTCAGGCAGTCCTCGCCGAGCTCCACGAGCCCCGGCGACTGGAGGCCGTTGGCGGAGAAGAAGCCGTCCGTCTCGTCGTGCACGATCCACACGAACGGCGTCAGGAGCGCCTGGAAGCGCATGCGGTCGGAGCGGTTGGCCACGCTGACCTCGAAGGTCGTCCCGCTGGTGTGCCGGATGGTGACCTCGACGAGCCCGTTCGCGCCGGGGCCCGCGACGTCGTTGGTGAAGTCGTCGTAGCGCCGCACGGTGGGGTCGGGGTCGTCGTCGAGGTCGTCGAGCGAGCCCTCGGGGCCCTGGTGGAAGCCGCCCGCGGGGACCTCGTTGAGCTCCGTGCCCGCGTCCCAGATCACCAGATTCCGCCGCGCGTCGCGCTCCACCTCGGCCGCGCTCCGCGGGGTTCCGTCTTCGTTCAGCAGCCGCAGGCCCTCGCCCGGGAAGCCCAGGAACGCGTCGTTGGTGGCGGTCAGCATCGTCGCGATGGTCAGCCGCGGGTGCTCCGCGTCCGGGGTGACGACGATCTCGAACGCGTCACCGGGACGAGCCAGCCCGAAGTCGCCCGTGCCCACGCGCTGGTTGGCGACCCCGGCCGCCGAGACGCCCGGCGCCTCCATCGCGGCCCGCACCAGGGCCCGCGCGTCGGCGATCTCCACCAGCTCCGCGAGCGCGCCGCTCGGCGCCGGCTCGCCCTCCGTGTAGACGCGGTGCGCTTCCGTGTGCAGCGCCCAGAAGATGGGTGAGATCGGCGTGACGAAGTTCCGGCGGTCGGCCGAGACGTTCTCGACCGTGAGCGTGTAGGTGCCGTCGGCCTCGGTCACCCGGATCTCCGCCACGTCGAAGCTGAGCGGCAGGGCGCGAGTGCTCGACTCGAAGTGCCGGATCACGCCCTCGACCGAGCCCGCTCCGGGAGCCGACTGCCGCGGGGCCTGGTGCGGCCCGAGGCCGGGCGCCTCGTCGTCTTCGGTCCCCGCGTTCCAGAGCTGGAGCTGGTCGGTGACGTCGGTCTCCTCGCGGATGGCGGCCAGGTCGATCCCGGCCCCGCTCGGCGCGAGGAAGACGTCGTTGGACTCCACCACCATCGTGGCGAAGCTCAGCCGTGACGCGCCTGGCGTGCGGAAGACCACGACCTCGATCGACTCGCCCGGTCGGATCGGCGCGTCGCCGAAGCGGCCCGAGAGCGCCGGGTCGAGGGACGCGGCCAGCGCGCTGGGATCGCCGTCTTCGGCCAGCGCCTCGAGCCCTTCGCCCCGGTCGCGCTCCCCCTCGGTGAAGAGCGGGTCGGCGTCCTCGTGGGCGAGCCAGACGCCGGGCGAGAGCGCGGTCGGGAACACGGGGCCCGCGACGTTCTCGACGCGCAGGAGGTAGGCAGTTCCGCCCGTAGGCGGCCCCTCGACGTCGTTGCAGGCGGCGAGGAAGCAGGCGCAGCAGAGCGCCAGCGAAAGTGTTCGCGTGATTCGAGCTCGCTTCATGTGAGCCTCTCCGTCGGGCGCGCCGCCCCCCGCGTCGCGCCGCATCAGGTAGGGAGAGGGGTAAGCCCCGGGGACGCCGCGGCAACGGCGATCCGAGGGTCACTCGTCGCCGACGTGGCTCGGCAGGGTCAGGGGCCAGCCGGAGTCGGGGTCGTCCAGGTAGAGATAGTGTGCGTAATGCGTCGTGACGCGGCGCACGTAGTTCCGGGTCTGCTGATAGGGCATGCGCTCGACGAAGAGATCCAGCTCGGTGCGGCCCTGCTCCTCGAGCCACTCGTCCACGCGGTGCTCGCCCGCGTTGAAGGCGGCGAACGCGAGCGGCAGCCCGAAGCGCTCGACCAGGGCGCCGACGTAGGCCGCGCCGAGGCGCACGTTGACGGCCGGATCGAAGAGCATCTCCCGCTCGAGCTCGAGCCCGAGGCCCTCGGCGAGCCGCTCGGCCGTGGGCGGGATCAGCTGCATCAGGCCGATCGCGTCGGCGTAGCTCACCGCGTCCGGGTCGTAGCCGCTCTCCTGCCGCATGATGGCGTAGAGGTGCGCGGGCGAGAGCCCCGCCGCGCGCGACGCGGCCCCGACCGCGCCCGGCCAGGGCCTCGGGTACGCGGCGTCCCATCGCCAGCGATCGCTCGGGCCCGGCCGCTGGCGACGCCGCGTGGTGGACGGCCCGCCGACCAGGCGCACCAGCCGCGAGGGCTCGCCGAGCCGCTGATACGCGGCGACGAGGGCGCGCAGCCCGCCCGCCTCGCGCAGCGCGCGCTCACGACCGCGGAGCGCCTCACGCGCGTCCTCGCGCAGGCCGAGCGCGGCGTAGAGCGCCACGTCCTCCGGCCAGGCCACCGCGGCATCCGCTTCGTCGGTCTCCGCGGGCGGCTCGGGGAAGGGCGGCGGCGCGTCCTGCCCGAGCTCGACCAGGCGCTGCCGCGCGAGCATCGCGTACCAGTGGAGCGGCTCGACGTAGAGCGCCTCGCGGTAGGCGGCGATGGCCGCGCGCTCGTCGCCCCGCGCGTGGTGCGCGCGCCCGACCCAGTAGAGCCCACGCCCGCGCACGAGCGGCTGGGCGTCCGTCTCGGCGTAGCGCTGGAAGAGCTCGGCCGCGCGCCGGTGCTGACCGCGCTCGAAGGCGCGCAACGCTAGCTGCCAGCGCGCGTCGCGGGCGAGGCGCGGCGCGCGATCCGCGAAGGCGCTCCGCACGAAGCGACTCATCTGCCGCTCGCCGCCCGGGAAGCCGTGGCGGAGCGAGAGCCACGCCGCGAGGTAGCTCGCCTCGGCCGCGCGGCGGTGGGCGCGGTGACGGCGCGCGAAGCGCCGATAGGCGGCGACCGCCTCGCGATCCCGGTCCGCGCGCGAGAGGGCCCGCGCCGCGTGGAATTCGTCGTCCGCCGCGTCCGCGCCGCCGAGCCGCGCGCTCTCGCCGAGCACCTCGGCCGCCTCCTCGTAGCGGCGCCGCGTCTGGTAGAGCGACATGCCGCGCAGGTGCAGGAAGCGTCGGAGGTCCGCGCGGGCCTGCGGGCGCCCGGCCGCGTCGAGCTCCGTCAGCGCGGCGTCATAGCGGCGCACCTCCATCAGCCGGTCCGCGCGCCGCATGCGTTGATCGAAGCTCAGCGCGACCTCGCCTTCGGTCAGCGCCTCGAGCGCGGCCCACGCCCGCCCCGCCTCCGGGTGCTCGACCCGGTCGATGACCAGCTCCGTCAGCACCTCCCGCGCCTCCGCCGCCTCGCCCGTCCGCGCGAGCGCCTCGGCCAGCTCGAAGCGCGCGGCGAAGAGGTCCACCACCGGCGCGCGACGCCGCACGACGCCGCGCAGCGCCTCGACCGCGTCGTCGCGCCCGGCC
>SHBB01000255.1 GCA_004213565.1 Sandaracinaceae bacterium
GGGGAAGGGATAGACGTTGGGATCCAGGTGGAAGTGCACGAGCGCGGGACGCGGCGACACCATGCGCGTGAACGCCTGCCCGGCGCGGAGCTGCTCGAGCAGGTCGATCTCTGCACGGCAGGAGACCGCGGGCTCGGGGCCCGGCGCCGGCGAGGGGTGCTCGGTCATCGCTCGCACGACGAACGTCAGCGCGTCCGGCGTGAAGACGCCGCGTCGCTCGAAGCGGATGCGGAGCGCGTCCGCCCGGACGCGGCGAACGAGGGGCGTCTCGGCGATCCAGGACCACTCGACGGCCTCCGGGTCCGGAGAGAGGTAGACCGTTCCCTCGCCCGCGCGGAGGTGGTGCAGCGTCTGCCAGTCGCCCACAGGGGCCCCTTCGCGCTCGAAGCGCCACTCCGCCCACGGGAGCCCGCCGAGCTGCGCTCGCAGCCCGTCGAGCTCGAGGGTGTAGTCGAGCCGTACGACGCTGGTCCCTTCGACCGTGCGCCCGAGCGGGACGACGAGCTCGCCGGGCAACGCGAGCTCGGCCGCGCGTCGCGGGGTCGGGAGCGGCACCGCGTCGATCTCGATCGGCTCGTCGCGCCGCCGCATGGCCGCCAGTCCGACGCCGACGCGCTCTTCGAACCGGTAGCGCTCGACGATCGTGAGGAAGTCGGGGCCGAGGAACCACGATCCGCCGATGTCGTCGAAGCTGAGTATGTCATGCAAGTAAAGTGGGCAGTCCTGCTCGGCGATGGCGCGTGAGAGCGCGCGCTGCTGCGTGTCGTTCCACCGAAGCGCGAGCATCGTCGGTCCCGGCACCCGCGCCATCGCGTGCGCCACGGTGAGGCTCGGCCAGAACGCGACGCAGCGCGGGTTCTCCTCGGCCACCCGCTCGCGCGCCCAGGTGACCGCGTGGGCGTGCTCCGAGACGAACCCCCGATCCGGTCGCTTCTCTCCCCGGGCCACGGCGATGGCATCTCGGAACACGCGCGGATCGATCGAGACGCTGGCGGGATACGTGCCGAACCAGCCCAGGATCGTGATCGCGGCGAGCAGCCCGGCGCCGAACCGCGACCAGCCATCCACACCCCGCTCCGCCGCCGCCAGCACCAGCACGCACAAGAACGGGAGCAGCGCCATGTAGATGTGGCCCTGGTCCGACGTGACGAGCCCGAAGAGCGCGGGCGGCAGCGCGCCTGCGAGCCAGCCGAGGACGTGGCCGGGAGCCCGCCGCCACCAGGCCGCGGCGACGAGGGCGACGCCGGCGGCGAAGAGGCCCGCGACGTTCACCGGTGGGACCCCGACGTGCCAGGGCGTGCGCATGCCGCTCGCGTAGCCCGCCGCGAGCGCGCGCTGCTCCGCGACGTACGCCAGCGGGTCGGCCCCGAGCATCCACCCGACGGCCGCGACGAGCAGGAGCGCGGCCGAGAGCGCGGCGATGAAGTGCGCGAGCCGCAGCGCAGGGGCGCGCATCGACGCCCCCTCGCGCCGGGTGACGGCGAGCTCGATCCCGAACACCGCCGCGACCGAGAGCATCGCGACTCCGAAACGATCGAAGCTCGAGAGCAGCGCGAGCGTCGCCAGGCCCGCCGCCAGCACGGCGTTGCGCCAGCGAGGGATCGGGAAGCGCCTCGACGCGTCGTCGCGCGGAGGCAGGAGCACCAGCACGATCACGAGCGAGAGCAGGGCGCGAAACGTCGGGACGCCGGCGCCGAACGAGAGGCTCGCGAGGATGAGCAGGATGACCGGTCGCAGCGCCGCCTGCCGCACGCGGGCCCACGCCATCCAGGCGACCGTCGCGAGCGCGAGCAATCGAAAGGCGCCGACGATCCCACCTAGCGCGTCCGCCGCCGTCGCGTCGCTTCCTCGCCACGGGCGCCAGGAGAGGTAGGCGACGAGCTGCCAGAGCGGTCCTCGCGGGTAGTGGAAGTCGCGCCCGCTCCACTGACCGAGGTGCGCGCGCCAGCCCAGCTCGAGCTGCCACGCGTGGTCGTACCAGGCGGTCTGAAAGACCCGGAAGTCCCAGAGGGAGGTGAACACGTACGTGGCCGCGAGCGCGTGAACGACGAGCGCGGCGAAGAGCGCCACGAAGACGTGCGAGGCGCTGGGGAGCCAGCGGCGTGGCTTCGGATCGTTCGCCTCCGCCATCTACGCGGTCCGCTCTCCGCGCCGCCTCAGCGCCCCGAGCAGCTCTCGCACGGTCTCGATGCGCACCTTCAGGACGAGCGCGGCGCCGATGGGGAACGCCGCCGCCAGCGCGACGCGAGCCAGCAGGCCGAGGGCCCCCTCGGCGAGCTCCACGGCCGCCGCCCAGGAGAGCGCGGCGCCGACGAGCAAGGCGGCCAGCGCCCGCGGGATCGGCAGCGCGATCGGGTGGACGCGGCGCGCGAGCGCGTGGGCGGTCAGCGCAGCGAGGACCGCGCCGGCCAGCAGCGAGACGGGCGCCGCGAGGTAGGGCCAGCGGGGGAGGAGCAGCACCGCCCCCGGGATCGCGACCAGCACGTTCACGAGCGCGACCACGGCCCAGAGACCGGTGCGCTTCGCCAGATCGCCGCCCAGCCCGGCCATGCGTCGCAGGCCCTCGATCAGCTCCAGGAACAGGAGGATGGGGATGAGGCGGACCGCGGGCCGGAACGCGGGGTCCACGAGGAGCACGATCTCGGGGGAGAGCGCCGCGGCCGCGAAGGCGACTCCGCCGCCGAGGCAGGCGTACGCGCGCACGAAGGCGTCCACGCGGCGCGCGGTGCCCGGCGCGTCGTGTCGTCGATAGAGCTCCGGCTCGAGGGCGAGCGAGAGCGCGAGGTTGACGGCGGCCAACGGCGCCGCGATGCGAACGGACAGGTCGTAGACCCCGGCATGCTCGAAAGAGGCGAGGTGGCCGATCAGATACCGGTCGACCTCTCGCAGCGAGTGGAGCGCGCTGAAGAGCCCGAACGGGAGGCCGAACGCCAGCATCGGGCGCAGGAGCGAGAGGCGCAGGCGGCCGCCGCGCAGGTCGCGGCCCAGAGCGAGGAGCGCGGGGAGGGTCAGGACGTGCGAGCCGACCCGCGCGATGACCAGCCCGGCCAGGCCCCAGTCCAGGCCCACGACGAGGCCGATCTGGAGCGCGGCGTCGATCAGGCTCATCGCCGACATCACCCCGCCGAGCTGCCCGTGACGCCCCTGGAAGCGCAGCCAGTTCGACATCGTACGCGCCGGCGTGCCGACCAGGATCGAGAGGGCGAGCCACGGGATCAGCGGGGCGTGGGCCTCGGTGCCCGTCAGGACGCGCGACACGTCCGGGGCCCAGCCCACCGCGACGAGCGCGATCACGCTCGCCAGGAGCGTGCGCGCGACGAGGAGCGAGCTGAACGTGTCGCGTCGCCCCGCCGCGTCTTCGTCCACCGCGAGGCGGAGCGCCGCGGCGTCGAGGCCGAGATCGAGCAGGGTGGCGAACGAGAGCAGCAGGAGACTGTTGAGCACCGCGAACGTGCCCAGCTCGGACGGCGTGATGACCCAGGAGATCACCGGCAGGGTGACCAGCGACGTCAGCTTGGCGACCACCATCGCGGCGCCATAGCCCGTCACTGCGCGCGCGAGCTTCCGACCACCAGCGGCTGCGTTCGACCTCGCGTCTTGGGACATCCTCGCTCGCCGCAGTATCGTAGCGCAGTTGGGCCCATGGCCATTCGAGAACTCAGTCGCGCGCAGCGTCGCCTCCGCAAGCTCCGCTGGTTTCGCGCCATCCCGAGCGGCTGGGCGGAGCACGCCCGCGCGTACCGGGCCCTCTCGCGGGCGCTGCGCGTGCCGGCGCAGACGATCTCGGGCCCATCGCTCGTGGTGATCCTGCCCGTCTTCACGCGGCCCGAGAACCTCTGCCTCTCGGTGGCCTTGGCGCTGCGCACGCCGGGCGTGACCGAGGTGCGAATCTGCGTCAACGACCCCGCGATCGACGCCGAATCGCTCCTGGACGAGCTGGACGATCGCGTCGTGTTCGACCGCGCCGACGAGCGGCGAGGCCCGGTGGAGCGCTACCTCGCCGCGGCTCGGTCCGGGGGCGAAGCGTTCGTCTCGCTCGACGACGACATCTTTCTGCACCCCCGCCAGCTGCGGGCCCTCGCCGACCGCGCGCGGGCGGAGCCGCGGTGCCCGCACGGTCTCTACGGGCAGCGTTACGACGCCTCGCGTGGGCGCTTCACACAGAACCTCTGCCGCCGCGAGGGCTCCGTACATGTGCTGAATCGGCTCTACGCGTTCAGCGCGGATCAGCTCGACCGCTATCTCGCGCTGCTCGGCGCCGCGGTGGAGGACAGCCACGCGGCGCGCGTCGCGATCGACGACGACGTGGTCCTGTCGTTCAGCGGCGACGGCCTCCCCCAGGTGCACGACCTCGGGCCCTGGATCGACTGCCCGACCGAGACCGATCCCCGCGTCTCCCGCTTCGGTCGGATCGACGCCGCGGAGCGTCGGCGCCAGCTCTACCGCTCGCTCGATGCGCGCGTGGGGACGCGGCCGGCCATCGCGCCGATGGCGCCCCAGCCGCGCTGGCCGTGGGCTCCCCGCACCGCGCTCGGCGCCGGCCTCTACTATGCGTCCGGGGCCCCCGTCCTGCGCGCGGCTGCGCGCGCCACCCTCCGTGGCCTCACGTCGCGGGGCCTCGTCTCACGGTCGGCGCTCGAATGAAGATGTCGCCCGACGAGCTCGCGGCGCTCGAGGAGGCGCGCATGGTGCGCACGTTCTCCGAGCTGGGGGACGAACAGCTGCTGATCGGCGGGGGCGTGGCGTGCTGGGGTGGGACGGCGGAGTCGTGGATGAACCTCGTGACCGGGCTCGGCATGCGAGGGCCGCTCGAGGCCGACGCGATCGCGCGCATCGACGCGTTCTACGCGGGGCGCACGGAGCCGGCGATCGAGGTCTGTCCGTTCGCGGACGACAGCGTGCTGACCGCCTGCGCGGCCGGAGGCTTCCACCTCGCGAAGTTCGAGACGGTGCTCTATCGCGATCTCGAGACGATCCCCGCGGCGCCCGTTCCGGAGGGATACGCGTTCGAGGCCGTCGCTCCGGACGACGGCGCGGCGGTCGACGCGTTCATCGAGACGCACGTGGCGTCGTTCTCTCCCGGCGGCGGCCCGCACGCCGACGCCATGGCGACCGGCGCGCGTCGCATGCTGGCCCACCCGCGTACCACGGCGTGGGTGGTTCGGTGCGCCGGCGAAGTGGTGGGCGCCGCCGCCCTCGAGCATCACCGCCGGCTGGCGACCTTGATGGCGGGCTGCGTGCTCGAGCCGCATCGCGACCGCGGGCTGCAGCAGGCCCTGATCGCGCTCCGCTGCGAGGCGGCGCGCGGGCTCGGCTGCGAAGTGGTCACCATCGGCTCGCGCCCGTGGAGCGTCACCGGTCGGAACGCGCTCCGGCTCGGGTTCGTCACCGCTTACACCCGCGCCATCCTGCAGCGTCCTCCCACGCGCTGACCCGATTCCGTCAGTCGCGTGCGCCCGCTCTCGTCCAGAGGACGAAGAGCCGAGACGGACACTTGACTAAACGAACGGTCGTTCTATTGTTGGCCGTGAGGAGAGCGAGATGAGCAAGGGCGAAGAGACCCGCGCCGCCATCCTGGCGGACGCGCTGTCCCAGGCGAGCGTGCTGGGGCTCGACGGGCTGACCATCGGCGCCCTCGCCTCGTCGCTCGGCATGAGCAAGAGCGGGCTCTACGCGCACTTCGGCTCCAAGGAGGACCTCCAGATCCAGGTGCTCGAGGAGGCGAGGGCGCGCTTCGTCTCGGCGGTCATGACGCCCGCGCTGCGCGCCCCCCGCGGGGAGCCCCGGGTCCGCGCGATCATGGAGCGCTGGCTGGAGTGGGAGAGCTCGGCGTATCTCCCTGGGGGCTGCCCGTTCGTGGCCGCCGCGGCGGAGCTCGACGACCAGCCGGGGGCGGTCCGGGATCGGCTCGTGTCGATCCAGCGGGACTGGACCGACGCGCTCCGCACCGCAGCTCGCATCGCGGTCGAGGAGGGGCACTTCCGCGCCGACCTCGACACGGGGCAGTGGGCGTTCGAGCTCTGGGGGCTCGCGCTCTCGTATCACTGGTTCTCGCGCCTGCTCGGTCAGGGAGACGCGGACGACCGGCTGAAGACCGGGTTCGAGCGCCTGATCCAGAGCGCGCGCGCGTAGAAGATCGTCATCGCAGGAGGGTCATCATGGAATCGCTGGCAGTCAATAAAAGCACGATCGATCGTTCTTCGTCAGAGAAGTTCAAGAAGCCCAGGCGCGCTCCGAAGGCGCCCGGGTGGATGCGCGGCGGCCTGAGCGCGGTCGAGGCGCTCTCGCCCGAGGCGGCGGGGCGCATCGCGGCGCACCTGTTCTTCCAGACCCGGCGCATGCGGGTGCAGCCGAGCGAGATCTTCGAGCGCGGGCGGGCCTTCGGCGTCCCGTTCGAGGGAGAGCGCCTCGCGGCGCGGAGCTGGGGCGACGGGCCCACCGTGATCCTCGGTCACGGGTGGAACGGGCGCGCGACGCAGCTGGCGCCGTTCATCGGGCCGCTGGTCGCGGCCGGCTTCCGGGTGGTCGCCTTCGATCACGTCGGGCACGGCGAGTCGACCGGCCGCGCGACGAACCTGGGTCAGATGGTGCGGGCGTTGCGCACGATGACCGACGGGGAGCACGGTCCGGTGGGGCTCGTGGCGCACTCGCTGGGCGCGGCCGCGGCGACGGTCGCGCTCGCGGACGGGCTCGACACGTTTGGCGCGGTGCTCATCGCGCCGCCCATCTCGCCGAAGCCCTGGGTCGCCCAGATGGGGCAGCTGCTCGGGCTCGGACAGGAGGCGCTGGGTCGCGCGCAGGCGCACATCGAGGCGCGGGTCGGCCGAAGCCTCGACGCGGTGCACGGCCCCACGCTCGCGCGCGAGATCGCGGCGCCGGCCCTCATCGTGCACGACCGAGACGACCGCGAGGTGCCGCTGGCGTGCGGTGAGGCGCTGCACGGCGCATGGACTGGATCACGTCTCGTGGTCACCGAGGGGCTCGGGCATCGCCGCCTCCTCGGGGACGTGGCCGTGCGGGAGGCGACGCGTGACTTCCTGAGCTTGACCCACAGCGGTTCTCACTCGATGAAGATCGGGTTGGAGTAGACCCAGACGACGTCGCGCAGGAGCCGGTCGGCGCGCGTCCCGAGGAAGGGCCGCGCGTGCTCCGGCGCCATCCAGACCTCGACGCGGTAGGCGCCCGGCTCGGTCGTCACGTGCTCGAGGGTCACGCCGTCGCTCGTGGCGACCTCCACCGCACCGCCGTCCTGCGCGCGGAAGAGGCGCAGCGTCACGACGGGCGGCGGATCCTGCGGCCAGTCCTCCGGGAGCGCGGGGGCGACGACGCGCAGGGTGTCGCCCACCGACGCGGTCTCGCCCATCTCCGCGTCGCCGCCCGTCTCCGCGTCCCTGGCCACGAAGTCGAAGCCGACCGGGGGCCCGAAGATCTCGCTCGTCACGTAGAAGCGCCCCGCCCCGAGCGCCGCCTTCGCCGCCTCGGGGGAGTCGTCGTCCACCAGCAGGTGGTTCTGGATCCAGTACATCATGCGCCGGTAGCTGTCCGCGCGCTCCCCGTCCGCGAGCTCCATGGGCAGGGCGTTCTCGTGCGCGTCGCAGCCGCCGCTCCCCGACACCCGGAGCCCGTCCGCGAGCAGCGTGTCCCAGCGATCGAGCGCGGGGCGGTTCGGCTCGAGGAACGCGAGCAGCGCGAGATCGGGCGGCAGCCGGAGGGCGGGACGCGTGAAGTCGAGGAGCGCGGGCAAGAAGCCCGCGGGATCCAGCCCCAGGTGCTCCTCGCGGATCCCGGGGTCCACGTTGGCGTGGAGGTTGTAGAGCTCGAGCCCGTCGAGGTCGCGCGCCCGCAGCTCCTCGACCGTGCGCTCCTCCGTGTGCGCCTGCCAGATGAGCGCGCCGGCCTCGCGCAGCCCGGCGATGGAGGCGGCGTCCCCTCCCTCGTAGATCGCGCGGACCGCCTCGGGGTCGCTCGGGTCACCCGGGTGCCGCTCGAGCCCCAGCGGCATCAGCACGTTCTCGCTCCCCACCGTCAAGAGCACGCGGTGGCCGTCCGGGCAGGCCATGCGGCTCGCGATCACGTCCCCGGCCGCGTTCGTCACCGGCTCGTCGCCCTCCGCGATCCAGAGCGCGCCTTCGAAGCCGACCTCGTCCAGGTGCGGCGTGTGGTCGGTGATCATCGCGGCGTCGATCCGCAGCGCGCACAGCGCGGCCCGGAAGTTCGCCAGGCAGGTCTCGTCCGCGAGCGCTCCGTCCACCCAGCCCGCGCCGTCGCAGGCGTCGTGACTGAGCGGGGAGTGCACGTGCACGATGGCGCGCGAGATGGAGCGGCCGCGCCGCTCGCCCAGGCTCTCGGCGCCGGGCAGCCGGCCGGGCCACGCGGGAGGCGGCGGGCCAGCGTCGAACGCGGCGTCCTCCGGTCCCGCGTCGGGGGCTCCGGCGTCGCCGGGCGCGCTTTCCCCGCACGAGAGGCCGAGCACGAGGCAAACGGCCGAGATCGAGATACGCTTCGGGCCGAGGGGTCTCACCGACCCAGCATAGCCGTGAAGACGTCACTCCCCATCGCCGATTCCCGCCTCGCGCGCCCGCAGCCGCTGCCGCCGCGGCCGGCGAGCTTCGCGCGGACGCCGAAGCTGGTCGACGCGAAGGGCCGGGCGATCACCTACCTGCGCCTCTCGTTGACAGATCGCTGTAATCTGGCCTGCGTCTACTGCATGCCGCCGGGAGGGGAGATCGAGCACGCGCTCCGCCCCGAGCTGCTCTCGTTCGAGGAGGCCTCGCGGCTCATCCGCATCTTCGCCCAGGCGGGCGTCACGCGCGTGCGCTTCACGGGGGGCGAGCCGCTCGTGCGCAAGGACGTCGTGCGGCTCGTCGAGATGGCGCGCCGCGAGGTGCCCGAGCTGCAGATGACCACCAACGCGGTGCGCCTCGCCGAGCTGGCGCGGCCCCTGAAGCGCGCGGGGCTCAGCGGGGTCAACGTCTCCATCGATACCCTCGACCCGGATCGTTTTCGCGCCGTGACGCGCGGCGGGGAGCTGGGCCCGGTGCTCGCGGGGGTGCACGCCGCGCTCGACGCGGGGCTGCGCGTGAAGGTGAACGCGGTCGGGCTCGGCGGCGACGTCCTGCCCGAGTCGGACGCGGTGGAGCTGGTCGAGTGGGCCTGGTCGCTCGGGATCACGCCGCGCTTCATCGAGCTGATGCCGCTCGGCGAGGCGGCGAAGCTGCCCGCGAGCGCGTTCCTCTCCGCGGAGCGCATCGCCAAGCTGCTCGGCGCGCGTGTGCTCCCCGACGACATCGGCCCCGAGTCGGGGCACGGCCCCGCCCGCTACCTGCGCTCACGCGACGGGCGTCACCGGGTCGGCTTCATCACCGCCATCAGCGACACCTTCTGTGCGGCCTGCAACCGCGTGCGCGTGACGGCCCAGGGCGACGTCCGGGCGTGCCTCGCGGATCGCCTCGCGGTCTCCCTACGCGACCAGATGCGCGCTGGAGCGAGCGACCTCGACCTCGGCTGGGCCATCTCCTGGGCCCTGGCCACCAAGGACGCCTCGCACCACTTCCTCGACCCGGCGGTGACCGAGCACGAGGAAGTGGGCATGAGCCTCATAGGCGGCTGAGGAGCCGCCTCAGAAGAGGATGTCGGCCACGACGGGGTTCCCGGTCGAGCCGGTGTAGATCGTCGTGAGCATGATGCCGCCGCCGACCGCGAGGCCGGTGTAGCTCGTCGACCCGCTCATGGTCGGGTAGCTGGCCGCGACGCCCATCGCGATCGGGTGCGTGGAGGCGCCGGGGGCGAGGGTCGCGTTCCCGCTCACCGAGCTGGTGCCGGTCACGGTCGCGAGGGTCGGACGGTTGACGAGCTCCCATCCTCGATCGAAGAAGTTCGTCGTGATGACCACCCCGCCCGCGCGGAGGAAGTTGCCGACGTCGGTCTCCCAGGCGGCGGCGATGGTCGGGAAGGTGGCGCTGCCGCGCTCCTGCTCGGGAAGGAGCAAGACGTCGATGGCGGGCGTCAACATCGTGCTCAGCATCGAGGAGTCGCTCAGCCGCGTGAAGCGCACCATGCGGGTGCCGATGTTCGCGCGGATCGCGGACTCGCAGTTGGCGACCTCGCCGCTGGCCGAGATGTCGGCGAACTCGTCGTAGACGAGCACGTCGATGATCCCCGTCTCTGGGGCCTGCAGCACGGCGTTCGCGAGCACGCGCTTGGCGTTGATGTCGCTCGAGAAGTAGTCGTGGCCGATGAACGTCAGGTGACCACGAACGTCGCCGCAGCGGCCGAGCGTGCAGAGCGGGCTGACGCAGTCGCTCGGGCCGTTCGGGCAGCGCCGTCCGTCGGGGCAGCGCGGGCAGGCGGAGCTGCCGCCGCAGTCGATGTCGGTCTCGAGCCCGTTGGCCACGCCGTCGGTGCAGGTGGGCGCCTGGCAGACGCCGCCCGCGCACACGCCCGTGTCGCAGTCGCCGCCGACCATGCAGCTCTGGCCGATCGCGCAGCCCATGCACGCGCCGCCGCCGCAGTCGAGATCGGTCTCGCGCCCGTTGAGCACTCCGTCGCCGCAGCCGGGCGCGTTGCACACGCCGGACATGCAGATGTTGGAGACGCAGTCATCGGGCACCGCGCACATCTGGCCGGCGAAGCAGTCCGGGCAGATGGTCCCGCCGCAGTCGACGTCGGTCTCGTCGTTGTTCGTGACCCCGTCGCGGCAGCGGCCGTCCACCTCGCGGATGTTGACGACCAGCGGGTTCGGGAGCGTCGGCGCGCCCGACTCGAGGTCGACGAAGTAGAGCGTGTAGGTGGTCCCCATCGTCACGGGGAAGGTGCCGCTGATCGTGGTGGCCGCGAACTCCTCGGTGCAGTGCAGCTCCGAGACGCTCATGCCGCACGCCGCGCTGCTCACCACGAGGGCCATGCGCTCGCTGGCCGGCTTCTCGATGTCGTACTCGACGACGCCGTCGACCGACGCGTCGAAGGTCATCACGAGGTCCGGGCCGTCGACCATGGCCGAGAAGCCCGAGCTGCACGACGGGAGCCGCATCGTGAAGTAGTCGTTGGTGAACGCGGTCCAGTTTACCACGTTGCGCCCCTGGCCGAGCACGAAGGCGTCCGCGCAGGTGTCGGCGAGGCCGATGCAGATGCCGCCGGTGCAGTCGTTCGAGATGCAGTCGGAGTCGACGCTGCACACCAGGCCGTTGCGGCAGGCGTCGCACACGGTCCCGCCGCAGTCGACGTCGGTCTCGTCCTGGTTCGTGGTGCGGTCGCTGCACGAGACGCAGAGGCCCGACTCGCAGGCCATGCCTTCGCAGTCGCCGTCCACGAGGCAGCCCTGGCCATCCGCGCACGCCTCACACACGACGCCGCCGCAGTCCACGCCCGTCTCGTCGCCGTTCGTGACGCGGTCCATGCAGGAGATGCAGCCGCCGTCGAGGCAGCGATCGTTCTCGCAGTCCGCGTCGATGTCGCACGCGAGCCCGTCGCGGCAGCCCGGGCAGATCGATCCGCCGCAGTCCACGCTGGTCTCGTCCTGGTTCTGCACGCGGTCGTTGCAGGCGGGCATCGTGCAGGTGCCGTCGGCGCAGATGAGCGAGACGCAGTCCTCCCGGCTCGTGCAGCTGAGGCCACCGCCGCAGGGCGGGCAGAGCGAGCCGCCGCAGTCGATGTCGGTCTCCTCCCCGTTCTGGCGCCCGTCCTCGCACGTGCTCGCCGCGCACTCGCCGCCGCGGCAGCGACCGCTCAGGCACTCGTCGTTCGACGTGCAGGTCTCGCCGCCTGGGCACAGCGGGCAGTCGCCGCCGCAGTCGGCGCCGGTCTCGTCGCCGTTGCGCACCTCGTCCATGCAGCTCGGCACGAGGCAGCGGCCGCGGCTGCAGACCAGGCTCTGACAGTCCTCGGCCGCGATGCAGGGGCTGCCGTCATCGCACGCGGGGCAGCTGCCGCCGCAGTCGATGCCGGTCTCGTCCCCGTCGCGAACGCTGTTGTCGCACATCGCTTCGGGCGGACCGGCGTCCGTCTGTCCCGAGTCGAGCGTGGGTGTGACCCCCGAGTCCTCGGGGAGTGGTGGGATGGTCCCGTCATCACAGCCGACGAGGGTGAAAGAGAAGAGGAGCGCCATGCCCCCCAGCAAGCGAATCGAGCGCGTCATGGCGCCCACTACAGGACAAAATGCCGGGTGGCGCAAACGGCCTCAGATCGGGCCGCCGCAGTAGATGTCGGGCACCACGCCACGATTGTTGCCATCGCGGCACTCGAAGACCTCGCCGTCGGGGTCGACGATGACCGTCACGCTTCGGGTGACCATGCTCATGTCGGGCACGGTCCAGACGCAACTCACCTCCGTACACATGCCCGGCTCGAGCAGCCGCGGGAGGGTGGTCTCGCACGCCAGATCCGCGCCGCCGTCGGGGTCTCCCTCGTAGAAGACGACGCGCGCCCCGTCGGGGACCGGGTTCGTGCCGCGGTTGCAGACGTTCGCGGCGAGGGTGACCTCGCCCGTGAGCGAGTCGCAGAGATCGGCCGCGCGCGCGAGCGAGACGGTGAGGTCCGCCGCGCCGCGACGCTCGAGGGTGCCCTGCGCGTTCATGCGGAAGTTGTTCAGCGTGGGATCGGTGTGGTTCGCGCTCCACGCGCTCGTTCGCGGGATCACGCCGTCGTCGCTCACGTTGGTGACGGAGTAGGCGTGCTGATTCCAGATCGGGCGAGAGGCCGCCCAGCGATCCATCACGTCGCGGAGCACGCGGATGCCGGTGCCGTTCTCGAAGCGCGACTCGCCGCGCGTGAAGATCGGGTCGACGGCCGGGCAGCTCACGCCGCGGGTCATGGCGAAGACGATCTCGCTGTTGAAGTCGCCGTCGACGTCCGCGATCACCGGCATCTCGTAGCCGGTCCCGCTCGAGGCGCTGCTCGAGAAGAGCACCTCGCCGTCCGTGCCGCGGTAGATCCGCACGAAGCACTCGTCGCCGTAGACGACCTCGGCCACGCCGTCGGCGTCGAAGTCGAAGACGCTCGAGCCGGTCACGTTGGAGCTCCGGTCCTGGCTGCGGCGGCTCCAGAGCACGCCGCGCGGCAGCCCGTCCGGGCGCGCGCAGCCGGGGCCGCCGC
>SHBB01000256.1 GCA_004213565.1 Sandaracinaceae bacterium
GCTGCGCCCCGACCTCTGCCCCGCGCCCGAGTGCGCGCAGAGCGCGGACTGCGCGCCGCCCTTCGCCGCGTGCGGGGCGCCGCTCTGCGCGGACGGCGTCTGCCTCGAGGTGGCTGCGGAGCCCTGCGGAGAGGGGCTCTATTGCGATCCCACCGCGGGGTGCCGCCCCGCCGGGCGCCCCGACGCGTTCGCGCTCCCCGTCCCCGTCGAAGCGCTCGGGGAGGCCGGCGACCCAGCGCTCAGCCGAGACCTCTTGGAGCTCCTCTGCGTCCGGCGCGAGGCCGGCGTCGATCGCCTCTTCCGCAGCCGTCGCGCCGCCCTGACCGAGCCCTGGGGCGCCCTCGAGCGCATCGACTCCCTGGGCGTCGAGCCGGTCCAGGGCCCCGAGCTCGCCGAAGAAGACCTGACCCTGTTCTTCACCGACGGCGGCGACCTCCACCGCGCGCGCAGAGCGAGCGCCGCGCAGCCCTGGAGCCGCGCAGAGCGGATCGGGGAGCTGGAATCGGGGGCCGCACAATTCAGCCCCACGCTGACCGGCGACGGCCTGGAGATGTACTTCACGTCAGAGGGCTCCATCAGCCGCACGACGCGCGCCACGCGGTCCGACCCTTGGACCCGGGCGACGAGCGTCGAGGAGCTCGCCACGCCCGAGGTCGAAGGCTCTCCCGCCGTGAGCCCCGACGGCCTCACCCTCGCCTTCTCGCGGGCCCAGCCGACGGGCGAGCGAGCTCTGTACGTCACGCGTCGCGAGGGCCGCGCGGCCCCGTTCGACCCGCCTCGCATTCTCGAGGAGCTGACCGTCGAGGGCGCCTCGGACCTCAACCCGTGGATCTCCGACGGGGCCCGCCTCCTCTGCTTCGAGCGCCGCCTCGGAGGCGCTCGCTCCGTGCTCTGCACCCGTCGTTAGCGTCCGCTGAAGTACTGGCTGACGCGAGAGCCGGTACTGCCCGAAAGGCGGAACGGATTTCGGGCCGCGAGTACTGGGAGTGCGACGCGCAGGAGAAGCTGCCACGATCCGGCTCGGATGGACTTCGAGCGGCTGGCGAGCGAGCTCTTGCGCGCGCTGCGGGGCAAGCGCAGCCAGGTGGCGTTCAGCCGTCGGCTCGGCTTCAAGAGCAACGTGGCGTACGCGTGGGAGTCGGGGCGGCGCTTCCCGACGGCGGCGGAGGCGATGCACGCCGCGGTGCGCTGCGGTCACACGCTCGACGTCGCGCTGCTCCGCTATCGGCAGATCCACCTCGGGGGGCGCCCGCTGCCCGACCTCGAGGATCCGGACGACGTCGCCGCGTTCATGCGCCTCCTCTCGGGCAGCGCGCAGACCGCGGAGCTGGCGCGGCGCTGCGGCAAGAACCGCCACGCGGTGGCGCGCTGGCTCTCGGGCGAGACCCGGGTGCGGCTGCCCGACTTCCTGCGCTTCCTCCAGGCCGTCAACCGCAGCGCGCTGACGTTCATCGACGGGTTCGTCTCGCCGGCCACGCTGCCGAGCGCGCGCGAGCAGTGGGCGCGCGTCCAGGCGATGGGCTCGCTGCTCTTCGACCGGCCCGAGACCCTGCTCGTCTTCGTCGCGCTCGGCCTCGCGACCTACCGCGAGCTGCCGCGACATCGGGCCGGCTGGCTGGCCGCGCAGCTCGGGCTGACCCTCCCGCAGGAGCGCGCCGCCCTGAGCGCGCTGCGCGACGCCGGGGTCATCGCCTGGACCGGTCGGCGCTGGCGCATCGACGACGCGTCAGAGCTCGACACGCGTCGCTATCCGCAAGTCGTGTTGGATATCAAGCGCTTCTTCGCCGAGCTCGGCGCGCAGCGCATCGGGGCGCGCGGGGAGGCGTTCAACTACGTCCTGCTCAGCGTCGAGGAGCACGAGCTGGAGGAGCTGCTCGACATGCAGCGGGAGCTCATCGGGCGCATCCGCGCGCTCGCGGTGCGGGATCGGAAGGCGACCCGGCCCGTGCTGGTGAACATCCAGGTGGCGCCGCTCGACGCACCCGACGAAGGACGTTTGCGTAACGAAGAGGGGGGATAGGAGGTCTCTTCGGAAGAGGCGTGGCCGGCTTGGCTCACGCCGCGGAAGGAGGACCCATGTACGCCGGAGCGTTGCTCTACGGAGCGTCTCTGTTCGGCTTCGTGCTGACGCCGCCAGGAGGCGCGCCGCCACCCCAGCTGAGCCCGACGCCGCAGCTGGTGCTCGACCTCGAAGGCCTCGAGGAGCCCGAGTCCTCGGACGAGGCGGATCTGGCCGAGGCCATCGCCGAGCGCCGTCAGATGGCGGACATCCACCGCGCGTTCGGCATCGCGACCTGGGCCTCGATGGCGGTCACCGCGGTGCTCGGCTTCCTGCAGCTCTACGACGAGTACGGGCTCTGGGAGGACGCCGCCAACACGCCGTGCGCGCGGAACGACGCCATCCTCGGGTTCTGCGGAGACGAGGTGCCATGGCCCCACGCGATCGCGGCCGGCACGACGGCCGCGCTCTACACGACGACGTTCATCTTGTCGTTCACCATGCCCGACCCGCTCGACCAGGCGTCGGCCAACACACCCGAGAGCGAGCGGCTGCGCATCCACAAGACCCTGCGCTGGTTCCACCTGGCGGGGGTCGTGGTCCTGGCCGCGCTCGGCGGCATCACGGCCAACATCGACGCCGACTACGAGGTCCGGCGCGGCTTGGCCTGGGCGCACTTCGGGACGGCGGTGGCGACGTTCGGCACGCTCACGGCGGCCGGGGCGCTGATGGTGTTTTGATGCGAATTCCCCGTGTTTCATGGGCCAGAATGATGGTGGTCGGTAGCCTCATGGCCGCGTGTGGCGGCGCGCCTTCGAGCGCCGGTCCTTCGACGGCTCCGTCGGAGATCCCCTCGGACGAGCTCCCCGCGCCGCCGGTCGCATGGGAGGAGATGGATGGGCAAGCGCGCGCGCAGTGGATGTACGCCGAGGTCGCGCCCCGCATGGCCGAGCGCTTCGAGGGCTTCGACGAGGCCCGCTTCTCGGACGTCTCCTGCGAGACCTGTCACGGGCCGGACGCCGAGGCGCGCGACTTCGCCATGCCGAGCCCGTCCTTGCCGCCGCTGCCCCCGCAGGGGTCGCCCGAGGCGCAGGCGCTGCACGAGGCCCAGCCGGAGATCATCGCCTTCATGTCCGAGGAGGTCGTCCCGACGATGCGCGCCCTGCTCGGCAAGGGCGACGACTTCAGCTGCGGCTCCTGTCACCCGCACGCGGAGTGACCCACTCGAGCGTGGCCCGGTGCTCACCGAGCACGAGCGGGCCCTCGTCGAGGGCGATCACGCGGCGCGGCTGGCCGGGGCGCGAGGCCGGCGACGTGCCGCCCGTGCTCGCGGTGTCGATGGCCCACACCCGCTCGGCGACGCGCAGCAAGAGCACGTGCGCGCGGGAGACGTGCGCGTCGGTGAGCAGGTCGGCGCCCTCGCAGCGCGGGTAGCGACCGACGAGCACCCCGCGGGCGAGGGCGGCGGCGCCGATCTCGTAGCGGCGCTGGCCCCGCTCGGTCGAGATGCGGAGCGTGCCGAGCGAGGGCTCGCCGTCCAGCCTCAGCCGGTCCTCGGCCCGCAGCACCCCCGGGATGGACGTGATGAGGGTCTGGCCGTCGCGCGTGCGGCGCGGCGCCGCGTGGGGGCCGCGCCGCCAGCGATCGGGCTCCGCGCTCCGCTCGGCCACGTAGACCCGCTCGGGCCACATCGCCCACGCGTCCGTGGCCAGCTCCGGCCAGGCCGACGGATCGCCGGTGGGGAAGGCGAAGAGCGCGTGCCGCCCCGCACTGAAGAGCGCCGGGCCCTCGGCCACGATCGCCTCGAGCCGCCGCCCGCGCTCGTCCTCGAAGGCGCTCGCCGTGCGCAGGTCGTGCACCGCGAAGCGCATGGCGCCGGGCTCCCAGCCGGTCGGCGGGTGGGAGACCAGCGCGAGGTGGCGGAGCGAGAGGCCGGGGTCCTCGACCATCAGATCCGCGCGGCTGTGGCGCCCGAAGATCAGCGCGCTCGGCTGCCCGGGCTTGGCCGCCACCCAGGCGCGCCCGGCCAGCGAGCAGGTGGGCACGTGCACCGCGACGAGGGCCACGCCGGGCTCCGTGACGTGCCGGCCGATCTCCCGCATCGCGCGGTAGTGCGCGAGGTAGAGCGCCTCGAAGGGGGCCTGCAGCGCGTCGAGCGACAGGACCATGGTGCGCGCGTCGACCGCGCCCTCGCGGCGCTGGCCCATGTCGAGGTGGATGAAGCGGCTGTCTCGCCCCCCGAGCCGCCCTGGACCGGTCCCCGGATCACTGCTGCTCACTTCGCCCAACCGGACCTCCCCCTGCGGACTCTCACGCGCGCTCCCCGACGACTCACACCGGGGAGACGCGTCTCATTCGGTCCGTCTGACGGATCCCCTGTCGTTTGTTTGACGCTTCTCGAACGTGCGTGCTAACCGCCTGGACCAACCTGTGCGCATGCGCAGGTAGGGAGGACGCATGCGACGAGCGCTTTTTCCGCTTCTTTTCGGGCTCGCCCTCGTGGCGTGCGGAGACTCCGACGAGGAGGCGGAGATCCGCCCCGAGGGCAACGATCGACCGGCCCAGGCCGCCGACCTGGTGATGCAGCAAGACCTGCTCGAGCTGAGTCACCTCGCGGACATCGATCACCACGGCCTGTTCATGGACTTCGGCGGCCCGGCCCGCGCGAAGTACACCGTGGGCAACTGGGGCTCCGGCTGGGGCAGCGACGGCGCGGACGGCGACGTCACCTACACGCACGTCAACGACACGGGCCGCATCTACTTCCCGGTGGACGAGCCGGGCGCGCTGACCCTCCGCTTCCACATGAAGCCGGTCGGCAGCCGCCGCATGCAGCTCTTCCTCAACGGCGCGGCCATCGAGGGCGTCGTGCTCGAGGAGGGGGACCAGTTCCGCCACTACGACGTGACCGTGCCCGCCGAGCGCGTGCGCCGCGGTGACAACTACCTGCTCCTCCGCTTCGGCGGGACGAGCGTCGTCAACGGCGAGAACGTCGCGGTGGCGATGGCGTCGCTCCGCGTGATCGAGGGCACCCCGGCGGAGAACGAGCGCTTCGCGCCGCCGCAGTGGGACACGCTCGTCAGCGCGGTGGAGCTCGGCGGGGTCGAGCGACAGGCGCTCGCGTTCCGCGCGCCGACCACCCTCAGCTACCATCTCGAGGTGCCCGAGGGCGGCCGCCTCGTCTTCGGCGTCGGCGCCGAGGGCACGGGCGCGAACCTGATGGCGCGGGTGCGCGTCACCCCCGAGGGCGGCGCCCCGAACGAGATCTTCCACGCGCGCCCCGAGCGCCGCTGGAACGACCAGGCGCTGAGCCTCTCGAGCTTCGCGGGCCAGGTCGTGCGGCTCGACCTCGAGGTCTCGGGCAGCGGCGACGGCCGCGTAGCGTGGTCGGGGGCGGGCGTGATGGTCCCGCCGCCCGACGCGGCCCCCACGCCCGAGCCGGCGCGCAACGTCGTCGTGCTGCTCATCGACACGCTCCGCGCGAGCAAGCTCCGCCCCTACAACGCGGAGTCGCGCGTGCAGACGCCGGTCCTCGACCGGGTCGCGCGCGAAGGCGTGCTCTTCGAGGCGGCGCAGTCGCCCGAGAACTGGACCAAGCCGTCGTGCGCGTCGGTGCTGACCGGCCTGACCCCGATGACGCACGGCGCGAAGACCTCCGAGGCGCGCCTCTCGCAGAACGCCGAGATGGTGAGCGAGGTCTTCGACCAGGCCGGCTTCGCGACGGGGAGCTTCATCGCGAACGGCTACGTCTCGGATCACTTCGGCTTCGACCAGGGCTGGGACAGCTACACGAACTTCATCCGCGACGGCGGCAGCACCGAGGCGGAGAACGTCTTCGACTCGGCGGGCGACTTCATCGAGCAGCACCGGGACGAGCGCTTCTTCGTCTACGTGCAGACCATCGACCCGCACGTGCCGTACGACCCGCCGGCCGACTACCTGCGCCGCTACGACGACCGCGAGTACACGGGGCAGGTGCAGCCGCGCCGCACGCCGGAGCTGCTCGAGGATGCCAAGCAGGGCCGCGTGAGCTTCAACGCCTCGGACCGGCGCCGCCTCGAGGCGCTTCACGACGCGGAGATCAGCTACCACGACTACCACCTCGGGCAGTTCCTCCAGCGGCTCGAGTCGCTCGGCGTGGCCGACGACACGCTCTTCGTGATCACCTCGGACCACGGCGAGGAGTTCCTCGACCACGGCTCCTACGGGCACGGGCACAGCATCTTCCAGGAGCTGCTCGGCGTGCCGCTCATCTTCCACCACCCCGGTCGGCTCCCGCAGGGGCGGCGCGTGTCGCACGCGGTCAGCACGATGAACATCGCGCCGACCATCCTGGCGCTCACCGGCGTCAACGGGCTGAGCCGCGCGGAGGGCCGCAGCCTCGTGCCGGACCTGCTCGGTCAGGTCGTCCCGGGCCCGCAGGTGGCGTTCAGCGACTTCCAGGACATCCGCCGGGTGGCGCGGGCCGGCCGCTACAAGCTGGTCGTGCGCGCCAACCTGAGCAGCGTCATGTTCGATCTGGAGGCCGATCCCGGCGAGACCCAGGAGCGAGACGTGTCCGACTTCCCCGTGGCGGGGCGATATGCCCGCGTGATGCTCGGCCAGTTCCTCGGCGCGACGAACCGCGGTCAGTGGCTGCGCGCGCGTCAAGACGAGGTGCAGTCGCTCGAGGCGGGCGAGGCGGAGATGGACGAGGTCACGCGCGCGCAGCTCCGGGCGCTCGGCTATGTTCAGTGAGCGCATGCAGTGACGCTCCTCGCGCATGAGAAGGCTCGCTACCTCCGGACGCCGACGCTGGCGGCGGGGGAGGGCGGCCCCGAGCTGCGCGTCATCGCCTGCGGCCCCGAAGGGGAGTCCCTGCTCGCGTTCCCGCTCGAGGGGGAGGCGCTCGGCGCGCCGCGTGAGCTCGCGCGACAGGACGCCATCGTCGCGCTCGGTCGGGGCGAGCAGCCGCTTCCGGTCGCGCTCGATCCGAGCGAGGCGCACTCCAGGGGCGGGTGGCGCGTGTGGATCACACGGGGTGACGGCCGCACCACCGTGTGGGCGTCCGACGGCGCGCGAGACACGCGGGTCTGGGAGGCGTGGGGGACCGCCGCGGCGCCGTACGTCGCGCCGGCCGAGGGCGGCGCGTGGGTCGCGTTCCATCACAACGTGCGCGAGGACACCGGCGAGCCCGACCTGAGCAAGTGGGTCGCGCTCCGCTTCGTCACCGACGCGGGCGACGTGAAGGCGCCGTCCGCGCCGATGACGGATCGCGATCGAGACCGCGAAGGCGAAGAGCAGGGCTGGGAGCTGCCCACGCTGGTGGTCGGAGACGACGGCGCGGTGGCGATCTGGGGCCGCGGCAGCCACGCGTTCTTCCGCCAGGATCTGAGCGCGGATGGCTTCTCGGCCCGCGCGCCCATCGGCTCGACCGGCTGGGGATGCCGGGGGCGATGGGTCAGCGCGCTGCGCGACGGAGCGCGGGTGATCACCGCGCGTCGCGAGAAGGCGGGCGTCGAGATCGCGTTCGAGGCGCTCCCCGCGGGAGGCCCGCCCGCGCTCGAGCCGGCCGAGGTGCAGCTGCCCGAGCGCCCGCACCGCGACGTGCCCGCGCGCCCCACCGGCCCCGACCCGGCGGCGAAGGACGGCCGCCGCACGCTCTTCGGCGACATCCACCAGCACTCCGCGCACTCGGACGGCTGCGGCACCGCGGACGAGCCCTACCTGCGCGCGCGATACGTCTACGGCGACGACTTCTGCGCGCTGACGGATCACGAGAGCTTCATCGGCAAGCGCATCGGCGAGGGCGAGTGGGCGTACCTGCAGGAGATCGCCAACCGTCACGACGAGCCGGGCACCTTCGCCACGCTGCTCGCGTACGAGTGGACGGGCCGCATGTACCCGGGCCCCGGGCACAAGGTCGTCTACTTGCCCCCCGACGGCGGGCCGATCGTGAGCCGCGACGACGTGCCCGAGGGCAAGGAGCTGGTCGCGCGCGTCAAGGCGCTCGGCGGCTTCGCGGTCCCGCACCACGTCGGATGGACGGGGGCCGACGAGGAGGCGCACGACGAGGAGGGGCAGCCGGTCTGGGAGATCTGCTCCTGCCACGGCTGCTATCTGACCGCGGACCACCCGCTGGGCGGGCGCGGCGACCTGCGCGATCAGATGGTCGACGCGGTGATGCGGCGCGGGAAGCGCTTCGGCTTCATCGCCTGCAGCGACGGCCACGGCCTGCTCTATCACCACGGCGTAGGGCGCAAGCGCGACCCGTTCCGATGCGGGCTCACCGCGGTCCAGGCCGAGGACTGCACGCGGGAGGCGATCCTGTCGGCCATCCGCGAGCGGCGCTGCTACGCGACCAGCGGCGTGCCGATCCTGCTCGACCTACGGGCGGGGCCGGACGAGGCGCCGATGGGCTCCGCGCTCGAGGTCGACGGTCCCGTCGACGTGCGGGCCGAGGTCCGCTGCGCGACGGAGCTGGAGAGCCTCTCGCTCGAGGGCCCGGACGGTCCCATCGCGACGGTGTCGGGGCAGGGTCGCACGCACGCGGTGCTCGAGGCGCGGGTCGAGCCGGGCTGGGTCTACGCGCGCGCCGAGCAGCGCGACGGCGAGATGGCCTGGTCCTCGCCGATCTTTCTGTAGCAGGCACGAGAACGCGAGCGTTCTCATGCCTGCCCCTTGCCCGTGCCCCTGCCCTTGCCCGCGAATGACCGGTCGCAGCTCTCGATCAGCGCGATGGCGCTGGCCGAGCGCCGTCTGCAGAGGCGCGCTGCGGGCGCACGGCGACGGTTCCGCGACTTCGCGGGCACGGGCAAGGGCAAGGGCACGGGCAGGGGATCAGGCTGCTGCTTCAGCCTGCTGGCTTGCCCGCGAATGACCGGTCGCAGTGCTCGATCAGCGCGACGGCATCGAGCTGGCCGAGCGCCGTCTGCAGAGGCGCGCTGCGGGCGCACACGTGGACGTTCCGCGACTTCGCGGGCACGGGCAAGGGCAAGGGCACGGGCAGGGGATCAGGCTGCTGAAGCAGCCTGATGGCCCGTCAGGAGGTAGGCGGCGCGATCGAGGAGCGGTCGCGCGGCACGAGGAAGCTGACCATCGTGCCCTGACCGTGGCGTGACTCGAGGCTCACCGAGCCGCCGTGCGCGCGCGCCACGCGATCGACGATGGCGAGGCCGAGGCCGGTGCCCGTCTGTCGGGTGGTGAAGAACGGATCGCGGGCGCGCGAGCGCACGATGGTGTCCATGCCCTCGCCCGTGTCGTGGAACTCCACCGCGACGCACGGGCGGCCCTCCACCTCGGTGTCGCGGCACGAGACCGTGAGGGTGCCGCCGAGCGGCATCGCCTGGAGCGCGTTGTCGACGATGTTGATCAGCGCGTGCCGCAGCAGCGCCTCGTCGCCCTCCACCTCGGCCACCTCGTTCTCGAGCTCCAGCTCGATCTCGATGTGGGAGATGTCGCGGCTGCCGCCCGCGGCGAGCTCCACCGCGTGCATGACCAGCCGCCGCATGTCGACCGGCTCCCCGTGCTCGGGGCTGATGGGGCGGGCGTAAGCGAGCAGATCGTTGATGAGCCGGTTGAGCCGGTCGGTCTCCTCGTCGAGGATGGCGAGCAGCGTCTCGCCGTCGTCGGGGCGCAGCTCCTTTCGCCGCAGACCGCTGACCGCGTTCTTGATGATCGCGAGCGGGTTGCGCACCTCGTGCGCGATGACGGCGCTCAGCTCGCCCACCGCCGCGAGCTGCTCCTTCTTCACCAGCGCCTGCTGCGTGACGCGGAGGTAGTCGTAGCTCCGCGCGAGCTCCTGGGTGCGATCCTCGAGCTGGCGGTCGACCTGGGTGAAGCGCCCCACGAGCACGTAGCTGAAGCCGAGCACGGGCAGGAGCGCGCCGTGGCTCGAGAAGTTGATCGGCGTGACGTCGAGCAGCCGCGCGAGCACGTCCCACGCCCCGCCCGCGAGCGCGATGCCCGTCATGACCGCCGCGCCGCGCAGATCCCGTCGGCCGCGCGCGGCGTTGAAGAGGATCACGACGCCATAGAACGCGAAGCTCACGCCGACGCCCACGAAGGCCATGCCCACGGCCGACATGTCCGCGATGGCGCGGTTGGTCAGCTCCCCGTGGCTCCAGTCGTACGTGGGCTCGGCCACGCCCGCGTCGAAGAACAGGCCCGCGAGCACCGCGCAGACCCCGAGCGCCGCGTTGATCATCGCCGCGGCCCGCACGCGCGGGTGCGCCTCGTCGGTGAGGCGGAGCACGAAGTCCACGAAGAACGCGGTCGCCGGCATGACGCCGAGGTGCTGCAGGTTCTGCGCGAAGACCGCCTCGGCGGGGCTCTGGCTGTCGACCGTGAAGGCCGTCGCCAGCGCGTACAGGAAGAGCCCGCCGCAGAGCCCCGCGAAGGAGATGTACTCGGGGTTCTGACGGCGCATCAGGTGGAGCGCGCCGTAGTAGATCCCGGCGAAGCCGAAGATCCCCGACCAGGCGACCAGCGCGGTGGCGGTCCAGGACATCAGAGCCCCTCCGGCGGCGGGGGCACGCTGCTCGGGCGTTCGCGCGGCAGCGTGATGCGCACGGTGGTGCCGACCTTCGCCTCGCTCTCGATGCTCACCTCGCCGCCGTGGTTGCGGACCACGCGGTCGACGATGGCGAGCCCGAGGCCCGTACCCGCGGGGCGTGTGGTGAAGAAGGGGTCGAGCGCCTTGGCGCGGACCAGCGCGTCCATGCCGCCGCCCGTGTCCTGGAACTCGAGGATCACGCTGGGTACGCGACCGGAGCGCGGCCGGAGCCGAACCCGCAGCGCTCCGCCGTCCGGCATCGCCTGCGCGGCGTTGTCGGCGATGTTGGTGAGCGCTTGCCGCAGCAGGTCCGGATCGCCGTGCATGTCCGTCGGTCCGTCGGCGTCGATCTGGACCTCGATCGCGTCGGGCTTCGGGTGGTTGGACAGCGCCTTGTCGATCGCCTCGCGCGCGATCGTGACCAGGTCGACGGCCCGGCCCTTCGGCTCGACGGGTCGCGCGTACGCGAGCAGGTCCCTCACGAGCCGGTTCAGCCGGTCCACCTCCTCGTCGAGGATGCCGAGGAGCACGCCGCGATCGGCGTCGCGCAGGGAAGGGCGGCGCAGGCTCGAGACCGCGTTCTTGATGATGGCGAGTGGGTTGCGGACCTCGTGCGCGATCACCGCGCTCAGCTCACCGACCGCGGCGAGCTGCTCCTTGCGGACGAGCTCCTCCTGCACGACGCGCAGCTCGGAGTAGGAGCGGCGCAGCTCGTCGGTGCGCTCTCCGAGCTGATCGGCCGCGCGCACGAAACGCCGCAGCAGCACCCACACCACCGTCAGGATCGGCAGGAGCGCGACATGCTCGAGCAGAAACGGGCCGTCTCCGCCGGTGAAGCGCAGAAGGCTGTCGTAGACGGCGGCGCCGACCGCGACCGCGGCCGCCCACACGACGACGCGCAGATCCGGGTGCTCCTCGCGGCCGCGCGCGAGCGTCCAGACCGACCACGCCGCGAAGAAGAGCGCGCCCGCGACGAGCACCGCGCCGGGCAGCGTGAACACGGGCTCGGCGTACCCGGAGAGGTCGCGCAGGCCGCCCGAGAAGCGCGCCGACGGCACCAGCAGGAAGCCGCTCGCGGTCGCGACGAGGCCCACGTAGCCGAAGGCGTAGGCGGCTCGCACGAGCCGCGGCGCCTCCCGACCGACGAGCTGCGTCGCGAAGTCGACGAAATAGACGACGGTCACGAAGCCGCCGATGTACTCGATCTGGATCGCGCCGCTCAGCACGCTCGGGTCGCGCGCGTCGGAGCCGATGGCCGCGCCCGCGCTCCACGTCGCCAGCCCGAAGCACAGCAGGCCGAAGCCGAGGTACTCCCGGTGGGTGGGGCGCCGGGCGTGCAGCATGCAGAAGTACACGCCGGCGTAGCTGTAGACCGCCGCCCAGGTGAAGAGCAGGGTCGCCAAGGGCGACAACATGGGCGGCGACGATATCTCGGATCGGCCCCGGGCTCACGCGTCGCTTCTTTGCCGCCCCTGCGGCGCGTACGTACGATCGGATCGTGCGACCTCTGCCCATCCTCGTGCTCACCTCGATGTCCCTGATCGCGCCGTCCCTGGCCGGAGCGCAGGACGCGCCCCGCGCCGAGGTCGCGCCGGCCGCCACGCCGCGTCCCGTAGGGGTCTACGCGGGCGTCGAGCCGGGAGAGGCGCAGCCGCCGCCGGCCTACCGGCGCGCGATCCGACGCGCGCGGCGCGGGGGGCGCGACGTGATCCTCACGTGGCCCGGCTTCACGCCGCTCGGCGACGGAGGCTCGCGCTTCTTCGTGCAGACGACCCAGGCGCAGGTCCCCGAGCTGCGCGTGGAGGAGGGCCGCGTCGTGCTGCTCTTCCGCAACTGCGGCATCCACGTCCGCAACAGCGCCCGTTGGCTCGAGACGCGCTTCTTCAACACGCCCGTGCTCCGCGCCCGGCTCGAGCGGCGTCGACGCGACATGGCGCTCGTGCTGCAGATGCGTCCCGGCGTGACGGCGCAGCCCCGCGTGACCACCGCCGCGGCGCCCGGCGGCAACTTCCACTACGTCTACGTCGACTTCTCGCCTGGCGACTACGCGCCGGTGATCACGCCCGCCCCCGCGCAGGTCCGGCCGGCGCCCGGTCAGCCAGGACAGGGCCAGCCGCCCGCGGCTCCGGCTCGCGAGGTCGACCCGTCCCTCGACGCGATGGACGACGAGCGCCCGCCGGCCTTCCAGGACTGACCCCCGAACCGAACACGCGGGCCGCGGGGCTCAGGACATCGGCGCGAGGCGCCAGCACGCGGCGACGGCCGCCAGCGTGATCGCGGATCCGAGCACCGCCCCGATGAGAACCAGCTTCCACGCGGCGAGGCGAGGGCTCGATGGCGCGGCTGCGTGCAGCTCCGGCACCCGCTTGGCTTCACTGACCGGGACGCTCAGGGCTCCCAGCACCTCGCCACAGGGGAGATGACCGATTCGCCGCGAGGCATCGGCGTGCGAATCGAGGAGCGACGACGAGGAATACTCGAAGTATTCCGAGGAGGAGCGACGCTGAGTCGCGCGCCGAGGGCCG
>SHBB01000257.1 GCA_004213565.1 Sandaracinaceae bacterium
CCCGGCGAGCCACGCCGCGCTGGTCGGGAAGTCCCGGTAGCGGACGAGGTCGACCACGATCTTCCCGTCTCGCTCGAACGCGTTGCCGTAGTGCCAGGCCCAGAAGGACGGCACGCGGAAGCGCCGCGCGGAGGCGGGCGCGTCGAGGGGCACGAGGATCACCTCGGTGCCGCGCGCGTGATCCCACTCGAGCGAGTCCGCGAAGGCGCGGCGACCGAGCAGGGTCGGCAGCAAGCGCAGCCGGAGCGGCGCGACGAAGATCACCGCGTGGCGCTCGGTGACCGCGAAGTCGTGCACCATCGTCGGCGCCTCGAGGGGCAGGGTCACGAGCCGGCCCGCGCTGCCGTCCGCGCGCATCACGAAGAGATCGAGCGCGTTCGGCCGCCCGATGCGCGTGCCGATGTTGTACTGCGCGCCGCGCGCCGCGACGCCGTGGGGGTGCGCGCTGAAGCTCCGTGGGATCACGCCGCCCAGGTCCGTCTCGCCGATCGCGTCGAGGGTCTCCGGGTCGACCTCGAAGGGCCTCCCGATCTCGCAGAGCGCGAAGAGGCGCGCGTCCCAGGCCATCAGCGCCGTGTTCGCCGGGTTCTTGCTCGTGCCCTTCGCGGCGCGGATCACCCGCATCGGGTTGAACATGCCGGGCGGCCGCGTGCCGTAGGCGCCGAAGTACGGCTTGCCTCGCTCTCGCTCCTCGAGCAGGCCCTGCGTCTGGGTGATCTTCGCCGCGCCGTGGGCGCCCGCGTCGCTGAAGCGCACCGCGCTGATCAGCCCGTCGCCGTCGAACCAGTGCCCGTAGCGGCGGCCCATCAGCTCCACCAAGCCAGGCCCGTTGCGGTACTGCGTGCCGCGCAGATCGGCCGGGATGGATCCGTCCACGGCGAGCGGCTCGAAGCCGTGCTCGCGCGGCACGTTGGTCATCGCGCCGGCCCACGCATCGGAGCCCGCGCGCGGGCGAGGGGCGGGCGAGGGAGCGCTCAGCGAGGGCGACGTGGTCACGCCACAGAGGTAGCGGTCCGCCGGTTTCAGTTCAACGCCTCAGCCGCGCCACCAGCTCCACGTGCGGGGTCTGCGGGAGGCTGTCGAACGCGGCGAGCGAGCTGAGCGTGAAACCCGCCGCCCGGAGCCGCTCGAGGTCGCGCGCGAGGCCGACCGGGCCGCACGCCATGATGTGCACGCGTCGACAGCCGAGCCGGTCGAGGGCCGCGCAGACCTCCTCGCCGAGACCCCGCCGCGGAGGGTTGGCGATCACGAGGTCGGGCGCGTCGGTCTGGGCGGCCAGGAACGCCTCCGCCGTCTGCGGCGCGACGCCCAGCGCGGCCGCGCTCTCCGCGTGACTCTCGGCCGCGCGCACCGTCTCGAAGCGCGCGCGGAGCCGGCGCGCGGTGGCGCCGCTCCCCGCGTAGAGATCCCACGCGAGCGCGCCCGAGAGCGGCTCCCCCTGCGCGTCGGTCAGCAGGCGATCCTGCGCCCGGGCGATCACGTCGGGGTTGGGCTGCAGGAACCCGAGCGGGCCGACCTCGATCACCTCACCGCCGACGGTGGGCCGCACGGAGCCCTCCCCGCGCAGCACGCGCGCCTCGACCCCGCGCATGGCGTTGCCCCCCTCGCCGTGCACGCTCCACGCGACGCCGGTCGGCACCTGCAGGCGCTCCGCGAGGGCGGCGGCGGCGCTCTCCTCGCTCGCCGTGACGAGCGTGACCAGGATCCGCTCGCCGTCCGTCTTCAGCCAGACGTAGCGGAGGTCGCCGCGGCCGGAGGCCTCGTCGTAGGCGACGACGCCGAGCGCGTTCGCCTCGCGCGCCAGCTCGTCCGCGGCGGCGCTCAGGCCGGGGTGATCGACGAGGCAGCCCTCCATCGAGGCGCCGACGTGGGTGCCCTTGGCCCAGCTCCCGAGCGCGAGCTTCCCGTCTTCTTCGAACGCGACGCGCTTGCTCGACCAGCGGTAGCCCAGCCCGTCGCCGCCGATGACCTCCTGCACCTCGAGCCCGAGCGCGGCGAGCATCTCCCGCTTCTGCTCGCGCTGCGCGCGGATGGACAGCGCCATCAGCGGGCAGCCCCCGCAGCGCCCCTCCACCGAGGCGTGGCGAGGGCAGGGCGGCGTCCGGCGCTTGGGGTGCGGGGTGACGATCTCCGAGAGCTCCGCGAAGTCGCGCGCGTGATGGCGGGAGCGGGCGGTGATCGTCGCGCGGATCGTCTCGCCGCCGAAGGCGCCGGCCACGCGCACCTCGCGCTCCGCGTGCACCGCGACCGCGTCCCCCTCGAGCGTGAGGTGGGTAGGTCGCAGCTCGATCCGATCGGCCGTCATCTCCGGGTGGTAGCAGGCAGATTGAAGCGAACGCCAGGCTCGCCCGTCGATCCAGACGTGCTCCAAACCCGCGAATCCGAACCCGGGGGGCTTTCCCCTCACCGTCGTAGGGTCCTCGCCACGACCCCCGCCTCTCTGGTAGGGCTCCGGCGAGTGATCTCCGCGATTGCGCCTACATGGGGCGCGCGGCCCGAGCCTTGCAGCCACTCCGGCTGCCCCTCGGGCGACCTCGCGTTCGCGAGAAAGGAAAGAGCCATGCTTCAGCTCCGGCAGACCACGCTCCTCTTGCTCATCGCCGCCGCCCTCGGCCTCTCCGGGTGCTACGGACGCGCCCGCGTCGCCTTCCGGGCGCAGGTGCCCTCCACCGTCACCGTGACGGCGGCCCCCCCGGCCGTGCGCCCCGCGGCCACGCAGCCCCCCAAGCCGGGGGACGACGCGGTCTGGGTGGCCGGCTACTACGAGTGGCGCGCGGGCGCCTGGGTCTGGGTCGACGGGCACTGGGAGCGTGACCGCGCGGGCTACGTGTGGGTCGCCCCGGTCGCGAACGACGTCGGCGGCCGCGTCGAGTACCACCCCGGCTACTGGCGCCCCGAGAGCGCGCAGCCCGCGCCGGCCTACCGGTCGGGCGGCAACGTGCGGGTGACCGCGCACACGCGCACCCAGGGTCACGTCGAGCCCGGGCCGACCGTCACCGCGCGCAGCCCGAGCCAGGGTCGCGTCGAGGCGCGCAGCCCGAGCGGCGGCAGCGTGCGGGCCAGCGGCGGCGCGACGGTGACCGCGCGCGGCGGCACGCAGGGAGGTACGGTGCATCGCGCCGACGACACCCCGGCCCGCGCGGAGGTCACCCGTCCCAGCGAGCGCGGCGCGACCACCGCGCGCGGCAGCGCCGTGGCCACCCGTCCGCACGAGCGAGGCGCGACCACGGCCCGAGGCAGCGCCCCGGCCACGCGTCCGCACGAGCGTGGCGCGACCACCGCGCGCGGCAGCGCGCCGACCACCACCCCGCGCACGCCCCCGACCGTGCAGCGCCCGACCCCCAGCGACAACCCGGGCGGCACCCCGCGCGCGCTGTCCTGCCAGGTCGACACCCCGCGCGCCCCCGAGGGCGGCATCGTCTCCATCACGGGCGTGTTCAGCGGTCAGGCCCGGGTGCAGATCGGCGGCCAGTTCGCGCCGACGGTCCGCCGCACGCAGGGTGAGATCAGCGTGCGCGTCCCGGGCAGCTCGGGCGGCGGCATGGTCCGCGTGCTCGACGAGGGTCGCACCGCCAACTGCGGCAGCATGACCGTCATCGGGCGCTGATCACCCGCCCGCGAGGGTGACGACGATCTTGCCGTTGGCGCGGTCGTCGTCCATCGCGCGGTGGGCCTCTCGGAGCTCGTCGAAGTCGAACGTCGGCCCGCGCGTCAGGCGCAGCCGACCCGACTCGACGAGCTCCACGTAATTGGAGAGCTCCGCCGCGCTGATGTCGCTCGAGCCGCCCGAGTACGCGGTCAGCTTCACCCCGGTCGGGATCTGCTCCATCGGCCGGAAGCCGCTCAGCTCCCACTCACCGCCGAGGATGCCGGTCATGCAGACCACGCCCCCCGGCGCCGCGCAGGCGAGCGAGTCGAGCAGCGTCTTGGTGCCGATGAGCTCGAGCACGCGGTCGACCCCGCCCGGGAAGCAGGCGCGCACGTCGGCCGCGATGCGCTCCCCGTCGACGATCACGTGGTCGGCGCCGGCCTCCCGGAGGAGCGCGCCCTTCTTCTCGCTCCGCGTGGTCGTCGCCACCGTCAGCCCCGCCCGCTTGGCGAGCGCGAGCGCGGTCAGCCCGATCGACGACGTGCCCCCGCGGATCAGCAGCGTCTTCGCCCGCTCGATCTCGAGCCCCGTGTGCAAGCTCCCGTGCGTCGTCTGGAGCATCTCTGGCAGCGCCGCGAGCGCCTCCCAGTCCAGTGTCGTCTCGAGGGGGAAGACGTGATCGCGCGGGACCCGCGTCTGCTCGGCGTAGGAGCCGTCGTATTCGCGCCCCATGCCGCCCATCATCGCGGCGACCTTCTGGCCGGGCGCGAGATCGGTGCCCGGCGCGGCGATCACCTCGCCCACGCACTCGATGCCGAGCAGCGGGAAGCGCACCGACGGCGAGTCACCCCGGCGCGTGAACCACTCCGAGCGGTTCAGCCCGAAGGCGCGCACGCGGATCGACACCTCGCCCTCGCGCGGCGGCGGGATGGGCATGTCTCTCAGGAGCAGCTTCTCCGGCCCGCCCGCCTCCTCGATCACCCACGCGCGCATCGTCGTCATGTCGGCGACCCTGTGGCCCGCTGCCCCGATCCGCAATGCGCGCCGTCGATTGCCGGGGCTCTTCGCGCGTGAAAGACTCGCCCCCGCTCGCATGATCCGCATCCCCCCCGAACGGCTCTCTCCCGACGCGCTCGCGGGCGTGATCGACGACTTCGTGCTGCGCGAGGGGACCGACTACGGGCACGACGAGCCCACCCTCGACCGCAAGCGCGCGGAGGTCCGGCGGCAACTCGACGACGAGGAGATCGTGGTGGTCTTCGACCCGAAGACCGAGACGGTGAACCTCATGCTCGAGCGAGACCTGCCTTCGGGGATGCGCTGAGGCGATCGGCGCGCCATCCTTCCGCGGCATGGAGGTCTCCGAGCGCTGGCGCGGCTGGCAGAACGCAGAGCGGTACGATCACTTCGTCCGGCATCACGCCATCTACGGCTGGCTGAACGACCAGCTCGCCGAGCGCGCGGAGCTCGAGAGCGCGCAGCGGGTGCTCGACCTCGGCTGCGGCACGGGCGCCACGACCGCCTCGGTGCTCCGCCGCATCCGCCCCGACGCCGAGGTGCTCGGGGTCGACGCCTCCCCCGAGATGATCGCGGTCGCGCAGGCGAACACGCTCGACCCGCGCGCCGCCTTCGTGGTCTCCCCCGCGGGCGGGCTCTCCACCGTCGCGCGCGGCCGCTACGACCGGGTGCTGTCGAACGCCGCCTTCTGGCAGTTCCCGCACGCCGAGTCCGTGCTCGCGCAGATCGCGGCCCTCGTGCCGCGCGGCGGCTCGTTCGTCTTCAACGTGCCGAGCGAGCGTCGCCCCGGCGCGCGCGGCTCTCACCCGTTCCAGGTGGCGCTCGCCCGCGCGGTCGAGTCGCGCACGGAGGAGCCGTTCGTGCCCACCGCGCGGCGCTTCGAGCCCACGGCGATGGCCGAGGCCGCGGCCGCGCTCGGGTTCGTGGAGGAGCTGCGCGAGGAGCTGGTCTACCGCGGCCGGCAGGGCGAGCTGATGGAGCTGATGAGCATCCCGGCGATGATCACCCCCATCGCGGCCGATCTCAGCGTGGCCGAGGCCGACGGAGCGCTCGAGGAGGCGCGGGCGCGCACCGACCCCGACGAGCGGGTCGAGGTGGCGTGGCTCTTCGTGCGCTATCGCCGGACCTGAAGCGCCGCGGACAGGAACGCGTGAACGCGCTCGGCGGTGTCGTCGCCCTCGACCGCGGCCGGCACGTGCCCCGCGCCGGGCACGACCACCAGCTCGGCGCCCGGGGTCGCAGAGGCCACGCAGCTCGCCTGGTGCGGCGTGACCACGCCGTCGCGCTCTCCGCTGATCACCAGCACGGGGTCCGTGGTCCGGCAGCGCGGCGTCGGCTTGGAGAGCAGGAGCGAGAGCTGCTTGAGCAGCGCCTCGTGCTCTTGAGGCGCGCGGACCTGACAGTGGGTCACCGCGTCGACGAAGCGCGCCGTCGGCGAGCGCCCGGTCTCGTGCGCGATCTCGGCCAGGAGCGCCTGACGCATCGCGTCCGTGGTCATGCGCCGCTCGCGTCGGACCCGCGGCCAGGCCAGCGTCGCTCGCTCGCGATCTCCGGCCGGCGGCGCGATCCAGACGTTGGCCTTGGGTCGCACCGCGCCTCTGCGCACCAGCTCGCGGGCCAGGAGCGCGCCCAGCGAGTGGCCGGCCAGCACGTCGAGCGCGCCGCCCATCCCGGCCAGGCCGCGCTCCAGCTTGGTGAGCGTCTCGCTCAGGCTGGGGGCGCGCCGCTTGCTTGCGCGCGCGCCATGGCCCGGCAGGTCGGGGAGCCAGACCTCGTAGTGCGCGGCCAGCTGCTCCGCGAACGGGAGGAGCACGTGGTGGTCGAGCCCGGGTCCCCCATGCAGGAGCACCACCCGCGGGCCGGCGCCGATGATGTGCGCGCGAAACACCTGGGGCAGCTCGTTGCTCTCGCGACGCCGCTTCATGGGGACGGCTCACCATCGCTGGCCCCGCCCCTTCGGTTCAACCCTTTCTGTCCTCGGCGTCCCTGTCGGGGGGATCCGGACCGATGTTTCCCTCGCGTGAGGGGGCCGAAACGGCCATGCTTCGAGGAGTGAGGAAGCGACGCACATCGAGCTTCATCATGCCGGAGGTCATCAGCCGTCTGCGGCGCATGCAGCCCGACGAGGCCTATGTTCAGGCCGCGCAGCGCGTGGTGCTGGACTGCCTGGCCGTGAAGCCCGGCGAGCGCCTCCTGATCGTCTATCAGCAGCGCGCGCCCTTCGAGGAGCTCGCCGCGGCGCTGATGATGGCCGCCGATGAGGTGGGGGCGGAGATCGACGCGGTCACCGTCACCAGCGACGAGACCTCGCCGCGCCTGATGGCCAAGCTGAAGGAGCGCTGCGACAAGGCGGCCGCGAGCGCGATGCTGGCCGGCTACGAGTTCTCGCGCGACATCCGCCGCGTGGTCGCGACCCCCGAGGGCGAGCGGCGGCATGTCCACATGCTCGGGCTCACCGACGCGGTGGTCCGGCAGTCGCTGCGCATCGACTACCGCGACGTGCACGCGCTCGGGGAGCGGCTGCGCGCGCGCCTGCAGCCCACGAGCGAGATCCGGGTCGAGAGCGCGGCCGGCACGTCGCTCACGGTCAAGGGCGACCCGAGCGCGCGCTGGATCAACGCGGGCGGCCTCCAGCACGGACCCGGCTGGACCAACCTGCCCGCGGGCGAGCTCGTCACCACGCCGAGCGCGGTGGACGGCGTCTTCGTGCCCGACGGCGGCCTCCGCCTGTCGGACGGCGCGATGCTCGACCGCGCGGTGCTGCGACGCATGCAGCTGACGTTCATGGGCGGGCGGCTCACCCAGATCGAGGGGCCCGAGGCGCAGGTCCAGCAGCTCGAGGCGCACCTGGACTCGGGCGCCGAGGGCCGCCGCGTGGGCCAGATCATCTTCGGCACCAACGTCGGCGTCATCGCGCCGATCGGCGTGGCGTGCCAGGACGGGAAGCTCCCGGGGCTGCACCTCGTGCTCAGCTACACCGCGCCCGAGGTGACCGGCGCGCGCTGGTGCGGCGAGCTGCTCGTCCAGCTCCTGGGCCGGCAGAGCACGGTGCGGATCGACGGGGTGACGGTGATGGACAAGGGCCGCTACGTCGCGGACCTCTGATCGATCCGGTCGAGCACGAAGGCGACGATGCGGTCGCACCGCTCGCCCGCGAACGAGAAGGCCTCCCCCACCAGCGCGTCGGCGCGCTCGTAGAGCCACTCGCGCAGGGTGCGGCGCGCTCGGTGCAGGCGGACGCGCACGGCCTCCTCGCTGAGCTCGAGGCAGGCGGCCGTCTCGCGCGTGTCCAGCTCCTCGAGCTCACGCATCACGAAGACCACGCGGTAGCTCTGGGGCAGCGCGTCGATCGCCTCCTCGAGCAGCGCGCGCAGCTCTCCGTCTCCGGCCAGCTGCTCGGGGGAGCGCGCGGGCGCTGTGAGCGCATTCTCGTGAGGCTCGGGGGCCAGCTCGAGGTCGTCGAGGCGCCCGCGCTTGCGACGGCGCCGCAGCGACTCGTTGACCGCGATCCGGGTCAGCCAGGTCGAGAAGCGCGCGCGCCCCTGGAACTGCCCGAGCTTGGCGTAGGCCGTCAGGTAGGACTGCTGGACCGCGTCCTCGGCCTCCGCGTCGTCTTTCAGGATCGCGCGCGCCGTCCGGAAGAGCCGCTGGTTGTGCCGGCGCATGAGGACCTCGAAACGAGCGGACTCACCGTCGAGGACCTCTTCGACGACCGCCTCGTCGCTGGCTGGATCCTGCGCCAGAGCGGGGCCACGGAGTTGGGGAAGCGCCATCGGGAATTCTCCTTCGGAGAGCGGAGTCTCGCGGCCGCACTCATGTTACCGGCGCAGGCGTTACGAGCGCAGGCAACAGTTGGGTACGGCGCTCAAGGCGACAAGCCCGCGTCTGGCAGCGTCGGCGAGAGGGCGAACGCCTCCGCGCTCCGGCTCGCCTCGGCCTCCCACCACGCCTGCGCGCGCGCCGCCGTCCAGCCCGCGGCCAGGCCGGTCTCCCGCAGCGCGTCCTCCAGCGCGGCCACCGAGGCGGGGCGGTCCGCCGGATCCTTCGCGAGGCACGCGAGCACCAGCGCCTCGAGCCGCTCGGAGACGCCGAGCGCGGGGTCGAGCCCGGGCGGCGGCTCCTGCGCGTGGGCGAAGATCTGCTGCATCGGGTGCGAGCGGTCGGGGAAGACCATGTGCCCCGAGAGCAGCTGGTAGGCGACGCAGCCGAGCGCGTAGAGATCGGAGCGCGGCGTGGCGTCGTCGCCCTGGGCGAGCTCGGGGGCCATGTAGGCCGGCGTCCCGGGCACCGCGCCGAGCTCCGTCAGCTTCGCGTCCGGCTCCGTCGCCTCGACCTTCACCAGCCCGAAGTCCAGCACCTTGACGAAGTCTCGGTCCGCGCCGCGCCGGCAGACGAAGAGGTTGGCGGGCTTGATGTCCCGGTGCACCAGCCCGTTCTCGTGCGCGTCCCGGAGCGAGTGGCAGACCTGGAGCAGCAGATGCACGACCCGCTCCTCTGGCATCACGCCGTGGCGCGCCGTCAACGCCTCGAGGTCCATGCCCTCGAGCAGCTCCATCACGTAATAGAAGCTGCCGTCGTCGGCGCGCCCGAAGTCGTAGACCTCGATGGTGTGCGGAGAGGTCAGCACCGCCGTCGCGCGGGCCTCCCGCTCGAAGCGCGTCAGCGTTCGCATCGCATCGTCGCTGTCCCGCGCGCCGAGCAGCTCCGGTCGGACGAGCTTGATCGCGGCCGGCCGGGCCAGGGTCCGGTGGTCGGCGCGCCAGACCTCGCCCATCCCGCCCGCGCCGAGCCGCTCGATCAGCCGGTAGGCCCCCATCTCCTGCGCGCGCCGCACCGTCTCGCCCAGGCGGTAGAGCGTCCGCGCGGTGAAGACGGCCACGGGGATCACGACGACGTTCGGCAGCAGGAGCCACAGCCAGAGGTTCCACGGCGGGGTCGGGTTCGACGTCAGGAGCAGGGTGATCCCGAGCGCGGCGGCGTCCGCGATCGTCGCGCCGACCGCGGCCGCGGCCATCTTCACGGGCGGCACCGGGGCGATGACGGCGATGAAGAGCACCACGAGCGCGACGGGCGAGACGCCGCGCACGACGTCGCTCTCGACGTAGGGGAGCCAGTGTCGGAAGAGGCCCGCCACCAGCGACATCGCGACCACGCACACGAGGCTGAGGTCGATCTTGCGCGAGGGCTCGAGCCGCTCGGTCTTGTTGATGGCGAACATCGCGGCCGCCACCGCGAGCCCGACGCCGATGACCCAGATCGGACGCGCGGTCCCGGCGCGCGCCCCGAGGTTGGGCTGCCGGAGCAGCAGCAAGGGCAGCGTGAAGAGCCCGATCGCCACCCCGAGCGCGGCCGTGAGCCTGAGCCGCTGCACGGCCAGCTGTGACAGGTCGGCCGCGCCGCTCAGCGAGGCCCCCGCCTCACCCGACCTCCACGCGCGGACGAGGCCGTCGTCTGCCATCGCCTCGTTTGTACCACGCGGGCGGAGCGCCTTGCGGACCGGGCCGCTTGGCCCGAGGGTGAGTCGGGAACGGAGGCGAGCATGGCGAAGGCGAGCTGGAACGGGACGGTGATCGCAGAGAGCGACGACTTCGAGGTCGTCGAGGGGAACCTCTACTTCCCGCCCTCTGCGCTGCGGGAGGGGCACTTCCGGCCCAGTGACCACACGAGCGTCTGCGGCTGGAAGGGCACCGCGAAGTACTACGACGTGGTCGTCGGCGACGAGGTCAACCGCAACGCGGCCTGGTTCTATCCGGACGCCATGGAGAAGGCGAAGAACATCGAGGGCTACGTCGCCTTCTGGAACGGCGTGAAGGTCGAGAGATAGCGAGCTACCGTCGCGCCATGCGCGCCACGCTGCTGTGCTCGATCTCGATCTGCCTCGCGGCTTGCGCGGGCAGCGCCTCGCGGGAGCCGATCGAGCCGGTTCGGGGCGAGCCGCCCAGGAGCGAGGCATCGGGCCCGTCGCTCTCGCGCCTGATGGTGGAGGCGGTGCGCGGCGAGCGCTCCCTGGCGAGCGTCGTCGACCGCGACCGCGGCCTCGTCTACGTGCTCTGGCAGACCGACGCCTCGGACGAGGATCCGCGGGCCGACGAGCAGGGCGTCATCCGGCAGGCCGAGCGGCTCTGCGGCGAGGACCTCGACGCGGCGATCGCGCGACTGGACGCCGATCTCCAGCGACGCAATCAGGACCCGAGCGATGAGCCGTCGATCTCGTGCGTGGACGAGACCTGCTCCCACCGCGCGCTGATGGAGTTCGACGTGATGGGCGAGTACGTGTTCGTCCGGGGCGCGCAGCCAGCGGTGCTCGATCATGTCGTGCACATCGAGGGGCACCTCACCGACGAGGCGACGTCCGGGGCGCGCCGCTGGGTGGACGAGCGGCTCAGCGAGCTCGCCGGCGGATCCTGCGCGCGCTGACCAGCCCGAGGAGGGCGAGCCCCCAGCCGAGCGCGGCGGGCGAGCGGCCCGAGACGCGGCAGCCGCAGCCGCTCGAGAGTGGCGCCCCGTCGCCCGCGTCGACGGGGACGAAGACGCCGCCGTCCGCGCGGCCCTCGCCGCCATCCGCCCCACCGTCCGTGGGAAGCGGAGGCGTCACGCCCGCGTCGGCCGGCTCCCAGGGCGCCACGTCCAGGGTGGTCATGCGGATCTGGATCTGATCGTCCGCGGGGCCGCCTTGCCCGGGATCGCCGAACCAGGCCACGCCCTCCTGCACGAGGTTGAAGTACTGCGGGTAGTCCCCGGGGCCGAGCGGCGCGCGCACGCTGAACACGAAGCGGCCCGTCTCGTTCGGCGCCACCACGCGGTCGATGGTCGCGGCGCGGTGGTCGCTCGGCCAGTCGTCGCCCGCGATCGGGCTCGCGCCGTCGCGCGGCTCGGTCGTGCCGAGGAAGGTCTCCCCCGGCCGCCACGTCTCGGTGCCCACGTTGCGCATCTCGAGGTATCCGCTCGAGGGCTCCCCCGGCGCGAGCTCGAAGGGCGCGCTGGCGAGCGGGAAGCTCTGCGCGACGTACTGCGCGCCCCAGGCGGGCCCGCCGGCCATGCCGCTCCGCAGGTCGTTCAAGCGCGCGTGCAGGTGGTCGCCCGGGCACGCGGTGGTCGAGCCCGAGTGGTCGCGGTGGCCTTTGATGCTCGTGGCGTCGCGGGGGATCGCGTAGATCTCCGCGAGGCCCGCGATCACCCCGGCCGCGCCCGCGATCATTCCGTCCGGCGGGACCTGCGGGGGGAAGCTCGTGCAGTCGCTCGTCGGGTGGAAGCACCCCATGAACGACACGCCGATGTTGCCCGTGTTGTGGCCGCCCACGTGGGCGCCGAGCAGATGCACGGGCCGGCCCTCCCAGACGCGTCCGTCGAGCGACACGAGGAAGTGGTAGCCCACGTCGCACCAGCCGCGGCCGTCCATGTGGTAGCTCTGGATGCCGCGCAGGTTGCTCGCGGGGTCGCCCATCGCCGCGGTCACGGTGTGGTGCACGGCGATGCGGTACTTGCTCGCGTTGTTGTCCGAGCAGCGCGTCGCGCGCGCGCCCCAGTCCTCTCGTGGGATGACGCCCAGGGCCGCGATCTCCGCGCTCAGGCCCAGGCGAGCCGCGCCGACGTCGGGACGCTCGCGCACGGGCTCGGGGATCACCGCCGACCAGGTCAGGAAGGTGACCTCGCCCTCGACCCGCAGCTCGACCTCGGACGCGACCCGGTCGAGATCCGTCACCGCGACCAGCATCCCGTCCTCGCGCCACGTCACGCGCATCGGCTGCCAGGTGCCCGGGCCGCTCGCGTCGAGGGCGCGCGCGTGGAGCCGCGGCGTGGTCCCGCTAGCGAGCGTCACCAGCGCCGACGCGCGTGTGGCGCCAGCGGGCGTGTCCAGTCGCAAGATGGGTTCCGCCCTCAGCGCCTCGCCGTCCACCGATTGCTCGGGGATCTCGACGTAGGCCCCCTCCGGTTCGTCGGGGATCGAGGAGGGGCTGCAGCCGGTCAACAGACAGCAGAAGACGGCGAGTCGTCGAAGCACGCCTGCCAGGATAGCGCAGACCTCACATCTGGAGGTGGAAGTGCGGCGGGCGGCCCTCTTCGAGGAGGGAGACGTCCGGGAAACCCTCGACGACCTGCTGGAAGATGCGCCGCTCGCGGCGGCTCATGTCCCGGCTCCGGACGTCGACCGCGCTCGCGCGGAGGTGCCGAGAGATGAAGCAGCCGCGTCGGACCTGGCGACGGATCACCCGCGCGATCTCCCGCACGCAGCGGCTCCGTGGGCGGCGGCGACAGTCGTGATAGGTCGACTGGATCTCCGAGGCCGCGTCGAAGTCCCGGTAGAGGTGGGTCAGCCGCACGCCCAGCCGGAGCTTGTCGTACATCGCGTCGGCCTGCTCCCGCGGGGTGCGGGTGCCGCTCGTGACGTGGATGCCGCGGCCCGTGCGGCGGTGGAACGCGTCGGCGATCTGC
>SHBB01000258.1 GCA_004213565.1 Sandaracinaceae bacterium
GGATCGCGCGGGCGCGGTCGAGGCGTACCGCGCGGCGCTCCTCGAAGACGAGATGGACGACATCGCGCTCGAGGCGCTCGACCGCCTCTACACGACCGCGGGGGACCACGAGCAGCTCGGCGACGTGCTGCAGCGCCGGCTCGACATCGAGCAGGACCCCGAGCTCCGCGTCGACCTCGCGCTCCGGCTCGGGCGCGAATACGAGGAGCACCTGCGCCGGCCCGAGGAGGCGATCGACGCCTACCGCCGCGTGCTCGACGACGCGCCGGAGCACTCGGACGCGGCGCTCGCCCTCGCGCGCCTCTACGAGCGGCAGCGCATGTGGCCCGAGCTGCTCGAGAACCTGCGCATGCAGGCTGCGGTTCAAGAGGACCCGCAGCTCCGCGTGCAGCTCCTCTACCGCGCGGGCGAGGTGCTCGAGCGGGAGATGGACGACGTCTTGACGGCGCTCCCGACCTACGAGGAGGTGCTGCAGCTCGACACGCACTTCGAGCCCGCGATCGACGCGCTGCTGCGCATCAGCAAGCTCGAGGACTATCGAGTCCAGGCCTCCGAGATCGTCGAGCCGCTCTTGCGCACGCAGGAGCGCTGGGACGAACTCGCCGAGCTGCTCGAGGGCAAGGTCAGCGCGGCCTACGATCCCGAGGACAAGCGCGTGGAGCTGCGCCGCCTCGCCGAGGTCCACGAGCTCGGCCGCCACGACAAGGGCGCGGCCTTCAAGGCGCTCTCACGCGCGCTCGCGGAGGATCCGGCGGACGGGCAGACGGCGGACGACATCGAGCGTCTCACGGCGGAGCTCGGTCAGTGGGACAAGGCGGCCGACGTGTTCGCGGAGCGCGCGTCGAGCGTGCTCGACCCCGACACCTCGCGCGCGCTCTACAACCGCCTCGCGCGGATCGCCGAGCAGCACCTCGAGGACGACGCGCGCGCGGTCGAGGCCTACACGCGGGCCATCGAGCAGGCGGGCGACGACCCCGACTCGCTCGCCGCGCTCGACCGGCTCTACACGAAGCTGCAGGCGTGGTCGGAGCTGGGAGAGATCCTCGACCGCCGCATCCAGGCGTCGATGGACCCGGTGGAGCGGAGCGAGCTGCTCGTCCGGCTGGGCACGCTCAAGCAGTCTCAGTTCGCCGACCTCCGCGGCGCCTTCCGCGCCTTCCAGGAGGTCCTCGATCGCGAGCCGAGCGAGCCGCGCGCCGTGGCCGCGATGGAGTCGCTCCTCGAGGACGACGAGCTGGCCCCGGACGTGGTGGAGGTGCTCGAGCCGGTCTACCGGCAGACGGAGGCGACCGAGAAGGTCGCGGCCCTCTACGACGTGCGCATCCACCTGGCCGAGACCACGGGGGAGCGGGTGCGCTTCCTCCAGGATCAGGCGCTGGTCTACGAGAACGAGCTGGGCGACACCGCCCGGGCGCTCGACGCGCTTCGCCGCGCGTTCGAGCTCGATCCCCGCGACGAGGCGCTGGCCAATGACCTCGAGCGCCTCGCCCCCACGGTCGAGGGGGGCTGGGAGTCGCTCCGTGGCCTGATCGAGCGCGTGCTCGAGAAGGACGACGGGGACATGGACCGCATGGCGGTGCGTGACCTGAACATGCGCGGCGCTCGCTGGTACCGCGACCACCTCGCCGACCCGGAGGCGGCGGAGCGTCGCTACCGCGCGGCCGTCACCGCGGACCCGGACACCCGCGAGGCGCACGAGAGCCTGGTGGCCATCCTGCGGGCGCCGGGGCGCGAGGAGGAGCTGCTCGCGGCCCTCGTGCACTGGGCCGAGGTCGACTTCGACGAGGACGCCAAGAAGGACCGTCTCCGCGAGGCGGCGGCGATCGCGGAGAGCTCGCTCGGCAAGCCGGAGCAGGCCATCGCGTGCTTCGACAAGATCCTCGAGGCGGACCCGACGGACGCCGTGGCGCTCGACGCGCTCGTTCGGCTCGAGGGCGCGGCGGGCAAGCACGCGCGTGTCGCCGAGCTGCTCGAGCGGCGGATCGACGTCGAGATGGATCCGGACCGACGGGTCGCCCTGCGCAAGCAGCTCGCGGCGAGCTTCGCGGAGCTCGGGCGCACCGAGGACGCCATCGACGCGTGGCGCGGCGCGCTGGACGAGGAGCCGACCGATCTCGAGTCGATCGGCGCGCTCGAGGCGCTCTACGAGACCACGGAGCGCTGGGGCGAGCTCGAGGAGCTGGTGCAGCGTCGCCTGGACGTGGCCGAGACGCCCGCCGAGCGGATCGCGGCGAGGGTGCGGCTCGCGCGCCTGATGGAGTCGCGCTTCGGCCGCCGCGAGGAGGCGATGGACCAGCTGCGCGAGATCCTCGAGGAGGATCCCGGCAACGCGGACGCGCTCGACGAGCTCGAGCGCCTCCACACGGTGGGCGAGGAGTGGGACGCGCTCGTCGAGCTGCTCGAGCGCCGCATCGGCGACGCAGCGCAGGCCGGCGACGCGGACGCGGAGCTGTCGATGCTGGTGCGGCTCGCCGGCGTGCACGTCGAGCAGCGCGGCGACGAGGAGCGCGGCATCGGCATCTACGGACGCGTCCTGGAGCGCGACCCGAACCACGTCGGCGCCCTCGCCGCGCTCGTGACGCTCCACGAGGGCCGTCAGGAGTGGGGCCCGCAGGCGGACGTGCTCGAGCGCCTCGAGCAGGTCCAGCAGGGCGCGGACGCCATCGCCACCGCGCGCGCCATCGCGGCGCTGGCCGAGGAGAAGCTGGAGGACCCGGTGCGGGCGGAGGCCGCGCTCAGGCGCGCGTTCGAGCTCGACGGCGGCACGGCGGAGTCGCGAGACGCCCTCAAGGCGCACTACGAGAAGCACGGGCAGGCCGACAAGCTCGCCATGATGCTCACGATGGACGAGGCCGAGACCGAGGACCCGAAGGAGAAGGTCGCGCTCCTCAAGCGCATCGCCGATCTCTACTCCGGCCCGCTGTCCGACCCGGGCTCGGCCGCGCAGTACCTCGAGCGGGCGTCTCAGCTCGATCCCGAGGACCGCGACGTGCTGTTGCCGCTCTGCGATCTCTACATCGCCGCGGGGCGCCAGACCGACGCCATCCCGGTGCTGGAGCAGATCGTCGCCAGCTACGGCAGCCGCCGCAACAAGGAGGTCGCCGTCTACCACCACCGCCTCGGCCGCGCGAAGGAGTCGATGGGCGACCTCGAGGGGGCGATGGAGTCCTACGACGCCGCCTTCAAGATCGACCTGACGAACGTGGTCGTGCTCACCGACCTCGGGCGGCTCTGCCTGACCCGGGGCGACCTCGACCGGGCGCAGAAGACCTTCCGCGCGTTGCTCCTGCAGAAGCTGCAGCCCGAGGACGGGATCACCAAGGCTGACGTCTACTTCTACCTGGGCGACATCTCCGCCAAGCAGGGCGACGAGCGCAAGGCCATCAGCATGCTCGAGCGCGCGCTCGCGGAGAACAAGGAGCACGAGGAGGCCACCGCGCTGCTCGCGCAGCTCAAGGGCTGAACCGATGGGCTCGGCCGTCAGCATCGACGGCGCGCTGGTGAACCCCGAGAGCGCGTCCGTCCCCGTCCTCGACCGCGGCTTCCTCTACGGCGACTCCGCCTTCGAGGTGACGCGGACGTACGCGGGGCAGCCGTTCGCGCTCGGCCTGCACCTCGAGCGGCTGCGCCACTCCTGCGCGCAGCTCTCCATCCCCGTCGACGTGGACGACGCGACCTTGCGCCGCGAGGTCCACGAGGTCCTGGCCGCCGCGGGCAACACCGACGCGGGCGCCGAGTCGTACGTGCGGGTCGTCGTCACCCGCGGCGTCACCGCGCTCGGTCTGTCGCTCGAGGGCGAGCTGCGCCCCCGCCGCGTGATGGTGGCCGCGCCGCTGAAGGTGCACGACCCGAAGCTCTGGGAGGAGGGCGGCGCGCTCGCGACCGTCTCGATCTCGCGCTCCCTGGACGGTACGGGCGCGAGCGGCGTGAAGGCCTCGAACTACCTGCCGAACATCCTCTCCCTGGCCGCCGCGCATCGACGCGGCGCTTACGAGGCGATCAGCGTGGGCGGCGGCGGCGAGCTGCTCGAGGGCTCCACCTCGAACCTCTTCCTCGTGCACGACGGCGAGGTGAGCACCCCGCCGCTCGAGGTCGGCATCCTCGGCGGCATCACGCGCCGGCTGGTCATGGAGGCGGCGGCCGAGGACGGCGCCGCGATCCGCGAGCGGCTGCTCTTCCCGCCGGATCTCTACTCCGCGGACGAGGCGTTCATCACCTCGAGCACCCGCGAGGTCGTGCCGATGGTGCGCGCCGACGGGGTGACGCTGGGGGGCGGCCGCCCGGGGCCCGTGACCCAGCGACTTCACGCGGCTTTCCGTCGCCGCGCCGACGCGCTGCTCGCCGAAGAGCGGGTTTGACTCCGCGCGCGGATCCGATTAAACCGCGTGCCCTTTACGGGCGTCCGCCGGGGCGCCCACTCACCCTCGAGAACAACATGTCGTCCAGAACCCAGAAGACCGAGCGCCGCCGTGAGATCCGCCAGAAGACCGCTGGCAAGAAGGCCAAGGCGCAGCGCGCCAAGGCGGGGACGCCCAAGTTCCCGATCGACCCGAAGAAGGCCGGTCCGGACAGCGCCGAGAAGCAGTCCAGCTGACGCGAGATGTGCTCTACCCCGCGGGGCAGTTGAACTGCACCGTGATGTCGCGGATCGACGGCGTGCTCGTCTCGTCGTCGCTGATCAGGCTGATCTCGAGCTCCATGAAGCGGCGCTGAGGCACGGGCCCCGGCGGCAGGGCGAGCTCCGTCGGCCGCGCCGTGAAGGGGCCGATCCAGGTCGCGCTCCCCAGGTCGAGCTCGCGATCGGCGCTGCGCACGCGCACCTCGACCCGGGTGCCGCGCGGCACCGACGCGTCCCAGTCGAGCCGCTCCCACTCCGTCGGGCCGAACGGGCAGCCGGCCACCGTGGTGCGGAAGAAGCCGTTCGGGGCCGTGAACGTGCGGAGCGCGAAGCCGGTGAAGTCCGAGTAGGTGTAGGGGCTCTCGCCGGTCGGGAAGTCGCGCGCGGCCCCGGTCGTCGGGTCCACACGCGTCGCGGTCGACGAGTCCTGGTTCACCAGCCAGACCATGCCCGACGAGTCGAGCCCGACCCCGGTCGAGCCCAGCCCCGGCAGCGGCGCGGACGGCGTCCCGATCACGCGGAGCCCGCGCCCCGTGTCGGCGTCGAAGATGGTCAGCCGGCTGATGGGCGGCGACGTGTCGAAGCCGCCGCCGGGCAGGAACCGGATGTAGGTGTGTGAGCTCGCGAGGTAGATGCGACCCATCGCGTCGGCCGCGATGCCGCGCGTGACGCCGCTGTCGGGGAGGGCGACGTCGAACCAGCGCGCGGCCACCGGGTCGAAGCGGAACGCTCCTTCGCACAGGAAGCCCGCCACCCAGATCCGGTCGCGCGAGTCCACGGCGATGCCGTAGGAGCTGGAGCAGTCGGTCCCGCGCATCGACGCCGTCTGGATGGAGCCCAGCGCGCCGGTCGAGGCGTCGACGTTGATGATCGAGCCCGACGCGGACTCCACGAACCACACGTTGCCCACGCTGTCGGCGGCGGCGCCGTAGGGGCGGAAGCCGCTGAAGGGCGACGTGCGGGGCAGCGGCACCGTGCGCAGCACCGCGCCCGTGTTCGGGTCGAGCTGCACGACGCTGCTCGCGTCATGGAGGCCCACCCAGACCGTGCCGGCCGCGTCGATGGCGATGGCGCGCGGTACGTCGTTCCGGGAGCCGACGTTCACCGTCCAGAGGATGCACTCGTCCATCTGGCCCAGGAACTCGCCCGGGACCGAGCGCTCGATGATTCCGTCGCCGTCGATGTCCTGGCTCGTGTCGATGACCCCGTTGCCGTTCCGATCGACACAGTCGGAGGGGAAGCCGGCGATCTTGGTGACGGTGCCCTGGTTGAAGAAGGCGCGGTTGGCCACGTAGACCGCGCCGCGCAGATCCACCGCGGTGCGGGAAGGGCAGTTGCCCCCGGCGGCGTCCGTCCGGCAGCGCTCGCCGGGCGGGCGCGCGGCGTTGGTCCCGTCGAGCAGCGCGGAGTCGTATTCGGCGCTCTGGGTGCCCGTCCGGGTGTCGAGCTTCGTGATCGTCCCGAAGAGGTGGTTGGCGATCCAGGCGAAGTACGTCTCGGTGCGCGTGCTGCTCAGCTGGAGCGACCCGTCGGGCGCCTCCTCGACGCCCCCGCTGTTCATCCCGGTGGGGCTCCAGCCGCCCACGCCGGGCAAGACGACGCGGTTGCACCCCGGGCGGCAGTCGTCGCACGGCGACCGCACGCCCTCGTCGACGGACGCGTCGCAGTCGTTGTCCACGTCGTCGCAGACCTCGGCGCGAGAGGGCGAGACCAGCGGGTCGCCGTCGTCGCAGTCTCCTTCACAGGCGCCGACGCCGTCTCCGTCCTCGTCGCGCGGCTCCGGCCGGTGCGCGCACTCGTCCGCGTCGGGATCGCAGGCGTCGATGGTGCACTCGTCGCCGTCGTCGCAGTCGGGCGCCTCGCCGGGCAGGCAGCTCGCCGTCTCCGGATCGCAGCGCTCCTCACCGTTGCAGAACACCTCGTCCGTGCACGGACCGCCGCAGATGGCCGCGTCGACGCCGTCGCCCGCGTCCCCCGCGTCCTCGGGCACCCCGGAGTCGCGCGCCGTCGGCACCCCCGAGTCCGCCGCAGGATCTCGAGGCACGGCCAGCCCCGACCGCGTCCCGCACCCGACCCCCACCGCCAGGAGCGCCAGCCCCGCGACCCATCCGTTCCGCATCACGGCCCCAGCCTACCCCTGTCGGCCGCGCGGTTCACGATGGGCCGGCGCCCGCAGCGAGTCGCGTGTGTCAGTCGCTCTCGTCGTCGTCGAGCCACACCGACGCCAGGAAGTCGCGCAGCCGCAGGAACCCTCGCGCGTCGGCGTGCTCCATCACGTCCTCGACCGTCCACCCGGTGAGCTGGACCAGCCGCGCAAGCTTCGGCGTCGCGGCGCGACCGAACCGCGCGTTGCCGATCCGGGTGCGCACGTCCTGGTAGACGACGAAGCCCGCCACGGAGGCCACGAGCCCCGCCGGCAACACCCACAGCGGGGGCAGGAGCCAGCCCGTGATCAACAGGAGCAGCCCCGCGACCGCGATCGTCCCCATACAGGCGAGCCCGGACCAGAGGCTCCGGTCCATCCGTTCGGCCTCGAGCTGATGCGCGTCCAGGAAGGCGTCCACCATCCGCTCGGCCTCCCCCCGCGCCGCGCGCGCGATCATCGGGGTCACCGTGCGGCAAGCGTCACAGACCGCGATCTGTCCCGCGTCGAGCGGCTCCCCGTACGAGATGAAGTAGACGTGGTCCCGCTCCTTCAGCGCGTGGACGGTCTGCTCGGTCTCCTCCAGACAGCTCCGCAGAACGCGCGCCGCGCCCCGACCGGGGACGCGCTGACGCTCGTACCTGCGACGAACACCACGTACACGCATCGAAGATAGACGGTCGCGGGCGCTCAGGTCGACTCGGTCCGAACAAGTCAACAAGTCAACCTAGCGTCCCCTCGCGCCGGCGAGCGTCGATCGGGTCGCAACCTCGACGGGAAAGCTACGATGAGGCCCGTATGCAACATGGGACTCCCATTCAGCGGTTTGGACGACCGCGTCGCTACGGTTTGGTCACCATCAGTGGCGAGAGTGGTCCGAGACCGGAGCGCCCCCGAGATCCAGATTGGAATTGGTCATCCGAGTCAGCGGAGGCTTGGGAGAACGAAGCCGAGCTGGATTTTCGCCTGATCACGGGCTTCGAGGTCGGCCGAGCGTTGGTGCGCCATCTTCGGCGCGCGGTCGTCATTCGGCCCAAGCAGACCACCGCGCCCGGCATGATGGCCGTGACGTACCCGGCGCTTGGGTACACAGGCTTGATGGATTCGACCCCGGAGGGAGCACCGATCCGCTACCTGAGGGACAACGGTGACACGCCCTGGGACGAGCGCGGTCAGCCCGTTCGCGAGCTCCCGCAGAGTCTCATGCACGGCACCGGACGCGGCGCGATGGCGTTCATCGAGTACACACCGGGCGACTGGCTGCATCGAAACGCCCCGATCCCCGGCGACGAAACCTACGCTGGAGCGGTCCATTTGTACGGGTACTCCGATGCGGTGTTGGTGCATGAGATGTTGCACGCGCTCCGCATCACCCACGGTGTCCGCCACCCGCAGCGTTTCGTGCCGTATCTTGGCCACGACTACGGGATGGAGAACACCGAGGAGTTCTATGCTCACCTCGTAGGCAACATGTATCGCTCGCAGCGGAGAATCCCGCTGATCGCTTCCTACACGTTCCTTGGAACGTTGACGTGGCGACCCTCGAGAAGCCCTGCGACGGAGCCGTACATGAAGCTGGAGCGGCGCTGGATGGCGGCTTGCTTCCGCGAGCTCCCTGCGTTCTCGAAGGAGCTCTCTCGGATACCGCCGACCATCTGTCCCTACAACCCGTTTCGGACGTATCTCACCGGTGACTACCGAGGACGAGCCCCCGACGTCGCTCCCATCACGCAGCCGGTGCATCCGATGCCTCCGCCTCCGCAGCGGCGGCTCATGAATCCTTTTGAGTGAGCGGCGACGCTCCTACAGCGGGGACGCCGCGCCCGAGCAGGGTGCAGAGCAGCAACAGCGCGAACGGGCTGACCAGGGGCGCTCCGTCGCTGCGATAGGTTGGCGCAGAGGCGCAGGTGCCCGGTGGCGACGCGGAGGGAGAGGCCCGTGTTTGGACGCCGAGTGAAGCGGGGAGTGGCTCCAATTGGCGCATGGCCTCTTGCGACATGGCCTGCGGCGAGTCTCTCGGCACGCACACGCTGCCTGCGTAGCACTGACCGAGCTCGCACGCGCCGGACGGCGTGCAGAGGCCCGAGCTCGTCTCCGTCAGCTCCGTCGCTCGTTCGAAGCGGCTTCCGACGGTCCGCTCGGACACCTGGCGGCAGATGGCAGTGGGTCGGCAGACATGGGTCGACGGAGACCACATCTGGCCGGGACAGTCGCCGTCGCCAGCGCAGCGATGCGGCACGCAGAAGCCCGACGAGTGGCGTTGGACGGCGCGGGTGCCGGGCCCGCAGGTTCGCGGCGTGATCGAATCCGCGGACGCACTCGTCGGGAGGGCGTGGCAGAGGCTCACGAGCCACATGAGGTGTCTCGCCCTCACCGAGCCGCCGACCTCGCCCCCGGCGACCCGAAGAGCTCCTCATGATCGGCCATCCCGTGCCTGAGATGCTCCACGGTCCCGCGCAGAGTCATCGCCCGTCAATGCAGCGTGTGGCTGCGGCCGTCGTGCTCGACGGTGGGGATGCCGGATTCGCTCGTTCGGGGCTCGGGGGGCATGACGTAGAGGACCTCGTGCTCGCCCTCCGGCATGGTCGGGGAGGGGCCCGCGGTGGTGTGGGCGGCGGAGCGGGCGGCGATGAGCGCGTGCGCGGCGGCGTCGGCCGTGCGCTCCTCCTCGTCCCACTCCTCCATCTTCGCGCGGTCCTTGTGCTTGCGGCGCGCGTAGGCGAGCACGATGAGGAACGCGGCGAGCACCCAGAGGGTGCCGCTGCCGACCAGCAGCGGCAGGGCCTGGAAGCGCTCCGACAGGCTGGCGTGCCACTGCTCTTCCAGCTCGGTCATGGTGATCGAGTAGGTGCGCTCGAGGGCGGTCTGGAAGCTCTGCCCGTCTCGCAGGCGCCGGATCACCTCGCGGAACTTCCGCTCGCCCGAGTCGCGCGCGCGGAGCCAGCGCACGAAGTCGGCGCTCTGGGCGTAGGCGAGGTTCACGGCGTGCGGGTTGCTCGGGAAGCCGCGCTCGAGGCGCTCGAAGGGCATGAGTCGCCCCCCGACGGTGCCGCCCCAGAGCGCGCGGGTGCGCTCGAGGCTCTTCTCCTGCGCCTGGTGGATCGCGACGCCCTCGCTGAACCAGCGGGGGATGGGGTTGCCGTCGACCGCGCGGTGCAGGGCGATGTGGGACAGCTCGTGCACGAGGACCGAGTCGACGTCGGGCCGCTGCCAGGTCTCGGGCGCGGCGAGGGTCAGCAGGATGAGGCCGCGCGCCGGGTAGGCCACGCCGCTGGCGTACGCCGGAGGCGGCGCGCCGAGCGGGGCGAGCGCGCTCATCTCCTCGGGGTTGCGCCCGATCCGGATGGTGAGGGGGCCCTCGGTGTCCCCGCCGAGCTCCTCGGCGAGGCGCGACCAGTGCTCCTCGTAGACCTCCTGCAGCTCGTGGGCGACGTCCGCCGCCTGGGCCGGGAACTCCCACCGCACGTCGCCCCGACGCTCGGCCCCGTAGTCGTCCGGCGCGTCCGGCAGGGCCATGACCGCGTCGCTCTCCACCACCTCGGCCACGTCGCCGGCCGGTCGGTCGGCCATCGCGGTGAGCGGGCTCGACGCGAGAAGCAGCAGAGCCAAGAAGGCGGCGCGTCGAGCCATCGAGGGAGGGGTCTCCAGCATGCGGGGTCAGCGACCCCCGGGCACGAAGCGTAGCACCGGCTGGTCGGGTGCGTCAGCCGAGCTGGTCACGGCGATGGCCGTGATCATGCCTCCGAGCAGGAGCGCGGCCACGAAGTAGGGCCAGTACTGCTCGAAGAAGTCGGGCTCACCGTCCTCTTCCTCGGGGGTGGGGGCGAGCGGGTCGGGGCGCTCGGCCTGCGCCTGCGCGGCCTCGGCGGGGCTCGGGGCGCCGCGGGCCGAGACGCGGGCGCGGCGGAGCACGAAGCGCGTGATGCGCGCCTCGGGGAGCTCGGGCTCGAGCGCCAGGGCGCCGTGGAAGAACGCGCCCGCGCGGACGTCGAACATCACCAGCTCGGGGCCCTCGTCGCCGACGCGCACGACCGCGACCGCGGCCGCTCCGGCGCGTCGCCCGAGCTGCGCGAGGATGGGGGCGTCTGCCGTCTCGCCGAGCCCGAGCCGGCGGCGCTCGCGGCGGATCTCGCTCAGCCCGTCGCCGTCCTCGCCTGGTTCGCCGCGCAGGGCGCGCCGGAGGCCGGGATCGAAGGGGCGGGTCAAGGGAGAGGAGAGAGAGGCGTCGACGCGGGCGGCGAGGGTCCGGAGGGCGGGGTCCGGGTCGCCGACCAGGACGACGGCGATCTTCACGGAGCGGGTCTCGGTTGCTGCGTCCGCATCCGCCGCATCCGCTGCCGCGTCCGCATCCGCTGCCGCGTCCGCATCCGCTGCCGCGTCCGCATCCGCTGCCGCGTCCGCATCCGCTGCCGCGTCCGCATCCGCTGCCGCGTCCGCATCTGCTGCCGCATCCGCTGCCGCGTCCGCATCCGCTGCCGCGTCCGCATCCGCTGCCGCGTCCGCTGCGGTGTCCGCATCCGCTGCGGTGTCCGCATCCGCTGCCGCGTCCGCTGCGGTGTCCGCGTCCGCCGGGTTCACGTCTGCTTCGGCGTCCTCGGCCGGGGAGGAGGGCGGGGGGCTCTCCGCCGGGGTCTGGGCGTACAGGGGCGCGGGGCCCATCAGAGCGGACACGAGCACCACCGACGCAGCCCAGCGCAGCATGGCGGGCTCATAGCACAGACGACCGCACGCTCGACCTGGCGGCCGTCATCGGGTACCTCCGTCTCTCGGATGACGCCGCGCTCCGCCTTCAACTTCCTCTGGACCACCGGCGCCACCGGCGTCTGGAGCGTCATCGGCGTCACGGGACAGATCCCCGGCAAGGATCCGGAGCGCTTTCAGCGGCACACCCGAGCCTGGGCCCGGACGGTGGCCGCGGGGATCGGCCTCGAGGTGCAGGCCTACGGGACCTGGCGGCTCGACCCCGAAGGCACCTACGTGCTGATGGCCAACCACCAGAGCCACGTCGACATCCCTAGTCTCTTCCTCGCGCTGCCGATGGTCCCGGGCTTCCTCGCGAAGGCGGAGCTGCGGAGGGTGCCGCTCTTCGGGAGAGCGATGGAGGTCGGCGGGCACGTCTTCGTCGACCGGGCGCAGCACGGCCGCGCCATCGAGGCGATCCGGGCCGCGGCGGCGGACGTGTCGGAGGGGACGTCGATCGTGGTGTTCCCGGAGGGCACGCGGAGCAGCGTGCGAGAGGTCTTGCCGTTCAAGAAGGGCGGCTTCCACCTCGCTCGACAGGCCGGCGTGTCGATCGTGCCCGTCGGCATCCGCGGCACCGCCGATCTGTTGCCGAAGGGGAGCAAGCAGCTCCTGCCCGGCGTGGCCGAGGTGCACGTGGGGGAGCCGCTCGACGTCGCGACGGTGACGGGGCTCGAGCTGCCGGAGCTGATGCGCGAGGTGCGCGCGCGGATCTGCGAGCTCGCCGCGCTCCCCCCGGCCGCGGATCGATCGAACGCCTGAGCCGGGAGCATCGAGGCGGGAACATTGGCGCCGCCTGCTGCGTCCTGAAGCCGGTGCGACGAACCAAAGCACGGGCTCGCCCCGTGTGTCCGGGGGGACCATGAGAACCGCTTCGCTCTTCGCCTGCCTTTGCCTGACCCTCTCCGCCTGCTCGGGGGGCGCCGCCTGTCCCGAGGGCACGTTTCGCCGAGGTGGGCGCTGTGAGCCGCTGGACGGGACCACGGACTCCAGCGTCTCCGACGCGGGGCCGGACGCCGGGCTGCCCGATGGCGCGGTCCTGGATGGCGCAGCCCTGGACGGCGCGGTCCTGGACGGCGCGGTCCTGGACGGCGCGGCGACGGACGGAGCTCTCCCAGACGACGCCTCGACGGCCAGAGACGCGAGCTTCGACGACGCCGGAGCGTGCGGCGTCTGCCCGGAGACGCGCCCTCTGTGCGACGCGACGCGCGGGGAGTGCGTCGAGTGCACGCGCGATGACGCGGCGGCCTGCGGCGGATTCCTCTGCGACACGCGCACGGGAGACTGCACGGACCGGTTCGCCCGTACGGCCGACCTCTGCGCGCCCTGCGTCGCGGACGCGGAGTGCGTGGAGGGCGCGAGCTGCGTGGCGGATCCGGACGACGGAGCGGCGCGCTGCCACTGGCGCGAGGACGCGGACCCGGGCCCGGCCGGCTCGTGCCCCGACGGCGCTCGACCCTTCGGCGCGCCCCTCGACGCGACGAGCGTCGACGGCGCGGCGGTGCGGG
>SHBB01000259.1 GCA_004213565.1 Sandaracinaceae bacterium
CGACAACACCGCCGCCGCGGGTGAGCCGTTCGAGCTCCGCGTCCGCGTCACGAACACGGGCGCCAACCCGCTCTTCCAGCTCCGCGGCGTGACCAAGAGCGACAACCGCCTCTTCGACGGGCGCGAGGTCGTCTTCGGCCGGCTGAACCCGGGCGAGACCCGCGAGTGGACGGCCACGCTCGGCATCTGCACCACGGAGAACGACCAGCGCACCTGCACCCTGCCCCGGCACCTGTCGGACCGCGCGGACGGCATCCGCGTCGAGTTCGAGGAGGCGCACGGGCACGCGCCGCCGCCGGCCGAGGTGCGCGTCCAGACCCGCGCCCTCCCCCGCCCGCGCTTCAGCTACCAGGTGCAGGTCGCGGACAACATCGAGGGCAACGGCGACGGCCGCGTCCAGCGCGGCGAGCAGGCGACGGTCTTCCTGCATCTGCGCAACACGGGACAGGGCCGCACCTACGAGACGCAGGCCAACCTGCGGAACCTCAGCGGCGAGGGCGTGCTCCTGCGCGCCGGGCGCTTCCGCATCGACGACATCCAGCCGAACGGCGAGCGCACGGTGGCCTTCACCTTCGAGGTGCTGCCCGACTTCTCGCGTGACGTGGCCAAGCTCGAGGTCTCCGTGGTCGACACGGATCTGCGCGAGGCCTTCACCGAGCGGGTCGAGATCCCGATCGCGGACGCCGGCCCCGCGCCGACGGAGCGCCGCGGCCGGGTCACCCTCCGGGACGGCGCGGCGCTGCGCGAGCAGCCGGGCGCCAACACGGACGTCGTCTCGCACGTGCGCGAGGGCAACCTGAGCGTGCCCGTCGAGGCGGAGCTGAACGGCTTCCTGCGCGTCCAGATCGCCGAGGAGCACCCCGCGTGGGTCGCGGCGAGCGACGTCACCCAGGAGCGGGCGAGCCGGACGGCGCGGGTCGAGGACGACCTCAACCACCGCCCGCCGGAGCTGACCATCGACATGCCGAGCCTCGTCACGCGCGACGAGTCCCTGCGCATCCGAGGCACGGCCCGCGACGAGACGCGGGTGCGCGACCTCTACATCTACGTCGGCGCGCGCAAGGCGTTCTACCAGTCCAACCGGGACAGCGACGCCCCGCGCGAGGCCACCTTCGACACCGCGGTGCGCCTGCGCCCGGGCACCAACTACATCGTCGTCGTCGCCCGCGAGAACGACCAGTCGATCTCGCGCCAGACCTTCGTGGTCCGTCGCGACGGCCCGAACGGGGAGCTCCTCGAGACCCCCGAGCAGCCCGACGAGTGGTTCCAGATGGGCGTCGACGAGGAGTGACGGCGCGCCGCGTCGGCGGCGCGTGCACTCAGTCCGTGTGGAGGGCGGCGGACGCGACCAGCCGGTCGCGGAACCGCCGCCAGTCCTTCTTCACCTGCTCGCTGCCCTCCCGCAGGTGGTAGTCGGTGATGCGCGTGACCGTGAAGCGCGCCGCCGCGGCCAGGCGCGCGATCCGGAGGAAGCGGCGCTCGGCGGGCTCGAGCGGTCGCACCGACGCGTAGCCGCGCTCCATCGCCCGGAGGAGCGGCTCCGACAGCGCGTCGCCGTAACACCAGGCCAGCTGGGTGACCGCGAGGTCGTACACCCACAGCCCGTCGCTCGCGCTCTCCCAGTCCAGCACGCCAACGACCGCGTCCCCCTCCCAGCGGAGGTTGTCGCGGAACAGGTCCCCGTGGATCACGCCGCCTGGCAGCCCGGGGTCCCACGCCGCGTCGACCTCGTCGAGGGTCGCGCGGAGGAGCGTCACCGCCTCGCGCAGCTCCGGGCGCTCGAGCGGCGCGATCTCGGCCTCGAGGCGGCGCCGCACGTCCCCGAGGGTGAAGCGGCCCTCGCGGCGCTCCGGGAAGTCTCGGGCCGCGGCGTGACAGCGCGCGAGCAGCCGACCCACCGCCTCGGCGCGCGCCTCGGTCACCATGCGCTGGCAGACCTCCTCGCCGCCGAGCACCTCGAAGAGCGCGGTGGGCTTTCCCGCCACGCGCAGCTCGCCGGGCGCGGGATCGGACGGCCCACGGACGCGGCGGGGCACGGGCACGCCGGCCGCCTCCAGGTGGGACAGCAGCGCCCACTCGTAGGCCACGCCGTCGCGCTCTTGCTCCTCGTAGATGCGCGCGAAGACGCGCCGATCGGCCTCGACGAAGAAGTTGGAGTTGACGCTTCCGGCGAGCACGCCCTCGACCGCGCGGGCCTGGCCGAGGCCGTGGGCGCGGGTCAGGCGGTCGGCGTCTCTCAGGGGGAGCGGGGTGTAGACGGCCACGGCGCCGATCATAGCGCGTGGCGCGCGGGCCCCGTCCGGTTTACAGAGCCCGCCCCACCGGTGTACCCAAGTAACGTCGAGATGGAGCCCGCCGAGGCCAATCGCGAGAGGCGGGGCGAGTGATCGCCCTCTTCCTCTCGCTGCTGTGCGTGGCGGCGAACGCGTTCTTCGTGGCCGCGGAGTTCGCCCTGGCGAAGGTGCGCCCGAGCTCGCTCGAGGCCCTGGCCAAGCAGGGTGACCCCGACGCGGCGCGCGCGTACGAGATCACCAAGCGGCTCGACGCCTACCTGTCCGCGACGCAGCTGGGCATCACCCTCGCCTCCCTCGGCCTCGGGTGGCTGGGGGAGCCCGCCCTCGCCCACCTCATCGACCCGGCCCTCGAGAGGATGGGGATCGACGACCCGACCGTGGTGCACGGCATCTCGCTGACCCTCGCGTTCGGCGTGATCACCATCGCGCACATCGTGATCGGCGAGCTGGTGCCGAAGTCGCTCGCCATCCAGCGCCCCGAGCAGGTCGCCCGCTGGACCGGGCGGCCCCTGCGCTGGTTCTTCTACGCCAGCTACCCCGCCCTCTGGGTGCTGAACGGCTCGAGCAACTTCGTGCTGCGCGCGCTCAAGCTCCCCGCGCCCGACCACGCCGAGGGCAAGCTCAGCCTGGAGGAGCTCCAGCTGCTCATCCAGGCGTCCTTCTCGGACCGCGGGCTCGAGGGGACCAAGCGCGAGCTGCTCGAGCGCGTCCTCCGCGCCACCGACCGGCCGGTCCGCGCGGTGATGGTGCCGCGCGTCGACATGCACGTGCTCTCGCTCGCGGACGACTTCGACAGCTGCATGGCGCAGGTCCGCAAGTACGGCTTCAGCCGCTACCCCGTGGCGGAGGACGGCGACCCGGACAAGATCGTCGGCTACCTCTACGTCAAGGACATGCTGATGGCGTCGCGCCGCCCGCGCGGCCGCATCGGCGACCTCAAGCGGGACATCCTCTTCGTGCCCGAGAGCCGCTCCGTGGGCGAGCTGCTCACCGAGTTCCAGAAGACGAAGATCCCGATCGCCCTCATCGTCGACGAGTACGGCGGCACCAGCGGGCTCGTGACGCTCGAGGACGTGGTCGAGGAGATCGTGGGCGACATCCAGGACGAGCTGCACATCGACGAGCCGCGCATGCGCCTGACCGAAGAGGGCGGCGCGGTGGTCGACGGCTCGCTCCCCATCGCCGAGCTCTCCCTCGACGGCCTGGACGCGCCCCCCATCGAGGGGGCCGAGACGGTGGGCGGCTACATCCTCGCCAGCCTCGGCCGGCTCGCCCATCCCGGCGACCGGGTCCGGCTCGGTCGCTTCGTCGCGGTCGTGGAGGATGTGCGCGAGCGCCGCGTGAACCGGGTCGCGGTCCGGCCGGCCACCGATGAGGAGCTGACCGACCCGGGCGCCCTCACGAGCACGCGCCCCCCTCCCGCATGATCCCGACGCGCCGGCATCACGGTTGACCCCGGTATTCGCAGGGCGGCGCGGGCATGCTAGACCGGCCGGATGCCTCCGAAGCTGTCGCTGGTCCGCGGGGAGAGCCCCTTCGACGCGCTGATGCGCGCCGCGGAGCAGGACGCGGAGGCCGCCGAGGGGTTCGCCCTGGCGTACGCCTCGATGCCGCGCGAGGAACGCGCAAAGCTCGTGGACACCGTCATCGCCGACGCGGAGGCCGCGGGGCGCTCGCCCGCCGGGCCGCTGATGCTGCTCCTCGCGGTGGAGGAGGAGCTCGACCTCGCCAAGGGCATCGCGAACGCGCTCCTGGCCTCGGAGCCGAAGCTCGCGCGGCGCGGGATCGACGCGGGCTGGGTGTGGGGCGCGGAGACCGAGGGCGGGGTCGCCGTCGTGCGCCACCTCCACGGCGGCTTCGTGGAGCTGCTCCGGGTCGGCTGGGAGGGGACCGACGTCGAGGTGGACAGCGTGCCGCTCGCCCACGAAGAAGAGCTGCCGGATCGCCGGCGGGCGCTCGGGGTGCCGCAGAAGGCCGAGCGCGTGCCCCTCGAGCGCGCCATCGACCGGCTGACCGAGCAGCTCTGGCGCGTGCGCCGGAGAGGCGGCGACCTGCCCGAGCGGCTGCGCGCGTACGCCGACCTCTTCCGGGTGTCGCGACACGCTTGACCGCGGGTGGAGCGTGGTGTGTCCTCGGCGACGGGGATGTCGAGTCAGCCCGACGAAGCGTTCGTGAGAGAGCACGAAGACCTCGTGCGCAAGCACGCCCTGCGCGTGAAGGCGCAGTTCGGCCTCAAGACCGAGCTCGCGGAGCTGATGGGGTACGGCTTCCAGGGGCTGCTCGAGGCCCGCGAGCGCTTCGACCCCGAGCGCGGCGTGCAGTTCAGCACCTACGCCTACTACCGGGTGCGCGGCGCCGTGCTCGATGGCGTGCGGGAGATGGCGTACCTGCCCCGCAAAGTGCACGCGCAGCGCCGCGCGGCCGAGGCCCTCGACCGCGCCGCCGAGGAGGTCGCGCTCCAGCGCGCGAAGACGCCCGAGGCGCGCGCGGACATCCAGAAGACCCTCCAGGCGGTGGACGACATCCTCGGGAAGACCTGCGCGGCGATGGTGCTCGGCGTCGTCGGTCAAGCGGACGAGGACGCGCCGGAGGGCGCCGAGAGCGCGATCATCGATCGCGAGGAGCACGCCGCCGTGCGCGAGGCCCTCGAGGTGCTCGACGATCGCGAGCGCGCGCTGGTGGAGGGCCACTACTTCGGCGAGCGGACCCTCGAGGAGATCGGGGCGGAGATGGGGATCTCCAAGTCCTGGGCGTCACGGCTCTGTACGCGCGCGCTCGGGAAGATGCGCGCCGCGCTCCTGCTGACCGACGCCTGGCCATAGCCGGCGACGGTCACGGGCAGCGCGCGAGCGCGCGGCGGAGCGGCGTCGACGTGGGACCACACGCCCTCGGCGACGAGACCGGATCGAGGGGGCGCGCGAGCAGCCGCAGCGCCGCCTCGTAGCGGCGCAGCTCGGCCGCCTCTTCTTCCGAGGGCGCGTGCGCGAGCAGCGCGCGATAGGCGGTCAGCGCCTCGGACCACGCGCCGCGCTCGCGGGCGAGATCCGCGCGCAGCCGCAGCCCCTCGCGGTGCTCGGGATCGCGCGCGAGGAGGCTCCGCACCGCGCGCGCCGCGTCGTCGGGGCGGCCGGCCTCGATCAGCGTCCGGGCCAGGCCGAGCCAGAGCGGCGCCGCGTCCGGGTCACGCACGAGCCCCGCCTCGTAGACCTCCCGCGCGTCCTCATGGCTGCCGCGGCCGCGATACGCGTCGCCGAGCCGCTCGTAGGCGCGCGTGGAGCGCGGATCGGCCTGGAGCGCCTCCCGGTAGTAGCCGATGGCGCTGCCGCGATCCCCGGCGCGCAGGAGCGCGTCCCCGGCCCGGATGAGGGCCGCCGCGCGGGGGGACGCCGAGCGCTGGGCGTGGGCCAGCCCGGCGGGGGCGAGCAAGAGCAGCAAGGCGAGCGCGCGGATCACCCCGAAAACATAGCCTCTGCGCGCCTGGGCCGCCCGGGTGGTGCGCCCTGGCCCGGATCCCTATACTGCGGCGCTTTCCCGCATCCGACCCACGCATTGCCCGGCCGCCGGGTGGAGATTCCTTCGTGGCTTCCCGCACCCTCGGGCGAGAGGGCGCACGCGACACCGTCGACGGTCGCGCCCTCGCCGCCTACCTCGCCTTCTTCCTCTCCGGCGCGTCCAGCCTGATCTTCCAGACGATCTGGACGCGCATGCTGCACCACGTGTTCGGCGCGACCTCCGTCGCGATCAGCACGGTGCTGACGGTCTTCATGGCGGGGCTCGGCCTCGGCGCGTGGCTCGGCGGCAAGTACGCCCACCGGATCAAGCACCCGATCATCACCTACGCGGTGGCCGAGATCGGGGTCGGGATCTGGGGCCTGCTGATCCCGCTCATGGTGCAGTCGGACGGCTGGCTCGCGACGGTCAACGCCTTCCTCCGGGCGGAGCTCGGGGCGGAGTCGGGCCTGTTCATGGTGGCGCGCTTCCTCTGCGTCGCGCCGCTGCTCATCGTGCCGACCACCCTGATGGGCTCGACCCTGCCGCTCCTGACGCGGCACTTCGTGCGCGCGAGCGAGCAGGCGCGCGAGGCCGGCAAGCAGGTCGGCTGGCTCTACGCGATCAACACCTTCGGCGCCTCGACCGGCCCGCTCCTCTCCGCGTTCATCCTCCTCCCCACGGTGGGCCTCGCGGTCACGAACGTCGTGGCCTGCTCGATGAACTTCACCCTCGCGGCGATCATCTGGATCTTCCGCAAGCCGCTCCTCGAGGGGCTGTGGCAGCCGGGTGAGCCGCTCGGGTTCTGGCCGGGCACGGCCGACGCGAGCGACGTGACCGTCGCCGCCTCCTCTTCGAGCGAGACCGCGAGCGTCGACGAAGGAGAGGCAGAAGAGGCGCCCGACGCAGAGGCGGGCGACGACGACGCGTCGAAGGCGAAGAAGACCAGACGAAAGAAGGCGAAGATGAAGCGCAGGGCGGCCAGCGCGGCGGAGCCCGTCGACGAGGAGCTCCCCATCCCGGAGCTGGCGCGTAAAGGCGCCTTCCTGGCATTCGCAGCGAGCGGGGCCGCGGCGCTCTGCTACGAGGTCGTCTGGTCACGCGCCCTGGCGATGACCATCGGCTCATCGATCTACTCGTTCGCGCTGATCCTCGAGACCTTCCTGATCGGCATCGCCGTCGGCGCGGCCGCGATGAGCGCGTTCCTGGGCAAGAAGAGCGCGCCGTTCGCCGGGGTCGCCTTCACGTCGATCGTGCTCGTGTTCCTCGCGAACATCCCGTGGGCGGTCGACATCGTCGATCCCCAGGACACCGAGATCCGCTTCGACGGAGGGCTGACCAACTACCTCCTCCTGAGCCTGTTCTACGTGGCGCCGATCGTGCTCGCCCTGATCTGGGCCGGGAGACGCGCGAGCAGCGCGCGCCTGAGCGACATCGCCTTCCGCGACGACGAGGGCTCCTGGAAGTCGCTGATCGTGACCGTGATGGCGGCGATCCCGGTCGCGGCCGCGGTGGTGAACACCATCCGGTTCCCGGGCTTCCTGCCCCAGATCATCATGACGGTGGTCGCGCTCGTCGCCACGTTCCTGGTGCTCGCGTCGCTCCTCAGCCGCTCGTCGGTGCTGCTGGTCGCCATCATCCAGCTCTTCATCGCGGGCGCGACGGTGGCCTCCTACATCTGGCAGGACGAGATCCCGTACGCGTTCGCGCAGCTCGTCGTGAGCATCCCGAGCGGCGCCCTCCCCGACCACGTCGGGCAGGTCCAGTTCTTCATGTTCCTGACCGTGGTCCTGTGCACCTTGCCGGCGACCCTCGGCATGGGCGCGATGTTCCCGCTCGTGGTGCGGATCTGGACCAAGGGCGGCGACGGCATCGCGCGGGACGTCGCCCACGTCTACACGGGCAACACCGTCGGCTCGATCATCGGCGCGTGGCTCCCCGGCTTCATCCTCTTCGCGCTCATCGGCGCGGAGCGGACCCTCCACCTCGGCGTCGCGCTCAACATGGTGCTCGCCCTGATCATGCTCATCGTCGGCGCGGCCGATCCCCACGAGGATCAGCGCTGGTGGAGCTGGCGACGACTCGCCGCGATCACCCTCCCCGTGCTCGCGGCCGTCGCCGTGGGCGCCACCGCCTACCCCGTGCTCCTCGAGGACTGGCGCTGGTGGACCCGGATCGGCGCCGCCGTCGGCTTCCTCGTGCTGTGCGCGGTGGAGTACCAGTGGCTCCACGAGGTCTCGCGCACCGACCGCGGCGGTCCGCGCCCCGAGATGGACGCGCGCGCGATCGCCATGGTCGCGGTGCCGACGTTCGCCGCGGGGGCGCTCGCGGTGGTCGTCGTCGACCCGACCCAGGCCGACAGCTGGGCGCTCGGCGCGGTGTACTGGGTGCTCCGCGCGCTGCTCGTCCTGACGGGGCTGGTGGCCAGCTGGGCGAACTGGCGCGAGGTCGTCGCGCCGGGCCCCGCTCCCGTGCAAACCGAGGAGGCGCCCGGCGACGAGGCGGATCTGCCGACCTGGCACGCGGTGACCGTCTACATCCTCAGCCCCCTCATCCCCGCGCTGCTCGCGGTCCTCTTCGTGGGCACGCAGCATCCCTACAGCGACGAGGGGTTCAACATCCGCTGGAACCTCACCCAGATGACGCTCGGCGTCTTCCGCGTGTCGCTCGCCGGCAGCATGCTCGAGCCCGGCTGGGGCGCGCCGGAGCTCGTCTACTACGAGGACGGCCTGACCACGACCGTCAGCGTGGAGCGCTGGGGCCGCCACTACGCGATGAAGAACAACGGCAAGGTCGACGCCAGCAACGGCGACGACATGCCGACGCAGATCAACGTCGCCGCCTACCCCCTGCTCCTGCACCCCAATGGCCCCGAGGGGCTCGACGTGGCGGTGATCGGGTTCGGCTCGGGCGTGTCCGTCGGGACCGCGCTCCAGTTCCCCGTCGCGCGCGTCGACGTGGTGGAGCTCGAGCGGCACATCCCCGAGGCGGCGCGCTTCTTCGAGGACGTCAACCACCTCGACTACCGCCTCGACCGCTGGCCCTACGTGCAGATGGACCGGCTGACCGTCATCAACGACGACGGCCGCAACTACCTCGCCTCGACCCGCCGGCAGTACGACGTGATCGTCAGCGAGCCGTCGAACCCGTGGATCACGGGCGTCAGCGACCTGTTCACCGTCGATCACTGGCGCATCACCAAGCAGCGCCTGCGCCCGGGCGGCATCTACTGCCAGTGGGTGCAGCTCTACGAGCTGAGCCCCGGGAACATCAAGACCATCTACCGGACCTTCGCGTCGCAGTTCGAGCACGTGCTCGTGCTCAGCGCCGACGACCGCTCGAGCGACACGGTAATGCTGGGCTCGGACCAGCCGATCCGCCTCGACCTCGCGCGCGTGCAGCAGGCCTTCGCGCCGGTGGAGTGTCAGGACGAGGACCCCGCCGACCACTGCTACTGCGAGCGGTCGGCGGACAGCGGCGAGCTGCTCAACGCGACCTGCCCGTCCGAGATCGCGATCGAGCTCGAGCGGGCCAACGTCTACACGCCCTTCGACATCTTCGCGCGCACCCTCCTCGCCACGCGCGACGAGGTGATGGCGTACACGATGATCGAGGAGCGCCGGCGGGAGGGCGGCTACGAGGCGGTGCCCGCCTCGCACAACGCCAGCCGCTGCGAAGAGCCCGAGTGCCGCCGCCGGCCGGCCGTGCTGAACACCGACGACAACGCGCACATCGAGTTCAACGCGCCCCGCGACCTCATCGGCTTCTCGCGCTACGAGCGGTACCTCTCGACCGTCTACTCGGAGCAGTGGCCCTACGGGCACCCGCTCACGGCCCGCACCGGTGAAGGCGACGCGCAGGTCCCCGTGCTCGCCGGCTTCGGCGAGGGAGACGACGCGGCCCGCAACTACGCGGAGCTGGCGATGAGCATGATCGCGCACGGCCGCTACGGCTGGGCCGGCGACCTGATCGAGCGCAGCCAGCGCGCCGGCCGGGCGCGCGAGACCGCGGTGGCGCTCGAGGTACTGACGCACCTGCTGACGGAGAACAACGAGCCGGCCATCCGCATCACGCCCCCGATGCCCGGCCCCGAGATGGACCGCGACACGGCCGAGCAGCTGCTCGAGGGCTTCGAGTCCGTGCGGGACTCGGTCGACGAGCGCGCGTACGGGGCGGCCCTGATCGCGATGGAGAACATCCCCGCCCCGCTCCGGCGCAACAGCGGGCCGTCGATGCGCTTCCTCTACGGCTACCTCCTCTACAAGGCGGCCGACGGGAACTACCAGCAGCACCGGACGGCCATCCAGCACCTGGACGAGCTGACCCAGACGGACCCGGACTACGTGATCCGTCACCCCGAGGTGTATTACTTCCTCGCTCGCGCTCACGACGCGGAGGGCAACTACGGGCAGTCGTCGCGCGCCATGCGCGCCTACGTCGAGGCCCGCCTCGTGCCCGCGAACCAGGACGGAGACGAGGTGCCGGAGCCCGAAGATGGCGCGGCCCCGACCACGGATGCGCCGGGCGAGTCGCCGAAGCTCGAGCACGACGACCGAGGCTGATCCGCGTCTCGCTCATGTTTCGAACGCGATCCGGATCTGCCTGAGATCAGGCCAGAATCTCCCCCGAGCAGGTGCGTCGCCAGGTGCGCATCTGGGTCCGGTGCGTAAGCTTTTTCGCGGCGATCGGGGGGGCGAACGTGTAGTCCCCTTCGCACCTCTCGCCAGATCTTCGCACCCCTCGTTCGGCACCATTTCGCCGCTGACTCGGTGAAGTGCGCGGAAGCATGAAGGAAACGCAAATGAGGCCACCCGGCCGATTTCCGTGGCACGAGGCGTGCTCAATACGAGTGCGATCGCAAGGGTCGGAGGGAGCGTCATGCAGACGATGAGCAACTCGAACGTGAGCCCGAACAACACCTCCAGAGGCAGCGTGCCCCCGGAGCCGCGCGCGCTCCGGATCCTGGCGAAGTCGGTCTTCAAGGAGCTGAAGTCGACCGGCCACTCCCGCTCGGACATCGTGGCCTTCGCGACGGAGATGCTCTCGCTCGTCAGCAGCGACATCCGCGGCGACGAGACCCTGAGCGAGCCGCCGCCCCCCGCTGAATAGCGCGCCGGTCGACCGGACCGAAGAGACGCCCCTGCCGTTCGCGGCGGGGGCGTTCGTCGTGGAGGCGCCTCCGCTTGACGCTGCGAATTCGCGCGGATATCTAGGCTCGCGGCGGCCGGAGCCGTTCTCCGCCGCGCCGGCCGACTCTCCCCACACTCACCCAAGAGGGATCTCTTCCGATGGCTACCAAGATCGCGATCAACGGGTTCGGACGCATCGGGCGCTGCGTCGCCCGCATTCTCTTCGAGTCGGGCCGCAGCGACCTCGAGCTCGTCGGCATCAACGACCTGACGACGAACGACATGCTCGCGCACCTGCTCAAGTACGACTCGGTGCACCGCACGTTCGGCAAGGAGGTCAGCCACACGGACGACGCCATCTCCATCGATGGCAAGAAGGTCCCCTGCTTCGCCGTCAAGAACCCCGCGGAGCTGCCCTGGAAGGACCTCGGAGCCGAGATCGTGCTCGAGTGCACCGGCGTCTTCCGCGACCGTGAGGGCGCGGGCAAGCACCTCGCCGCGGGCGCGGAGCGGGTGATCATCAGCGCCCCGGGCAAGAGCGTGGACGGCACCTTCTGCGTGGGCATCAACACGAGCGCCTACGACCCGGCCAAGCACCAGGTCATCTCGAACGCGTCCTGCACGACGAACTGCCTCGCGCCCATCGCGAAGGTCGTGCACGACCAGTTCGGCATCGTGAAGGGCCAGATGGTCACCGTGCACTCGTACACGAACGACCAGCGCATCCTCGACCTCCCCCACAGCGACATCCGCCGCGCACGCGCCGCCGCGATGTCGATGATCCCGACCACCACCGGCGCGGCGAAGGCCATCGGGCTCGTGATCCCCGAGCTGAAGGGCAAGCTCGACGGGAGCGCCATCCGCGTCCCGACCCCGAACGTCTCCATCGTCGTGCTCACCGCGCACCTCGCGAAGTCCACGTCGGCCGAGGCGGTCAACGCGGCGCTGAAGGCGGCGAGCGAGGGCGAGCTGAAGGGCATCCTCGGCTACGAGGAGACCGAGCTCGTCTCGAGCGACTTCATCGGCAGCACCTACTCCAGCGTGCTCGACGCGCCGAGCACGGCCGTCATCGAAGGCGACCTGCTGCAGGTGCAGAGCTGGTACGACAACGAGTGGGGCTTCTCCAGCCGCATGGTCGATCTGGCGGCCCACGTCGCCAAGAAGGGCTGAACGCCATGCTGGACGGCATCCGCTCGGTCCGCGACCTCGACGTCGACGGCCGCCGCGTCTTCGTGCGCGTCGACTTCAACGTGCCGCTCGACGGCGCGACCATCACGGACGACACGCGCATCCGCGCCGCGCTGCCGACCATTCGCCACCTCATGGAGAACGGCGGCCGGCCGGTGCTCGCCAGCCACCTCGGCCGCCCGAAGGGGCAGTACGTGGCGGAGCTCTCGCTCGAGCCGGCCGGGGCGCGCCTCGCGGAGCTGCTCGACTGCGAGGTCCTGCTCGCCGACGACTGCATCGGCGACGGGCCGCGCAAGGTCGTCAGCGATCTGCGCGACGGGCAGATCGCCCTCCTGGAGAACCTCCGCTTCCACGAGGGCGAGGAGGCCGACGACGAGGCGTTCGCGAAGGAGCTCGCCCGCAACGGCGAGGTCTACGTCAACGACGCCTTCGGCGCCGCGCACCGCGCGCACGCGTCGGTCAGCGCGCTCCCCAAGGTCATGCGCGACAAGGCGGCCGGGCTGCTCATGGAGGCCGAGCTCGAAGCGCTCGGGACGCTCGAGCGGCAGCCGCCCAAGCCCTACGTGGCCGTGCTCGGCGGCGCGAAGGTCAGCGACAAGATCGGCGTGCTCGAGGCGCTGATGACGAAGGTCGACGTGCTCGTCATCGGCGGCGCGATGGCCAACACCTTCCTCGCCGCGCAGGGCTATGAGATGGGACGCAGCCTCGTCGAGGACGACAAGCTCCCCCTCGCCCGCACCATCCTCGGCCGCGCGGAGGAGCGCGGCATGCGCATCCTCCTGCCCGTCGACGTGCAGGTCGGGTTCGACACCGACGACCGCGAGGGGCGCCCCGTCCCGGTCACCGACATCGGCTCCGGCGAGATGGCGC
>SHBB01000026.1 GCA_004213565.1 Sandaracinaceae bacterium
GCGGTGGGCGGCGCGGGCGCGTCGCTCTACTTGGACGCGCTCGAGGAGGAGCTGTCGGACCGCGGAGAGACGGCGGCCGCGGCGGCGCTCGCGGCGGAGCGGGTGGGCGGGACGCCCGACACCTCGCTGCGCATGCGGCTGGACGCGGCGGGGGAAGGCCCCGAGCGCGGGCTGCGCGAGCTGGTGGCCCGGCTCGTCGAGCGCCTCGACACGCTGCGCTGGGTGGGCCCGCTGGAGCTCCGCGTGACGGACGGAGCGCTGCTCGCGACCTGGACCCCGGACTCGCTCGAGGTGGGCCCGGTCAGCGTGCCGGATGGACCGGCCCCGTTCGTCTCGGAGCCGGACGTCTGGACGTTCGACCCGGCGCCCGCGATCACGCTGGGGTGGGACGGCACCGACGAGGTGACGCTCGAGTCGCTCTCGATGTCCGTGCCGGTGGGCTCGCTGGTGGTCACCGCCATCGTCGCGGCCGGCATGGGCGACGGCGCTGGCGCGGCGATGCGGGAGGGAGCCGGCTGCGGCGTGCTCGCGGGCTGGATCAGCGAGAGCCCCACGCTCGGACCGGCCTGCGACGCGGTCTGCGCGGAGACGGCGTGCACGCGCGCGCTCGATCGGATCGCGGAGGCGCTGACCGGCGCGCTGGTGTCCAGCGACGAGGCGCGCTCGGAGGTGACCCTGGAGGGCACGCTCCGTCTCCTCGACCAGAACGGCGACCTGACGGTGGACGCGATCGAGAGCCGCGACCTGACCGGGCGCTGGCTGGGCGCGAGCGCGGACGACGCCATCGACGCCAGCCTCACGGCCGACCGCATGGTCGACTGATCATGAAGCGCTACCCGCTCGAAGCGCTCGACCTCGTGCGCCGCGAGGCCGAGAGGGGGGCGGAGCGACAGCTCGTCGAGGCGCTCGAGGCGCGGAGCCGGGCCGAGGCGGCGGTGACGGAGGCCCGCGCGACGCTCACGGCCCACCGTCGGGACGAGGCCGCGCGGCGGGCGCAGACGGACCGCGCCACCGGCCCCACGAGCAGCGCGGCGCTCCTGCGGGAGGAGGCGTTCCGCCGGCGGCAGGATCGAGAGGAGCGGCGCCTGGCCGGCGCCCTCGAGCAGGCGCTCCGACGCGAGGCGGAGGCGCGGGGCGAGGTCGAGCACGCCCGGAGCGCCCTGAATGACGCCGCGGTGGAGCGCGTCGTCGTGGAGCGCCATCGGGCCCGCTGGGACGCCGATCTTCAGAAGAGACGGGAGCGAGAGTCCGAAGAGGAGCTGGCGGAGGCGGCGCGGCGCCGAGAATAGAAGCCAATGATTTCGAGGGTCTACGAGGAAGTCAGAAGAAAGTTGGGGCCGCTTCAGGAGTGCTTCAGACCCGATGCGTTTCTTTCTATGCGAGGCCGGGACGAAGCGAGACGCGAAAGAGTCCATTCACTCCCACCCCCGGCCCGCAGATTCTCGAAAGGACCCCATCGTCATGAACAGCATCCTCGACATCCTGAAGCCCCTGAAGTCCTTCGCCCTCGCGGGTGGCCTCGCCGCCGCCGTCGGGCTCGCCGCGCCGATCTCGGCCAGCGCCCAGGGCGGCGACGCCGAAATCAGCGACAGCCGGGGCCACCACCACCGCGGCCGTCGGGCGCGGCACCACCGGCGCGGTCGGCGCATGGCGGCCGAGCTGAACCTGAGCGACGCCCAGCGCGCCCAGCTCCGCGAAGCGCGCGAAGCCGCCCGCCCCCGCATGGAGGCGGCCCGTGAGTCCGGCGACCGCGAAGCCATGCGGGCTCTCCACCGCGAGATGCGGGAGCAGTTCCGGGCGGTCCTCACGCCCGAGCAGCGGGAGCGCGCGCAGGCCCTCCGCGCCGAGCACGCCCAGCGCCGCGTCACCCGCCGCGTCGAGGGCATGACGGAGCGGCTGTCGCTGACCGAGCGCCAGCAGCAGCAGGTGCGCGGCATCCTCCAGGGGGCCGCCCAGCAGCGGCGGGCGCTCCGGGAGCAGGCGCGGCTCGACGGCACCCGTCCCCGCGAGGCCATGCAGGCCCTGCGTGAGCGCACCCACCAGCAGGTCCAGAGCGTCCTGACGGCCGAGCAGCAGGCCCGCGCGGCGGAGCTCCGGGCCGAGCGCGCCGAGCGTCGCGGCGAGCGCGGCGAGCGTCGCGGCCGTTGTGGCCATTGCGCTCGCTGAATCCACTCCTCTCCCTCCCCCCGCGCCCGCGCCACCTCCTCCCGGCGCGGGCGCACTTTTTCCGTCGGGCCCGACGCTCGCCTCGAAACGGGTGTGATGCCGGCCACTTGGATCCGAAGCGCAGGCGGCGTTCGAGGCCCGAGCGAGCAGACGGGGTGGAATGGCGACGGGGGCTATCTTTGTCGGCGAGGTGGTGCGGCGGACGAGAAGTTGGTGGCGAGAGGGGGCGGCCGTACGGTCGGGCATGATGCTGGTTCCGCTCAGGGTGATGGTCGGGGCGCTCGCGGCCGCGATGGCCACGTGCAACACGCCTTCCTCGTCTCCGCCCTCGCTCTCCGCGACGGCGCCCGCCGCGACGCAGGAGAGCGCGCCGCCGGCCAGTCCGCCGGAGCGGCGCTTCGACCCCGACGTGGTGCGGCCCAACCCGGCCGCGCCGGTGGGGCAGATCCTGCTCGCGCTGTCGAACGGCGAGGCGGAGCGCGCCGAGGCGATCGCCAACCAGGTGCTGCCGGACGCGCCCGAGGAGACCCGGACGGAGCTCTACTGGCTCGCCGCGCGCGCCGCGCTCGAGTCCGGGGCCCCCGCGCGGGCCCACGCGACGCTGGCGCACGTGACCACGCCGACGGAGGGAGCCGAGCACCCGCTCGCGCCCTGGGCCCGGCTGCTGCGCGCCCGCATCATGATGGAAGGCGACGCCGCGCTCGCGGCCGAGGAGGTCGCGCCGCTGACGGAGCTGGACTGGGCCGGGCGCGACGACGCGCGCGACCTGCAGGCCGCCGCGTGGGTCGAGGCCGGCGAGGTCGAGCGGGCGGAGCCCTTGCTGCGCGCGCTGCTCGCGGAGTCGTCCGCGTCGTCGGCGCGGGCGTCGGTGGCGCTCCCCCTCGCGCAGCTGCTCGCGCAGCGCGACGAGGTCGACGCCAAGGTCGAGGCGATCCGGCTGCTGCGCCGCGTCGCCACCCGCGCGCCGCTCTCGTCGGCCGCGCGCGAGGCCGAGGAGCGGCTCCCGGCCCTGCTCGCCGCGCTCCCCCCGGAGCGACGACGCGACCTGCGCGAGCCCACCCCCGAGGAGGCGTTCGCGCGGGCCGAGGCGCTCTCGAGCGCCATGCGCTGGGACGACGCGGAGGCCGCGTTCCACGAGGTCGCCCAGCGAGCCGAAGACGATGGGCTGCAGTGCCAGGCGCGCTACCAGGAGGGCCGCGCCATCTACTACCGCCGCCAGCGTGGGCGCGCCGCGCAGCACCTCGCGGGGGTGGCCCGGGACTGCGCGCAGGAGGAGGTGCGCGCCTGGAGCCGCTACCTCGCGGGCAAGGCCTACGCGGCGTCGGGCGATCACGAGCTCGCGCGTCAGCAATACGGCCTGCTCGAGGAGCAGACGCCCGGGCACAGCCTCGCCGACGACGCGCGCTACCGAGGCGCGCTGCTGCTCGGCGAGGACGGCGACGAGGACGCGATGGTGGAGCGGCTGCGCACCCTGCCGAGCACCTATCCCGGCGGGGACATGCACGGCCACGCGCGCTTCATGCTCGCCTGGCGAGCCCGCCGCGCCGGCCAGCGGGAGGAGGCGCTCGCCCACCTCGAGGGCGCGCTCGCGGAGGGCACCCAGGAGGACCGAGAGGATCTCCACGGCCGCGCGGCGTACTGGCGCGCGGTGCTGCTCCTCGAGCTCGAGCGACCCGACGAGGCGCGCGAGGCGTGGACCGAGCTGGTCGAGACGCACCCCCTCTCCTACTACGCCCAGCAAGCGCTCGTGCGCCTGAGCGAGCTGAGCCCGGCCGCGGCCGAGAGCGCGAGGGCCCGCTGGGGGAGCCGCGGGGATGCGTCCATCACGTTTGCGTGGCGCGAAGACTTCGACACGCCGGCCTTCGGGCGCGCGCTCGCGCTGCTCGAGGTGGGCGCGATCGAGGAGGCGAAGCAGGAGCTGGCCTACGTGCGCGAGCGCTCCAGCGCCGCGGACGACGAGCTCCGCTGGGTCGAGGCCAGCCTCTACGACCGCGCGGGCGCGTACCCGGAGGCCGTCTACCTCACGCGTCGGTTCCTCGACGCGTTCCTCACCGCGCCGCCGACCGACGACCACTACGCGCGCTGGCGCATCGCCTACCCGCGCGCCTACGCCGACGTCATCGAGCGCGCCGCGCAGGACCGCCCGGTCCCGGCCGAGCTGATCTTCGCCATCGCGCGCGAGGAAAGCAGCTTCCGCGCCGACGCGGTCTCCGTCGCGCAGGCCTACGGGCTGACCCAGCTCATCGTGCCCACCGCGCGCCGCTTCGCGCAGCGCGTGGATCTGCGCGCGACCCCGAGCACGCTCACCCAGCCCGCGACCAACGTGACCATCGGGGCCGAGTTCATGAGCTGGCTCTGGCAGCGCTACCCCGACAACCCCGTGGTCCTGCCCGCGGCGTACAACGCGGGCCAGGGCGCCGTGGACCGGTGGATCGACGAGCGCCCCGACCAGCGCCTCGACGTCTGGGTCGAGGAGATCCCCTACGACGAGACGCGCCGCTACACGCGCCGCGTGCTCCAGTCGTGGGGCATCTACGCGTGGCTGAACGGGGCAGAGCTCCCTCGGCTGCGTCCCGCGCTGCCCTCGCGTTGAGCGCGCGCTACCCTCCGCGCCGTGACGACGCTCCGAGAGTGGTTGGAGGAGGCGCCGTACGCGCTCGGCATGTCGAGCGGGTTCTTCGGCTTCTTCGCGCACTGCGGTGTGCTGACGGTGCTGGAGGAAGAGGGCCTGCTCCCCGAGCGCGTCGCGGGCTCGAGCGCGGGCGCGCTGGTGACGGGCGCGTGGGCCTCCGGGCTCGAGGCGCGCGAGCTCGCGGACGAGCTGCTCGGGCTGAAGCGCGAGGACTTCTGGGACCCGGGCCCCGGCGCCGGCTTGCTCCGCGGTCGCCTCTTCCGCCGGAGGCTCGAGCGGCTGCTCCCCGTGCGCGATCTGTCCGAGTGCCGCGTGCCGGCCGCGGTCAGCGTGTACGACGTCTTGCGCCGCGAGGTGCGCGTGCTCGAGGACGGCCCCGCGGCCCCTGCGCTCCACGCGTCGTGCGCGGTCCCGCTGATGTTCCACCCCGTGCGCCACGCGGGCGGCGTGCTCGTCGACGGCGGGGTGCGCGACCGGCCGGGCCTGACCGGGCTGCGAGACGCGCCTCGCGTGCTCTTTCATCACCTGGCCTCGCGCTCGCCCTGGCGCCGCCGCGACAGCGAGGCGCTGAAGATCCCCCGCCGCGAGGGTCTGGTCACCCTGGTGATCGAGCCGCTCCCCCGGGTGGGCCCGTTCCAGCTCCACCGCGGCGCCGACGCGTTCGACGCCGCGCGCGAAGCCACCCGTCGCGCGCTGGGTCGACGGATCCGGACGGCGGAAGTCCGCGTCCACGGCTGAAGATCCGCGCCCTCTGGTCGTTGATCAGGCCGTGGGGCTAGCCTTGAAGAGGATGGGGGACGACGCGCAGACGGTCTGCGCCCGCCGCTTCCCGCGGCTGGCGGAGTACCTGGCCACCGTGCCGGGAGGGCTCGACGCCTACCCGGACGCGCGCTCCAAGTCGACGCTCCTCCGCTCCGCGCTCGAGGGCCACGAAGACCTCTGCGCGGAGGGGCTGCCCCTCGACGTCGCGGAGCTGTTCCGGAGCCCGCCGCCGCCCACCGTGTGGATCCCCGCGGTGCACGTGAACGCCGTCTTCCACGCCATCTGCGACCAGTACTACCCGACCGAGCGAGACGTCATCGCGTGGGCGCGGCGCCGGACTCGGAGCATGGCGAACAACCCGATCTACCGTCGCCTCCTGAGCTTCACCGGACCGCGGGCGCTGCTGAAGATCGCGGGCAGGGTCGACCGGATGTTCCAGCGCGGCACGCACATCGACGCCGAGTACGGCCCCGGGTGGGCGGAGAGTCGCCTGCGGCACCCGCCGCACCTCGTCAGCCCACTCAATCAGGTCGCGAACGTCGGCATGTTCGAGGCGATGGTCGAGATGACCGGCGCGGACGACCCGCTCTGCGAGATGAGCGACGCGAGCCCTACGGGCGCCCTCTTCAGGACGACCTGGCGCGAGTGAGACCGCTCAGGCCTCTTGCTCGAACGTGCTCTGCAGCTCCGCGAGGAGCTGACGCGCCTTCTGGCTGAGCTTCTGCGGGACGTCGATCTGGATGACGGTGACGAGGTCGCCGCGTCCGCGTCCGTCGAGGCGGGGCACGCCCTCGCCGCGCACGACGAGGTGATCGCCGGGCTGGACGCCGGCGGGGACCTTCACGGTGACGGGGTCGTCGTCGGGCGCGAGGGTGGGGACCTCCATCTCGCCGCCGAGCGCCGCCTGCGGGAAGCTGAGGCGCAGGTCGTAGATGAGGTCGAAGCCCTCGCGCTTGAAGTGCGCGTGCGGCTCGATGTCGATGGCCACGAAGAGGTGACCGGGCGGGCCGCCGCGGAGGCCGGGCTGGCCCTGGTTGGCCAGGCGCAGGTTCTGGCCCTCGTCGATCCCGCCCGGGATGCTGACCTTCACCGTCCGGTCGACCGCCTCCTCGCCCGAGCCCTCGCACTCACCGCAGAGCGCCTTGGGCATCTGGCCACGGCCGCGGCAGGTGGGGCACGTGCTGGAGAGCATGAACGCGCCGCGGTTGATCGCGACCTGGCCCGCTCCCTGGCAGGCGGTGCACACGATCAGCTCCGCGCCTTCGGCCCCCGTGCCCTGGCACGCGTTGCACGGCGCGGGGTAGGCGACGTCGACCTCCTTCTGGCAGCCGAACGCGGCCTCCTCGAGGGTGAGGCGCACGGGGACCCGCAGGTCGGAGCCGCGCACCGGCGCGTCGCGGCGTCGCCGGCCGCCCATCCCGCCGAAGCCCATGCCGAAGAGGTCGCCGAAGATGTCGCCGAAGTGGCTGAAGATGTCCTCGACGTTGCCGAAGCCGCCCCCGCCCTGGAGACCCGCGTGACCGTAGCGGTCGTAGACCTGCCGCTTCTCGCCGTCGCTGAGCACCGAGTACGCCTCGGAGACCTCCTTGAAGCGCTCCTCGGAGGCGGGGTCGTCGGGGTTCCGGTCCGGGTGGAACTCGAGCGCGAGCTTGCGGTAGGCCTTCTTCAGCTCCGTCGCGCCCACGGAGCGGTCGACCCCCAGGACTTCGTAGTAATCGCGCTTGCTCATCCCATGCTTCCTCTGCGCCGGCGCCGACGCGGCTCGCAACTTAGGACGCGTGCCCGGGCGGTCAAGCCTTGCCGCCGAGCCCGCGCAGTGCCACCTCAGGGGCGTGCGCACCAGCGTCTACGTGCACTTCCCCTGGTGCCTCAAGAAGTGCCCCTACTGCGACTTCGCGTCCGCGGGCATCCGCAGGAGCGAGGTGCCCCACGAGGCCTACGCCGACGCGGTGCTCGGCGAGCTGGCCCGGAAGCGGCTCGAGGGGCGCACGCTCCACAGCGTGTTCTTCGGGGGCGGCACGCCGAGCCTCTGGGCGCCCGAGGCGCTCGGGAGGGTGCTCGACGGGGTGCTCGACGCGTTCCCGGAGCGGGCGGACGACCTGGAGATCACCGTGGAGTGCAACCCGACCTCGCTCGACCGCGACAAGGCGGCCGCGCTCCGGGACGTCGGCGTCAACCGGCTCTCCATCGGCGTGCAGTCGCTCGACGCGGAGCGGCTGCGCTACCTGGGCCGGCTGCACGACCCGGAGGGCGCGCTGCGCGCGGTGCGGGCCGCCACCGAGGAGATGGGCCGGGTCAGCGCGGACCTGATGTTCGGCATGCCGGGCCAGAAGCCCGACGACTTCGCGGGTGAGATCGCCCAGCTGCTCGACACCGGGATCGAGCACGTGAGCGCCTACGCCCTGACCATCGAGCCGGACACGCAGTTCGGCGCGCTGCACAAGAAGGGCAAGCTGCCCGTCGCGCCCGACGACGACTACGCGGACACCTTCCTGCGCGCCCGCGAGGTCTTCGCCGCGGCCGGCATGGAGCACTACGAGGTCAGCAACTACGCCCGCCCCGGCCAGGCCTCCCGCCACAACCAGCACTACTGGCGCGGCGGCGACTACCTCGGCCTCGGCGCGGGCGCGGTGGGCGCGATGAGCGAGGGGACGTCGTCGCGGCGCACCAAGAACGACCCCCGCCCCGAGCGGTACCTGGCCGGCGAAGGCGCGGTCTTCGAGGAGACGCTGACCCCGGAGGATCGGGTGCGCGAGGCGCTGATGCTCGGGCTGCGCACGGCGGAGGGCATGGCCCTGGACGCCATCCGAGAGCGCACCGGCGTGGACCCCGCGAGCGGGCGAGAGCGCGCCTTGAGCCGTCGGCGCGAGCGCGGCGACGTGGCGCTCGAGGGCGGCTTCCTCCGGGTCCCCCCGGATCGCTGGCTCCACCTGGACGCGATCGTCGCGGACCTGTTCTGAGCTGGTAGTGTCTCGCTCCGCATGACGGCGCAGTTCGATCGGGTCGAGGTGAAGGGCCTGGTGAAGGTCTACGGCGCGACGCGCGCGCTGGTCGGGGTGAGCGCGCGCTTCGACGCGGAGGCGGTGACCGTCATCGAGGGGCCGAACGGCTCGGGCAAGAGCACCCTGCTGAACATCCTCGGCCAGCTGGTGAAGCCGACGCGCGGCGAGGTGCGCTACGGCGAGCACGAGGGGAAGAGCTCCATCGCGCTCCGCGCCGCGATCGGCATCCTCGCCCACGCGCCGATGATCTACCCGGACCTCTCCTCGGCCGAGAACCTGCGGCTCTTCGCGCGTCTGCACGGGCTTCCGTCGACGGCCGAGCACGTGGCCGCGCTCTTCGACCGCTTCGAGATCGGGCGCTGGGGCGAGCGACCGGCGCGGACCTATTCACGCGGGCAGCTCCAGCGGCTCGCGCTCGCCCGCGCAGTGGCCCACGCGCCGCAGCTGATCCTGCTCGACGAGCCCTCGACCGGCCTCGACGTGCGCGCGGTGGAGCGCCTCGAGCGGACCGTGAACGAGGAGAAGGCGCGCGGCGCGATCGTGGTCTTGATCACGCACGACGCGGGGCTGGCGGACAGGCTGGCCGAGCGCCGCGTGGTGCTCGAGCGCGGGCGCGTGAAGGAGGCGGCGTGAAGCTCTTCCTGCGCAGCACGTGGGCCATCGTGGTCAAGGAGCTGCGCATCGAGCTCCGCACGAAGGAGATCCTCGTGACGGCCGGGCTCTTCGGGCTGCTCGTCACGGTGCTGACCTCGCTCGCCTTCTTCCTCGACGACGACACCTCGCGGAAGCTCGCGCCCGGCGTGCTCTGGATCGGCGCGTGTTTCGCAGGGGTGCTCGCGATGGGCCGCGCCTGGGCGCGGGAGCGCGAGGCGGACGCGATCCGCGGCCTGATGCTCGCGCCGATCCCGCGGAGCGCGATCTACGCGGGCAAGGCGATCGGCACGTTCGTGTTCGTGCTGCTCATCGACCTCGTGCTTCTGCCCGTGGTGGGCCTGCTCTTCCGGCTCGAGCTCGTCCCGGTCCTGCTCCCCGTCTCGCTCATCCTCGTGCTCGGCACGCTGGGCTACGTGGCCATGGGCACGCTCTTCGCGGCGATGAGCGTCCGCACCCGCGCGCGCGACCTCATGCTCAGCGTGGTCCTCTTCCCGCTCGCGTCGCCCGCGCTGGTGGCCGGGGTGGTGGCGACCCGAGAGGTGCTCGGGGGTATGCCGCTCTCGGAGACGGTGGAGTGGCTCCGCATCCTCGCCGCCTTCGACCTCATCGCGATCGTCTGCGGCCTCGTGCTCTTCGAGCCGCTGATGTCGGACTGATCTTCAGATCCGCGCCGTGGCCGCCTCGAGGTCGGACTCGGGCTCTCGCTCCAGGAAGATCTCCTGACACGCCGGGCAGCGCCCGAAGGTCTCCGCTTCGGTGCGTCGCACCACCGCTTCACAGCGCGCGCAGGCCACGAGGAAGGAGTCCGCGGGGAAGGTCAGCTCGCCGAAGAGCTCCCGCGCGTGCGCCGGGTCGAGGCTCGACGCCGGGTCCGCGGGGTGAAAGAAGGCCTCGACGGCGCAGAGCTCGTCTTCGTCCGCGGGGAGGAGCGAGCGCAGCGCGTGCACGAGCGCCGCGCGGTCCGAGGCGCGCGCGAGCGCGGGCAGCTCGCAGCGGTGGCGCACGATGAGGGTCAGCACGACCCAGCCCTCGCGCGCGCTCCGGTAGTCCGAGGCCTTGGCCTCGCCGCGCAGCGCGCGGAGCCGGTCCGCCAGGGCCTCGCCGCGGGCCTCGGTCTCGAAGTCGGGCCCCCGCATGCGGCTCGCGCTCCACCCGCGGATCTCGTCGGCGTACGCCACCAGCGCGTCCCGCAGCGCGTGCGCCTCCTCGAGCCCGCCGCGGTGCGCCTGGTCCACGCGCTCCATGAACTCGCCGCGGAGCCCCGCCGGGAGCGCCACGGTGACGCGCCGCAGCGTGTGGTCGCCGTCGCCCACGGCGCCGGTCCAGCGCAGGAGGCTGGACTCGAGGAGCAGCCCCAGCACGAGCACGAAGAGCACCGTGACGATCAGCGGGACCGATCGGTCGACCGACGCCGCCTCGGGCGGCGGGATGTCGTAGCCGTGCACCGACACGTCCGCGAGGGCGGCGCCGCTCTGCGCGACGGCGCTCGCGAGGTAGCGCGGGTGCGCCTCTCCTTCCCACGCCACGGGCTCGAGCTGCGCGCGCCACTCGAAGGTCACCGGCGAGTCGGCGTCGACGGCGTAGTCGGCCGCGCAGAGGGTCAGCGTGGTCACGCCGTCGTGCCCCTCGACCGAGGTGACGGGCAGCCGCATGCGCTGACCGCGCCGCTGCCAGCGCGAGACGTCCAGGCGCGTCACGCGGTGGGGGCCGGCGGCGGAGACGGCGAGCAGCGCGCAGCCATCGGGCGCCACGCTGACGCTGCGCTCGATGAAGGCGTCGGACACCTCGAAGAGCTCTCCGTCGGTCGAGAGGATCGCGGCCTGTCGGCCCGCCACACGCACGCGGTCGCTGACCGCGTTGGTCGCCGTCTCCACGTCGAGGAACGGGCGCACCTCGGGCGGGCTCCAGGAGAAATGCGCCACCGCGCCCGCGGCCAGCGCGAGGACGACGACGACGACGCGACCTTTCCGCACGGAGAAAACGTAGCGCCACTGCGCTGCCCTGGCGACGCTGAGGCCGTTTTACAGCTCTGCTATCCTCGCCCGCCGGGAGGGTGGATGGCGGTCTGGAAGAACTACTTGCGCCGTCGGAGGACCCGCGCGCGCCGGCATCGGCCATGGGCGCCGTGGGAGCTGCTGCAGATCGTGCGCGAGCGGGCCGCGGCGGGCGAGCGCATCCGCGCGGTGGGATCGGGCCACTCCGCGTCCGCGGCGCCCCAGCCCTCGCAGGGCGGACACTTCGTGGAGCTCGACCACATCGCGGGGGAGATGCCGTGGCCCTGGTACGCAGACGGCGGCCAGTACGTGCGGGTGGGCGCGGGGACCACGATCGCCGCGCTCAACGCGATGCTCGACGCGCGCGGGCTCGCCCTCCACAACATGGGCTCGTGGGACGGACAGACCGTCGCGGGCGCGACGGCCACCGGCACGCACGGCTCCGGGCTCCGACACCCCCCGATGTGCGACCGGGTCGTCGCGATCGAGCTCGTGACCGACGAGAAGGATCCGGACTCCGGCGCGCGGGTGCAGCGCTTCCTCCGCATCGAGCGCGAGGGGCTGACCGACGTCGGCGCCTTCGAGGCCGCGCGCGCGCGCTTCGGCGACGAGGACGATCCGGTGCGCACCCTGAAGCTCGAGCCCGACGACGATCTGCTGAACGCGGCGCGGATCCACCTCGGCTGCTTCGGCGTCGTCTACGCCCTGACCCTCGAGGTGCGGCCGCGCTTCTGGCTGAAGGAGCGACCGCAGGTGATGACCTGGGACCGGGTGAAGGAGGTGCCGCTCGAGGAGCGCGCCCGCGCGCACCCGGAGTTCTTCTGGATGCTCTGCGTCCCGCACCGCTACGCCGAGGGGAGCCCCTACGCGGGCCAGCCGCTCTGTGTGCTCATCGAGCGGGAGGAGCTGCGTCCGAGGGACGGCGAAGCGCCCAGACGCGACGGCGTGCTCGACCGGCTGCTCCGCTTCGGCGTGCAGATCGTCAGCACCGGGTTGCTCGAGAACGTCGGCCTGTTCTTTCCGAGGCTCGGCCAGTGGGTCTTCCGGAGGGACTTCGAGGGGCGCTCGGTCTTCTCCTCCGCGAGCGCCGAGGTGATGAAGACCAGCCTCGGCCCCGAGGTGCACGCCATCTCCATCGAGGCCTTCGTGCCGCTCGACCGCGCGCAGGAGGCGGTGGAGCGGATCATCGCGCTCGCGGAGGAGCTCGAGACCCCGAACGGGCGGCTCGACGAAGGCGAGCACTGGCACACCTCGCCGATCGGCGTGCGCTTCGTCGCGGCCTCGGAGGCCTGGCTCGCGCCCTCCTTCGACGGGCCGGCCTGCGCGATCGAGATCCCGCTCCTCTACGACGAGACCGAGCTCCCGTGGGTGCGAGCACGTCACGACCGCTATCGATTCAGCATGTTGAGGCGGCTGGAGCTGGCCCTCCGCCCGCTGGGCGCGCGCCTCCACTGGGGGCAGCACCACACGATCGACGGAGCGGAGGCGGCCGCGCGCTACGGAGCGCGATGGACCCGCTGGAAGCAGGTCTACGCGCGCTTCAACGCGTACGGCACCTTCTCGAACCCGCTCACCGCCCAGCTCGGGCTCGACCCGGTCAGAGCGCTCTGGGCGGTGGACGCGCCGGCTCCGGAGTGGGCTCCGGAGTGAAGGGGTCGAAGTTCCGCGGCGCGGGCGGGTTGGGCCGGAGCCCACCGGGCGAGGTCTGATTCCAGGGCTCGATCACCTGCTGCTGCGGCGTGCGCGGGCGACGGCGCCGTCGGGTGCGCTCCGGCTCCCCCAGCGCCACGATCAGATCGAACTCGCCTCCACCCGCCTGGGGGTCGCGGGCACGCGCCTCGATCTGAAAGCGACCGCTCGTGCGCGGGAAGTAGACGATCTGCGCGTCGGTCCCGCTGTCGTCCGCGACCGCGTCGTCGTTGATCGCGACGACGACGCCCTCGGGGTCGCGGAGCACGAGGTACGCGTCGAGCGCCTCGCTCGTCATCCAGATCTCGGTGCGGACGCCGCCGCGGAGCTGCAACGCGAAGTGGCGCGTCCCGCCCACGACCAGCCGCTCGGAGAAGACGCCCTCCTCCACGAGCCGCGCCTCTTCGGTCGGCGGGCAGACGAAGCTGGCGACGGCGCGGCCGCACTCGCTCGCCTGCGCGTCGGGGGCGAGCTGCGAGACGACCTGGTTGGCGGTGGCGCACGCGTTCTGCCCCGCGACGCCCGGGCAGCTGCACGCCGCTTCGATCCACTGGGCGCAGACCGCGGCCGTGGCCGCTGGCGTCTCGGGGGGAGGATCGGAGGTGGGCGCGGCAGCGGCGGCTTCGGGCTCTCCTGCGCTCATCACGAAGAACACGCTCGCGCCGACCGCGAGCCCGCCGAGCGCGAGCCCGGCGACCATCGCTCCACCCGCGATGAGCCCGATCGACGGGGCCCGTGACTTCGGCGCGCGCTTCGACGACGGGCGCTCCTTCTTCGCCGCCTCGATGGCGGCCACCGCGGACTCTCGCGGCGCGTCCTCGTCCGCCCCCTTGAAGCGCGCCCCGCCGAGCGCGTCGATCATCTCGCGCGCGCTGGCGAAGCGGTCGGCGGAGCGCTTCGACATCGCCTTCTGCACCACGGCGGCGAGCGCGGGCTCGACGGCCGGGTTGATCACGCGCACGTCCGGCGGGTCGTCCTCGAGCACGGCGCGGATCAGATCCGCCGTCGGCCCGGGGAACGGCGGCCGCCCCGTGAGCATCCCGTAGAGCAAGACGCCCGCGCCGTAGACGTCGGTGCGCGCGTCGACCTCGCCGCCCTTCAGCTGCTCGGGGGCGGCGAAGCGCGGCGTCCCGACCATCTCGCCCACCGCCGTCAGGCGCCCCTTTCCGCCCGCGTCGCGCAGCTTGGCGATCCCGAAGTCGAGGAGCTTCACCATCTCTTGACCGGCAGCCAGGGCGACGAGGAAGACGTTCGCCGGCTTCAGATCGCGGTGCACGATGCCAGCCTCGTGGGCCTCCTGGAGCGCGTCGAGGAGCTGCACCGTGATGCGGACCGCGCGCTCGACCTCGAGCATGCCGCCCTGCTGCAGCACGTCCATCAAGCCCTCGCCGACGAGCCGCTCCATCACGAGGAACGGCGGACCCTGCTTGGGGACGACGAAGTCCGTGACGTCGACGATGTGCGGGTGGCCGAGCATGGCGGCCGCGATCGCCTCGCGCCGGAAGCGCTCGAGGATGGTCGGCTCCTTGGCCAGCTCCGGCGCGAGCACCTTGAGCGCGACCCGTCGGCCGAGCTCCACCTGCACCGCGTCGTAGACGCGCCCCATGCCGCCGCGGCCGAGGAGCTTCGTCACGCGGTAGCGCTCGTCGAGCACTCTCCCTATGAGGGGATCGATGGGATCTGCCGGGGTCTCGGTCTCCTCCACGCTCCCGGGAGGCTATCAGAGGTAGGACTCGAAGACGTCCAGCGCGACGGCGCTCGACCAGTCGCGGCGGCCGTCGACGCGCAGCCGGATCACGCCGTCCGGGTCGATGACCCAGGTCTCGGGGAAGAGGCGCGTGCCGAACATCTCGCGCACCACCTCGCGGTCGGGGTCGAGGAGCACCGTCATCGGCACGTCCTCGGGCACCGCGCTGCGGACCGTCTCCCAGTCGCGATCGACGCTGATCGTCACCAGCTCCACGTCGTCGCGCTCCGCGAGGATGCGGGAGAGCGTGATCAGCGACGGCATCTCCTCCATGCACGGCTGACAGGTGACGGTCCAGAAGTTCAGGACGAGCACCTTCCCGCGGTGGTCGGAGAGGCGCCAGCTCGAGCCGTCCCGCTGCGGGAGCGTGAAGTCGGGGGCGCGCCGATCGTCGCCCATGTAGTGCTGCTCGGTCTGCTCACCGCGGGCGAGGGCCTCGTAGGCGTCGGTGCCGAGGAGCGAGCGGAGCGGCATCTCCTGCCGCCGGACCTCCCCGTCGGCGAACGCGCTCGCCACGAAGTAGATCAGCGGCGCGCCGATCGCGGCGACGACGAGGAGCGCGATCATGTCCGCGCTGCGCGAGCGAGAGTCCATCCGCCCGGACCGTAGCCTCGGGGCGCGTGGATGTCGACGGTTCAGGCCACGTCAGCGATGGCGTCGACGTCGCTCGAGGGCGACAGCGACAGCAGGCCATCGAGGTGCTTGTCCAGCCAGAGCGAGCGCTCGGATAGCTCCACGAGGTCTCGAAGCCATGACCGCCCCGAGACGGATGGTTGGACTCCGCTCTTCGGACGCGCGGCTCTGTCTTGCTTCATGGATCGTTCCCCCCGACAGCTCCAATTCGTCACGTATTGAAGAAACGTCAAGTTCTTCGAATATTAACGTCCACTTTCAGAGAGGGCGCGCGACCTGGGGCGGCCGGACACGACGACTGTCGAGCGTCAGGTAAACCCCCTCGTCGTCCTCGTCGATCAGCGACTCCAGCTGCATCATCGCGTGCGGGTCGAAGCGGGCCGTCATGTCGCCCGGGACGTCGCAGTAGAGCGCGCCCTCCGGCCCCTGGCGGAGCGTGGACGGATCGAGCCGCGCCTGGCTCTCGTCCGAGAGATGCAGCGTCACCGCCCCCGCCTCGACGTCGACCCGGCGCACGAAGCGAGGCGGGCCCTCCAGCGACACGTAGGCCCAGTTGATGTCGTTGGAGAGGCACCAGCGCCCCGAGCCGTCGGGGGCCGGGAGCAGCCACGCGTCGAAGGCGCGGGTCAGGAGCGTGTGGGTGATCTCGGCTCCGTCGTTGAACCACCGGCCGCGCGCGTCGCGGTGGATCTTCGTCTCGCGGGTCCGGCCCTTCAGCATGCTCGCAGGATCGACCATGACGGGATCATAGGTCCATCCGCGGGATCTGTGAGGACATGCCCTCTGGCGCCCCTGAATCGGGCGCCTCACGCTTCCGTCAGGAAAACGCGTGGCATCCCGCCGCGTGATAGCGTGAATCGTTTGAATTCGGCGGCGACGAGATGAGCCGCGCGCGTCTGTGGCAGCGGTGGCGTCGGTGGTTGGCGGTCCTCGGGATCTTCGCCCTGGGCATTCCTGCGTCCGCCGCCCTGATGGTCCGCTCCTCCACCAGCCGCGATCGGCTCCACGATCTCGCGACGAACGTCATCCGGGAGGAGCTCGGGCTGCGGGCCACGATCGGCCGGGTGCAGCTGCAGCTCGTGCCGTTCTCGCTGATCGGGCGCGACATCACCCTCGACGATCCCGTCTACGGGCGCTTCGCCACGGCGGAGGAGCTGAGCATCCAGCCGAGCTTCCGCGCGCTCCTGCGCGGCGGCATCGACATCGACACGATCCAGATCCGCCGCGCCGATCTCCGGCTCGTGATCCGCAACGGCCAGGTCCGGAACATGCCGCGCGCGGAGGGCCCGCCCCCCGGCGGCGGACCACCCACCCTGCCCTTCGACGCCTTCCACGTCTTCGACTCGACGCTCACGGTCGACGCCGAGCCGCACGCGTCGGGGCAGCTGCGCCACGTCGAGCTGCACGTGACGGGCATCGACGACGGCATCGCGGTCGAGGCGGTGAGCCGCGACGGTTGGGTCCGACACCGCGGCGGCCGAGACACCCTCTCCCTCATCGACGCGCGCGCGGAGATCGCCGAGCACGAGATCCGGCTGCCGCACCTCGAGCTCGAGACGCCGCACCTGCACGTCGCGGTCGACGAGGCCGTGCTGCCCATGCCCTTCGAGGACCACGGCTACACGGGCCGCGTGGCGCTCCGCTACGACCTCGCGCAGCTCGAGCGGCTGCCGCTCCCGGAGGACGTGACCCTGCCGCCGATCCGCGGCCAGGTCGCCCTGCAAGCGCACCTCTTCACCCGCGAGGACATCCAGCACGCGGAGGGCTCGGTCGAGCTCCGGGACGCCTTCATCGAGCAGTTCGGGCTCGGCGAGACGCTGCACGTGGAGTTCCTCGCCGACCGCAACCGCGTCGCCTTGCGCGACGGGAGCTACGTCACCGTCCCGCGCGACGGCGGGCGGATCAACCTCGCCGGCGGGGTGGAGCTCGACCCGGAGCGCGGGTTCCCGGTCGAGCTGCGCGCCGACGTCGAAGACGTGAGCTTCGCCCGGCTGATGCTCGACCTCGGCGTGACCGAGAACGGCATCGTCGAGTGGTTCCTCGCCGGCTCCCTGGTCGCGTCCGGGACGCTCGAGCCCCTCCGGCTCGAGGGCCCGGTTCACCTCCGGACGCGCGACTTCCGGGTGAGCCACAACCCGTGGCACGAGGCGCACGTCCGTCGCGTGATCGGGGTGAGCCACGGCACCTTCGACGGCCGCTGGTCCATCCGGCAAGACGCCGTGCGATTCCATGACCTCGTCGCCGCGCTGCCCCGCAGCCGCATCCGCGGCGACGTCCACCTCGGGTTCGACAACCAGCTGAGGGTGAGCGCCAGCGCGGACGTCGACATGCGCGACATCACCCCGCTCGACCGCTGGCCCATCCAGGGCGTCGGGACGGCGACGTGCAACATCGACGGCACCTTCCAGGACCCGCACGTGACCGGCCACGTGCAGCTCGCCGACTTCGTCTTCGACACGTTCCGCCTCGGCAGCGTGGAGAGCGACGCGCTGCTCGACCCGGACGGGATGGGCGTGCACTTCGCGATGGTGAGCGCGGCCAAGAACGACAGCCGCTACCGCGCGGAGAACCTCTACCTGAACTTCCACGACGACCGCCTGGAGATGACGGGGCTCCTGCACCTCGACGGGCTCGCGCTGCGCGACTTCTATCACGTGTTCGGGTTCGAGGAGGACGAGCGCTTCGCCAGCTACCAGGGCATCGCGCGAGGGCAAGCCAACATGCGGTACACGAACGGCTTCCCCGGCGACGAGCCCAGCGGGACGCTCGACGTCGACCTGAACCTCGACTTCCCGACCGCGTCGCTGGACGACTACGCGTTCGAGGACGGGCGCATGGTGGGTCACTTCCGCTGGCTCGACTGGGACCGCGGCGCGGCGGGCGCGGAGCTGTCGATCGCGCACCTCTCGATGCGCAAGGGCGAGGGGACGCTCTCCGTCGACGGCACGATGAGCCTCGGCGGTCGGCTCGCGATGGACGCGGTGGCGGACCGCATCATGCTCAGTCAGCTCGAGGGCATCGGCGACCGCTTCGACGGCCTCGACGGAGTCGCGACCGCGATCGGACGGATCGGCGGCACCTTCGACGCGATGCGCGCCGACTTCGACGTCGGCGTCACCAACGTGACCTACGACGGGCGCGCGCTGGGCGACGGACGCTTCTTCGTGCGCATGACCGACACGAGCGACCCGTGGATCGTCGAGGCCAGCGACTGGGACCGCCGCGCGCTGCCGGACGCGCCGTGCGCCCGCGCGCGGATCGGCCTGGCCCACGCGGACTGGCCGGCCGACCCGCCCATCCGCACCGTCGAGGGTCCGATGCCCCGCTTCGAGCGGCCGAGCGCGTTCGTGGTCTGCGGCTCCGGGCTCGACGACCACCTCTTCGTCGATCTGACGGTGGGCCGCACCGAGCCGCTGCCGCTGCGTGGCGAGGTCCGACTCGACGGCCTCGACTTCGGCTCGCTGATCCCGCGCACCGAGGGGGTCGCGCCGTTCGAGGGCGCGGTGAGCGGCGTGCTCGCGTTCGACCACGGCGCGCTCCGGCAGCCAGAGACGCTCGAGGGGAGCGTGCGGCTCACCGACGTCCGGCTGGCGCAGGCGGACCTCGAGATCCGCAACCGCCGGGACGTGGACCTGACCTTCAAGGACGGCGTGCTCGCCATCAACAAGGCGCGCTTCGTCGGGCCCGACTCGCGCCTGCGGGTGCGGGGGCGCGCGTCGGTGGAGGACGGGCTGGCGCTCCAGGTGAACGGCGACGTGGACCTCGACCTGCTCGCGCGCCTCTCGCCCAGCGTCGAAGAGGCGAGCGGTCGCATCGAGGCGCAGTTCAACGTCACCGGGGAGCTCGCCGACCCGGAGCTCTACGGCGAGGCGAACCTGCGCAACGGCCGGGTCCGGCTCGCGAGCTTCGAGGACCCCATCGAGCGAGTGAGCGGCCGGGTCCGCTTCAGCCAGCGCTCGATCCTGCTCGAGGAGCTGCAGGCGGACATGGCGGGCGGGCACGTGACGGCGTCGGGCGCAGCGGAGCTGCGCGAGCAGTCGCTGGAGCGCTACGTGATCGACGTGACCGCGCGCGACCTCGGATTCGACTTCGCCGAAGGCGTGGAGACGAGCCTCGGCGGCGAGATGCAGCTCAACTGGAGCCGCGGCGAGCGCCTCCCGATCCTCAGCGGCGACCTGACCGTCAGCCGCTTCGAGTACACGCGGCCCATCGAGCTGCGGAGCCTCGGCGACGTCGCGGCCACGGCGGTCCGCGGGCTGATGAGGCAGGAGCGCACCACGGTGCGGCGCTACGACCCGGAGCAGGATCTCGTCGCGCTCGACCTGCGCGTGCTCCAGCGTCGGCCCTTCCGCATCCAGAACAACCTCATCGACGCCGACGTGCGCCTCGACACCCGAGACCGACCGTTCCGGCTCGTCGGGACCGACCAGCGCTACGGCGTGCAGGGCGCGATGCGGATCACGCGCGGTCAGCTCTACTTCCAGAACAACGAGTTCACGGTCCGACGCGGGCGCATCACGTTCGACGACTCGACCCGCATCGACCCGCGGCTCGACATCGAGGCGACGACCGAGATCCGTCGGAGCAGCGATCTCTCGGCGCCGAGCTGGCGCATCGTGCTCAACCTGCTCGGCTCGAGCGACAACCTGCAGCTCATCACGCGGAGCGACCCCGATCTCGCGCAGCCGGACATCCTGCTGCTGCTCGCGGTGGGCATGACCCGGGCCGAGCTCCAGCAGCTCCAGCAGGAGGGCGACCTCGCGAGCGCCGCCGCGCTCGAGGCGCTGACGACCATCACCGGGCTCGACCGCGAGGTGCGCCGAGCCGTCCCGCTCATCGACGACATCCGCGTGACGACCGGCTACTCGCCACAGACCGGCCGCAGCGAGCCGCGCCTCTCGGTCGGCAAGCGGATCGCGGAGCGCGTGCGGCTCAGCGCGCAGACGGGGCTCGGCGAGTCCCGCGAGTTCCGGGGCGCGCTCGACTGGCAGCTCGACGACAACCAGCGCATCGGGCTGAGCTACGACAACTACAACATCAACGGGACCAATTCCTTCGGGAACCTCGGCATCGACTGGGGTTATCGTCTGGAATTCGAGTGAAGCCTGTCCGTCTCTCGATCGCCGCGGCGCTCCTCTGGGCGCTCGCGATGCCCGCGTCCGCGCAGCTGCCGCGCAACCTCGTGCGTCGGCGCGTGGTGGACGTGCGCGTGACCGGCGAGACGAGCGGCGCGACCGGCGCCCGCGACGTCGGCATCCCGATCGGCGCGCCGCTCACGCGCCGCCTGCTCCGCACCACGGTTCAGCAGCTGCTCGAGAGCGGCCGCTGGGCGGACGTGCAGATCGACGCGGTGGCCGAGGGCAGCGGCGTCGCGCTCATCGTGCAGCTCGTCCCCCGCATCGTGATCACGCGGGTGGACGTGGTGGGCAACGCGGTGATCTCCGACGAAGACGTCGAGCAGGTGCTGGCGCTCGGCATCGACCGCGAGCTCGAGCAGGGCCAGCTGGCCGCGCTCGCGGAGGCGGTCGCGGCCGCGTACGTGGAGCGCGGGTACGCCGACGCGCGGATCACCCTCCGCCTCCGTGACACCGACGACCCCACCCGCAAGGTCCTGCGCGTGCGCGTGGACGAAGGGGAGCCGGTGCGCATCACGCGCTGGGTCTTCGAGGGCGACGCGGCGCCGAGCGACGTGGACATCCCGGACGCGGTGGGCCTCGAGGTCGGCGACGTGCTCGACCGAACCCGCCTGCGAGACGGAGTGCGCGAGGCGGGCCGCACCCTGCGGCGCGAGGGCTGGCTGGAGGCGCGGCTCGGCGAGCCGACGCTGGAGCGTGAGGGCGAGGAGGCGGTCTTGCGCGTCCCGCTGTCGCTCGGGCCGCGCTACCAGATCCGGCTGGTCGGCCACGAGCCGCTCCCGCGCACTGCGGTCGAGGAGGTGCTCCAGCTCGAGGAGCAGCGGCTGACGCGAAGGAGCCTCGCCGCGATCGAGGACCGCGTGTCGGAGCTCTTCCGCCGCCACGGCTTCCACCGCGCCGTGGTGACCATCGACCGCTACCGCGGGGAGGGGAGCCGCGTGGTGTTCGAGGTCCGGGTCACGCCGGGCCGACAGCTCGCGGTGGTGGGCATGTCCTTCCCCGGCGCGACGCACTTCGACAGCGACTACCTGCGCGGACAGGTGGTGAGCGTGCTCGAGAGCGACCTGCCCGACACCCGGATGTTCGCGCCCGTCGACAGCCACACCGCCGACGGGCTCGGCCTCGGCGGCGGACGGACGCGCCGCGCGCGCGAGGTGCCCCGCCCGCTCGAGGTGGATCCGAGCCGCGTGTTCTACGAGCCCCTCTACGAGCAGGCGGTCGAGCATCTCCGCGACGTCTACGAGGCGGCGGGCTTCCTCGGCGCGCGCGTCGGCCCGGCGCGTCTCGAGCAGGTCGGGCGCGGCCGCGCGGTCGTCGTGCTGCCCGTCTTCGAGGGGGCGCGCACCCTGCTCTTCGGCGTGAGCCTGCGGGGCAACACGGTCCTCGGCGATCGCGCCCTGCTCGAGGTCGCGCGCCTTCGACGCGGGGAGCCGTTCAGCTACCTCGGCCTCGAGGAGGCGATCGGGCGCATGACCGAGGCCTACCGCGAGCGCGGTCACCTCTACGCGCGCATCGATCCGGACGTGCGCTTCAGCCAGGACCGCGAGCGCGCGGAGGTGGTGCTCGACGTGGTCGAGCGCTTCGAGGTGCACGTCGGCGCGGTGCAGGTCGAGGGCAACGAGCGCACGAGCGAGGGCCTCATCCGCGACTCGCTACGGTTCGTCGAGGGCGCCCTCTTGCGGCCGAGCGCGATCCAGGCCAGCCAGGAGGCGCTGATGGCGCTCGGGGTCTTCTCGAGCGTCACCATCCAGCCCGCCGACCCGGAGCTGCCCGAGCGCGTCAAGCCGGTCACCGTCACGGTCCGCGAGCGCCTCCCGCAGTACTTCGACTTCCAGCTCGGGATCTCGACGGGGCAGGGGCTGCGCAGCTCGTTCGAGTACGGCTACCGCAACCTCTTCGGCTACGCGCTCGGGATCACGGCGCGCGCGCAGCTCGGATTGCAGTTCTTCTTTCAGGACGACGAGCTCGAGCAGAACATCAGCGGGCTGCCGCTGCAGGACCGGCTCGAGCGCCGCATCACCCTCACGCTGGCCCTGCCCCACATCCCGAACGTCGACAACGTACGCTCCACGCTCGACGTGGTCCACCTCCGCGACAACCAGCGCGCCTTCGGGCTCGACAAGAACGGCGTGGCGCTCTCGTTCAACTGGCGCCCCATCACGCGGCTCTCCTTCACGCTCTCCGGCGAGCTCGAGAACAACATCGTGCAGCTCTTCGGCGACCGCGCGAGCATCGACGAGATCCTCGAGATGGCGATGGGCAACCCGCAGATCACGCGGCTGCTGCGCGTCCCGGAGGGCAACAGCATCGTCGTCTCGAGCCGCCTCGGCGCCGCGCTCGACCAGCGAGACAGCCCCTTCGTGCCCACCGAGGGCTGGTTCTCGAGCGCGTCGGTGGAGTGGGTGCGGACCCTCGAGACCGACACGCAGGACGACATGGACCCGTTCTTCAGCCACTTCTTCAAGCTGACCGGGACCCTCAACGGCTACGTGCCCATCGGCGAGGTCGTGCTCGCGGGCCAGGTGCGCGTCGGCGGCATCGTGCACATCGAGGGCGGCTCGCGGACCTACCCCAACCGGCAGTTCTTCCTCGGCGGCGTCGACACCATGCGCGGCTTCAATCAGGACCAGATGCAGCCGCAGGACCTCGCGGAGTTCCAGCTCCAGAACCCCGAGGCGCGCACGGGCACGGTGCTGCAGGGCGGTGACTTCTTCTATCTCGTGCGGGCCGAGATCCGCTTCCCCCTCTTCGAGAGCCTCCAGGGCGCGGTCTTCGGCGACCTCGGCAACCACTGGGCGGACCCCGGGAGCATCGGCGGCACCTGCCCGACCGGCCTGACGGCCGAGCAGTGCCTCTTCTTCCGCCCGACCGCCGGCCTCGGCCTCCGGCTCGCCACCCCCGTCGGCCCGCTCGCGCTCGACTACGGCTTCAACGTGCTCCGCCGCGAGTCGCTCAACGAGCCCTTCGGCGCGTTCCACTTCTCCATCGGCGTCTTCTGATCCCGCCGCCCGTCGCGCGACCCCCGCCGCCCGTCGCACCCGGCGCCGAGCGCACGCGAGCGCGACGCATCTTCGTCGCATGAGACGAACCACTCCGGCCGCCATCGCAGCGCTGGCCCTCCTCCTCCAGACCCTCCCCGCCCACGCCCAGGATCGCAGCCGCTCGGGCCGGGCTCGACTCGAGCTCTCCTTCGATCACGGCGCCGGCGGCAGCACCGAGGGCGCTTACGGCGAGCTGGCCGCGGACCTTCGCCTGCACACTCCCGAGGGCTTCGGCGCCGTGCTCCGCACCGGGATCGCGTCGAACCTGCTGAGCTACGCGTTCGCCATCGATCTCGGCGTCGCGCAGCGCTTCGATCTCGTCGCGTTCGACCACGTGGGGCTCCAGCTGTCGGTGGCCGGCGGCGCGTCGATCGGGGAGGGCCCCTTCGACCGCGGGCGCGTCGGCGCGTTCGGCGGCTGGGGCATGCTCCACGCCGACCTCTGGTACCGGAACTTCTTTGTCTCCGAGCGAGACGTCCTGGTCTTTCAGGGCGTGCTCGACACCTACATCCCGCCCCCCATCGCCAACCCGTTCGCGCTCTCCCTCGGGCTCGACCTGGCGGGCGCCGCGCTGGACGGGCCGTTCACCTCGCGACCTTTGACCCGAGACATGGCGCTCGTCGGGGGCCGACACCTCCCCGCAGGGCTCCGCGCCAACCAGGGCGCGCGCACACGCGTCACCGTGCAGCTCGCGGAGGATGGGCTCGAGGACGGACACGAGGTGATGTTCCAGCGCCCCGACGCCCGCGCGATGCTGACCCGGTTCCTGCGCGACATGTCCGCTCGGAGCCTGCGCTGATGGACGGAAGACGATGGGTGCCGCATGCTCGACGCGCGTCCATGTCCACCGCCGTCTCGACGCCCGCGCTGCCCGAACACCGAGCGCTCCCGCGCCAGGCGATGTGGTTCTTCGTGGTCTCGCCGCCGCTGCTGGCGTTCCTCTTCGACCCGACCTGCGTGAAGGACCCGGATCACGTGGTCCGCGCGCTCGCGGCGATCCTCGCCTACACGGTCATCGTCGGGGTCGGCGTGCACTGCGGCTTCGAGTGGCTCGCGGCGAAGATGCGCGGCGCTTCGGGCTGGCTCCGGCTGCCGGCGCACGGTTTGTTCACCACGCTGATCGTCGCCGCCCTCACGCTGCCGCAGCTGCCCCTCATCACCTGGGTGTACCCCGAGGCGGCGAGCGCGGGCATGACCATCCTCTGGCGCGGCGTGCTCGTGAGCTTCGTCTACCTCGGCCTCGCCAGCTTCATGGGTCACCTGCAACGCGAGGCCGTGCGCGAGCGACTCGTCGCGCACCGCGAGCGGACCGCGGCCCTCGAGGCTCGGCTCGCCGCGCTCCAGGCGCAGATGCAACCTCATTTCCTGTTCAACAGCCTCAACACCTGCGCGGGGCTCGTGCACGCCGACCCCGACATCGCCGAGGAGACGCTGGACCGCCTGGCCGGCTTCCTCCGCTACGCCCTCGAGAGCACCGAGCGTCGCTCGGTCTCTCTCGACGACGAGCTGGACGCGGTCCGGAGCTACCTCGACGTGCAGCGACAGCGCTTCGGCGAGCGGCTCCGCTGCTCCGTCGAGAGCGACGCCGAGGGCAGCTGGCCCGTGCCGCCGATGCTGCTGCAGCCGCTGGTGGAGAACGCGATCTTGCATGGGCTGAGCAAGCGGGAGCAGGGCGGCCGCGTGGACGTCCGGGTCACGGACGAGGACGGGCGGCTCCACATCGAGGTCGAAGACGACGGCGTCGGGCCCGGCCGCTCCACGCACTCCGGCACGGGCATGGGCCAGCGCAACGTGCGCGAGCGGCTGGAGTTGCTGTACGGCGGTCGCGCGACGCTGCGGTGTGGCCCCGGCGCGGGAGGCGGCTACCTGTGCACCCTCACGCTGCCGGAGGCGGCGCGGGGGTGAGGATCCTGATCGTCGACGACGAGCCGATCGCGCGGAGCCGCCTCGTGCGCCTGCTCGGCCGGATCGAGGGCGTCGAGGTCGCGGGGGAGGCCGCGAACGGCAACGAGGCGCTCGCGCAGGCCGAGGCCCTCGCGCCGGACGTGATGCTGCTCGACATCGACATGCCCGGCCTCGACGGCCTCGCGGTCGCGGAGACGCCCGGGGTGCCTCCCGTGATCTTCACCACCGCCCACCCTCACCACGCGCTCGACGCGTTCGAAGCCGACGCGCACGACTACCTGCTGAAGCCGATCAGCCGCGAGCGGCTGGAGCGCGCGCTGGAGAAGGTCCGCGTGCGCCGCGCCGCCGCGGAGCAAGAGCCGTGGCGGCTGGTGGTGACCGCGGGATCGCTCAAGCGCTTCGTCGACGCGCGAGAGGTGGAGAGCTTCATCGCCGACCAGAAGTACCTCGTGTTCCGCGTGGGCGACGAGGAGCTGCTCTTGCGGGAGAGCCTCGACGCGCTCGAGGCCCGCCTCGCGCCCTTCGGCTTCTTGCGGGTCAACCGCGGCGCGCTCGTGCGACGGGACGCGGTCCGGGCCTACGACACCGCGGAGGGCGGCGCGGTGGTGCTCGCGAGCGGGGAGCGCATCCCCGTCAGCCGACGGGCGGCGGCGGCGGTGCGCGAAGCCCTGAACGTGTGAGGCGCGCGAGAGGATCGGCAGAACAGGCGACGAGCGCCGCGTCGACGGCCGTCAGCGCCATGGGGTCCGCCGGGTCCGGGAGCGCGGCCAGGAACGCGCGCAGGCTCGGCGGCGGATCGGCGAAGAGGAGCGCCGCGTGGACAGGGCCCGCGCCTTCGACCTGGAGGAGCGAGCGCACCAGCCTCGGAGGAGCCTCGGCGAGGTAGAGGCGGGCGCAGGGACTGTCATCGGGGCGCGCCTCCCGCACGAGCGCGCGGGCCGCCCCCGCCGCCGCGGCCTGGAGCGCGGCCAGCTCCACCAAGGCGTCGACATCGGGCTCGGCGTGAGGGGATCTCCCCGTCTCCACGAGCGCCCGCCACGCGGCGCGGATCTGCTCACGCGAGCCCGCGCAGACCTGTCGTTCGCCCACCAGCCACGGCTCGGCGTCGAGCCACGCGTCGAGCGCCTCGACGGACGGAGGTGGGTCGGTGGCGTCGACCCGCCCTTCGAGGAGCAGCCTCGCGAGCAGGTCCGAGAACCCGAGCGCGGTCTTGAAGAGGGCGGCCGAGAACACGGAGACGCGCCCCTGTCGCAGGGCCAGGAGCGGCGCCTGGGTCACCGCGGTGAAGGCTCGCCGGTGCATGCGCTCGACCGTCGCGGGGTGATCGGCGTCGAGGTCGCGCAGCCACGCGAGGATCTCCGTCCACGCGCCGCGCAGCTGCGCGAGCGCGGCGTGGTTGCAGGGCAGCCCGGTGGCGTCGCGGGCGTCGCCGAACGTGCGGACCTTCTCCCGCCGCGCCGCCTCCTCGTAGCGAGCCGAGGCCCGCTCGCCGAGGGGACGGCCGTCCACGTCGAGCGCGTCGAGGTGAGCAGGCCCGAGGATCCACGCCGCCTGCGCGTTGACGGGCGCCTCGATCACGACCGCCGACGCACCCGCGCCTCGAGCTCGCGGCCGTCCAGCGCTTCGAGGGCCCGCGCGTCGGCGTGCGAGGCGCGATGGAAGCGCACCGTCCGGACCCGCAGCCGTACGAGGGCGCCCCGAGGCGCTGCGACGCCGGGCGCGACGAAGGCGCCGTAGCGGACCGCCTCCTCGGTCGGCACGAAGACGCGACGTGTGACCACGGGCCCCGAGCGGGGCATGGGGGGCCGGTCGCGCTTCGGCTCGAGCGGGAGCTCCGTGACCTGGCCGTCGTGCTCGAGGTGGCCCGCCAGCCACACGCCGTGGGCGGGGACCTCGGCGCCGCGAGACGCCGTGCTGCGCAAGAAGAGCAGCACCTCCAGACACGCCACGCCCGGGAACACCCGGGCGGAGAGCGCGAACGAGGGTGAGGAGAGCGGCGGCGGGACGTCGGCGCGCGCGACGGAGGGGAGCCAGAGCGAGGCGGCGCCCGCGAGCGCGATGCGCGAGAAGCCCCGGCGAGAGAGCGGGTCGGTCATGCGATCACTCTGCGCCGGATCGCGCGCGCCCTCCGTCAAGACCGCGTAAAAGCTGGCGTCAGTCCTTGGGCTCGGGCGCCGCGACGCTCCGCTCCACGCGCAGGAGCGCGTCGAGGAACCAGCCGTTCGCGTCCTCGAAGCGCTCTCTGACCGTGAAGCCCGTGTCCCCCGAGAGCTCCTCCACGTCGCTGCGCAGGTACTTGTAGCTGTACTCCGTGTGCACCGGCTCCCAGGCGTCGAAGGCGAACGACTGCTCGACCGCGTCCACCCGCACCACCTGGGGCTCGAGGCTGACCAGGTAGCTCTCCATCGCGCCGCTGAAGACGTTGTAGGTGCCGTAGTGACGCCACTTGCCCAGATCGAAATTCGCGCCGAGCTCGCGGTTGATGCGCTCGAGCAGGTTCAGGTTGAACGCCGCCGTCACCCCCTCCCGATCGTTGTAGGCGGCGAGCAAGACCTCGATGTCCTTCTTGAGATCGAAGCCCACGAGCGCGTAGTCGCCTTCGCTGAGCGAGCTCCAGAGGCGCCGCAGGAACGCCCGCGCCTGCACGCGGTTGAAGTTCCCGATGTTCGAGCCGAGGAAGAGCACGAGGTTGCGCCGGTCGGAGTGCTCGCGCCCCAGGTAGTGAACGCCCTCGGTGTACTCACAGACCAGCCCCTCGACCTTCACGTCGGGCATCCGCTCCCGCACTCGACCGACGAGGCTCTTCATCGCCCCCTCGGAGATGTCGATGGGCACGAAGGTGAAGTCCGCTCCTGCGCGCCGGAGCGCCTCGAGCACGATCATCGTCTTCTTGCCGTCGCCCGCGCCGAGGTCGACCAGGTTGAACGGCCCCTTCCCGAGGAGCGGCGCGATGATGGCCTCCGCGTGCTGCTCGAGCACCTCGGTCTCACACCGGGTCGGGTAGTACTCGTCCAGCAACATGATGCGGGAGAAGTACCGGCTCCCGGCGTCGTCGTAGAAGTACCTCGACGAGAGCCGCTTGGGGCTCTCCGAGAGCCCCACGAGCACCTCGTACGCGAAGTCGCGCATCGGATCGTGCAGGTTCTGGAGGGTGTCGGGACCCAGGACCGTGTAGCCGCTCGCCATGATGGCCGTTTCTAGGACCTGAGGCGGTGGGCCACAAGCCACGACCCGGTGACTGGGACGCGCCGCAGGGGGGAGTCGCGCGGCCGGAGCGCGACGGGCTACCCTCACCCCGTGCGATGTCGCCTCCTCCTCCTCACGCTCGCCGGCACGCTCGCGAGCTGTGCCCCGGCCCCGGCGCCCCCCGACTGCACCCTGGATGACGACTGTCCGGGGGCGGAGCGCTGCGTCGAAGGGGCGTGTCGGCTGCCGATGAGCGACGCGGGCTCGGACGCGCGGACCCCGCCGCCACCCGACGCCGGCCTGGACGCGGGGCCCGATGCCCCCGATCTCACGGCGCCCATCCTGCGGCGCCCCTTCAACGGCGAGGCGACGGGCAGCATTCACGGGAGCGTCGTGACGGCGGAGCCCGCGCTCACCCCGCGCTTCGCCTGGGACGCGGTCGTCGGGGCGGAGCGGTACGAGATCCAGCTCTCGAGCGAGTGCGTGACGCCGGGCTTCTCCGCCTGCGCGTTCGAGGCGGCGGAGGTGAGCGAGACCGTCACCGAGCCGCGCTTCCGCCCGGGCATCCTGCCCGTCGACACCACGCCCCCGGTCGGCCGGCGCTACTACTGGCGCGTGCGCGCCTGCGCGTCCGAGTGCTCCGCGTGGTCGGTCGTGCGCTACGTCGACGTCGGTCGCCAGCCCACGGACTTCGACGGAGACGGCTACGGCGACATGCTCGTGGGCGCCTACCTCGCGGGCGGCGGCGCGATGCGGGCGGGGCGCGCGCACGTCTTCGCCGGCTCGCCGACGGGGCCGGGCGCGATGAGCCAAATCCTGCCGCCGGTGGCGGAGGTGGAGGGCCGCTTCGGGCTCGCGATCGCGGCGCTCGGGGACATCGACGCGGACGGCTTCGCCGACGCCGCGATCTCGACCTATCAGCTGGACGTGGACGGCGAGGCGAACGTCGGTGAGGTCTACGTCTTCCACGGCTCGGCCTCTGGTCTCGGGGGCGCGCCCAGCGCCACGATCGCTTGCCCCGTGATCGAGGCGGGCGCGAACTTCGGGCGCTCACTCGCGCCCCTCGGCGACGTCAACGGGGACGGGTTCGCGGACCTCATCGTCGGCGCGCACACCCTCGACGGCGGCGGCAACAACCTCGGCCGGGCCTTCGTCTACCACGGCGGCGCGAGCGGCGTCGGGCTCACCCCCGCGGCCACCCTGCGCGGCCCGGACGAGCAGGACAACCCACAGTTCGGCTTCCCGGTGGCGGGGGCGGGAGACGTCGACGGCGACGGCTTCATGGACGTGCTGGTGGGCGAGCGCGCGTGGGACGGAACCGAGACCAACGAGGGGCGCACGCACCTCTTCGCGGGCGGACGGACGGGCGTGAGCGAGCGCCCCGCGCGCACCTTCGTCGACCCCTCCCCGGCCGAGAGCGCGGAGCTCAGCTGGGGGCTCGCCGGCCTCGGCGACGTCAACGGGGACGACTTCGCCGACCTCGCGGTCGGCGCGCGCCGAGGCGCCGGGCAGGGGCGCGTCCTGATCTTCCACGGCGGCCCCTCCGGCCCCGCGACGACGCCGTCCCTCGAGATCCCGCACCCCGAAGGCCAGCCCGACAGCGAGATGGGGTTCTCGGTCG
>SHBB01000260.1 GCA_004213565.1 Sandaracinaceae bacterium
GTCGCCGGGGTCTGGCTCTGGCGCGAGGGCGCCTCGGCGGACAGCCTGCGCCGCGCGGCGGAGCGGCTCGGCATCGGGCAGACCGACGACGGGCTCGAGCCGGCGACCTCGCCGCAGGAGCGCTCCATCCGGGCCCGCATCGCGCCGGCGGTGACCGAGGCGATCGATCCGACGAGCCCGGAGACCCGCAACACCGCGGTGCGGATCGCGGCCGCGGACGAGGGGCCGTTCCGCATCGAGCAGGTCGCGCGCCTCTGGTCGCACGTGCGGGGCGAGTGGCGCTACGTCAACGATCCGCGCGGCGACGAGTTCTTCGCGCCGGCCAGCCAGACCATCGCCAACGAGTACGCGGGCGACTGCGACGACTTCGCGATCGTGCTCTCGGCCATGATCGAGGCGATCGGCGGCGAGTCGCGCATCGTGATGATCGACGGTGAGCAGGGAGGCCACGCGTACGCGGAGGTCTGCGTGCAGGAAGATGCCCAGGCGGTGGCGCGGCGCCTGTCCGTTCACTACCGCAACAACTGGGATCGCTACCTCGGGCGCGAGCGGCTGGAGAACATCCACTTCCGCAGCTCTCCGTCCTGCCCGGTGTGGCTGAACCTGGACTGGAACGCGCGCGTCCCCGGCGGCCCATACGGGCGCGAGTACTGGGCGGTCGCCATCTATCCGGACGGTCACACGGAGACGCTCGCCCCCTCCGGCGGCACGCCGGGGGCCGCGCAGCCGACGCCGCGTGTTCGTGCGAGCGCCCTGCCGAGCGAGTGATAGAGTCCCCGGCGTGAGCACACCCGTTCTCGAGGCGCTGCGCGAGCTGTTGGACGAAGATCTCGATGGCGTCACCTCGACGCCGGAGGGGTTGCGCGCGGTGGCGGACGCCCGCTGGGGCGAGGTCACGCTCGGGATCGATCAGGACGAGGACGGACCCGACGCGGATGAGATCGCGCTGCGCGTCTCGGCCGCGATCGCGCCTCCCGCCGGGGCCGGGCACGAGCTGTTGCTCTGGGCCCTGTCGACCAACACCCAGTACTGGGCCGTGAAGATCGGGCTCACGGAGGACGGCATGCTGCTCGTCCACGCCGACCTCGACGCAGACGGACCGGAGCCGGACGGCTTGCTCGCCGCGGACGTCATGGACCGCGTCGAGTCGATCCTGCAGCTGCTCGACGAGGACCTGTCGGAGTGGTGCCTCGTGCACGGCTTCGGCACCCCGGCCCAGCGCGCGCGCTGGGAGAGCCGGCGCCCCGAGCGGGCCCTCGACGAAGACGACGAAGACGACGACGAGGAGTGAAGACGAGGAGTGAGGCCGTGGAGTAGCGCCGCGTAGCGGCCGATGGCACGCTCCGCGCGATGCGCATCCGCCCCACGGCGGCGTCGATCGCCTTCGCCTGCCTCTTCAGCCTCACGCTCCTCCGGGTCTCCGTCGCGCGCGCCCAGGACGCGACGTCGCTCGACGACCCGAGCGACGAGACGGGCAGCTCGCCTGACGTCGCAGCGCCGCCCGTGCCCGACGCGTCCGACGATCTGCCCGAGCCCGTCTACGCGCCCGGCGCGCCGACGCCGCCCGCCGAGGAGCCGCTCGCGCTGCCGCCCCCGCTCGGCGACGAGCTCGAGGGCCCCGCGGTGGGCGAAGCGGCTCCGCTCGAGCGATCGCGCGCCATCGACCTCGCGACCTCGAGCCCGCGCACGCTCCTCGGCCGGCAGGCCGCGGTCTGGGGCGAGCTGGGCGTGACGGGCGGCGGTCCGACCGAGGCCCAGGTCACCCTGGTGACGGCCGAGGTCGGCCTGCGCTATCGGCTGGAGGGCGACTTCGTGATGCACGCCTCGTGGGGCCTCGCCCTCGCGGACGCCGACGTGCGCGGCGAGGAGTCCATCGGCGGAGCGCCCACCGAATACGACGCCAGCGTCTTCGCGGCCCAGCCGGGCAACCCGGTGCTCGGCTCCGGCTTCGACGGCGCGCTGGGCGACGCGCGCTTCTCCATCTCCGGGGCGCTGGCGATCCCCGCCGCGGCGCGCGCCGAGCTGGGGCGGGACGCCGACACGCTGGCTGGGCGCGCGGCGAGCGAGGCGTCGCACCGCGCGGTGATGTCGATGCGCGGCTACTGGGGAGCTTGGCGCTGGGCGCCCGAGCGGCTCGGGCTCGTGGTCCCGGTGCGGCTCGCCATCCCGGTCGATCGGGTGACGCTCGAGGCCGACGGCGGCCTCGCGGTGCTGGTGCCGATCCTCGGAGACAGCCTCGCCGAGACGGACGTGATCCTCCAGCTCGCGGCCGGCGCCGACGTGCGGATCGCGGGGCCGCTCTCGGCCGGCGCGCGCCTCCGGCTGGTGGGCGGCGCGAGCGGAAGCACGGTCCCTGGCGCGGTGGCCTCTCTCGAGCCCTTCGCCGCGCTGCGCTTCGACGAGGTCCACGTGACGCTGCGCGGCAACGTCAACTTCAATGGCGACGACGGAGTCGCCGGCCCGCGCGGCCCGGGCTGGGGCCTGTGGCTCGCCTCCGGCCTCGGGTTCTGAGGCAGGCGCCTCCTCAGAGGCGCATCAGGGCGGCGCCCCAGTTCAAGCCGGCGCCGAGGCCGAAGAAGCAGACGAGCTGCCCCTCTTCCACCGTGCCCGCGCGCCGCATCTCGTCGATGAGGATGGGGATCGTGGCGTCGGACGTGTTGCCATAGTGCGCGATGTTCGACGGAACCTTCTCCATCGGCACGCCCAGGCTCTGCACCACCGCCGCGTTGATGCGATCGTTCGCCTGGTGCGCCACGAACCAGTCGACGTCGTCGAGCGTGACGCCCACCTTGTCGCAGAGCTCCTTGACGACGGCGGGGAGCCGCTGGACGGCGCACTTGAACAGCTCGCGCCCTCGCATGCTGGGGATGCGCTCGTCGACCGGCACGTCCCAGTAGCGGTAGTGGCGGAAGCCGCCCGCGGGCACGAAGAAATGATCGTGGCGGTTGCCGTCCGTCCGGCACACGGTGCCGAGCACGCCGAAGCCCTCGTCCTTCTTGGGGTGAGGGCGGCAGACCACCGCGCCGGCTCCGTCGCCGAAGAGCACGGCCGTGGCGCGGTGCTGCGTGGCGAACTGGTACGCGTCGGCGTCCGACTTCTCGCCGGACCAGAGCGCGTCCCAGTCCCACGGCATGAAGCCCGCGTGCGCGTTCGCGCCGACGATCAGGATGGTCTCGGCCACGCCGGCCATGGTGAGCGCGTCGGCCACCTGCACGGCGAAGGGGAAGAACGCGCACTGCTGCCGGATGTCGAGCGCGGGGACGCCCTCGAGGCCGAGCTTCGCGCCCAGCAGCCCGCCCGAGCCGGGCAGGATGTAGTCCGGCGTCATCGTGCCGAAGATGATGTAGTCGACGTCCTGTGGGCTCAGCCCGGCCGACTCCAGCGCGCGCTGCGCGGCCGGCAGCGCCAGCTCGCTCACGCCCTGTCCTTCTCGCGCGAAGTGGCGCTGCCCGATCCCCGAGCGCGGACGGATCCACTCGTCGCTCGTGTCCATGACGCGCGAGAGATCGTCGTTCGTGACGGGCTCGCCGGGGACGTGGTGTCCCGAACCGATGATCGTGAGTCCAGGCATGGTGGAACAGTGGCCGGACCCTAGCAGTTGTCTGGCGGAAGCACACGGCTGGTCGTGGGCCGGCGAAGGCCCCATGCCCAAAGAAACGGATCTCCGATAGGCTCGAAGCGCGAGGACCCATGACCGACCCCAAGCAGACCCCCGGCGCCATCGCGAAGTCCATCGATCTGGACTTCGGCGGCTATCTCGAGAAGAAGAAGACCGGCTCGTGGGGGCGCGACGACGGCGTCCGCTACGCCTACTCGGCCGACGCGGCGATGCTGCGGAGCTTCCAGCGCATCCGGCCGGTGGAGATGGCCGCCGCGGCCGTGGTCCGCACCTCGCACGAGATGATGCGCAGCCAGCTGCTCGGCTCCACGGTCAAGGTCGGGCCGCGCCAGTTCAAGTCCATCTACGACATCGTCAGCGACTGCGCGCGCACGCTCACGGTCCCCGTGCCGACGGTCTACATCCAGAACAGCCCCGTCCCGAACGCCTATACGTACGGCACGGAGGATGACTCGTTCATCGTCATCCACTCCGCGCTGATCGATCACTTCGACGAGGACGAGCTCCGCTTCGTGATCGGGCACGAGGTCGGCCACATCCAGAACAAGCACGTCGTGTACAACACGGCGCTGATGATCCTGACCCAGGGCGCGGCCGTGTTCCTCGCGTGGATCGCGCAGCCCGCGCTCGTCGCGCTGCGGCAGTGGTTCCGGCGCGCGGAGATCACCTGCGACCGGGCGGGCCTGCTCTGTTGCGGCGACCTCGAGGCGGCGAGCCGGAGCTTCCTCAAGCTGGCCACGGGCTCGCACAAGCTCTACCCGGAGATGAACATCGACGCCTTCCTCGAGCAGTTCGAGGAGGGCCAGAACAGCATCGGGCGGCTGGGGGAGGCGTTCGCGTCGCACCCCTACCTGCCCAAGCGCATCCACGCCCTGCGCGTCTTCGCCGAGAGCGAGCTCTATCGCGAGGCGAAGGGCCTGGGCGGAGGTGGGCTCGACATGGAAGAAGTCGATCGTCGCACGAGCGAGATCATCCAGATCACCAAGGGCCGCGAAGAGCCCGCGTCCGAGCTCGAGGGGCCGGGGGCGGGAGTCGCGGGGGAGAAGGGGAACGAGGAATGACGGTCAGCCCGCTTTCGGATTACCAGGCGCAGAAGAGCGACGTGCTCGCGTCGCTGCGTGAGGTCGCCACCCTCGCCGAGGACACCGGCGCCGCCTCGCTCGCGGGCCGCCTGCGCTCGGACCGCATCCCGCGGCTCGACGACGAGCGCTTCCACCTGGTCGTGCTCGGTGAGTTCAACCACGGCAAGACCACGTTCGTGAACGCGCTGCTCGGCGCGCCCGTCTTGCCCACCGGCGTCACGCCGACCACCGCGGTGATCCACCACGTGGTGCACGGCGAGACCCCGCACGCGAAGGCGGTCGGCGAGAACGAGGAGCACGACGTCCCGGTCGAGCAGGTCGCGGACTACGAGGTCGGCGGCAAGGCGGCCGAGCAGGAGGTCCGCTACCTCCAGGTCGACTACCCGGCGGCCATCCTCGAGGGCGGCGTGGTGCTGGTCGACACCCCCGGGGTCAACGACCTCAACTCGACGCGCGCCGAGATCACCTACAGCTACCTGCCCAAGGCCGACGCGATCCTCTTCCTCCTCGACGCGGGTCAGATCCTCAAGGAGTCGGAGCGCGCCTTCATCGCCAACAAGCTCCTCGCGCACTCGCGCGACAAGGTGATGTTCGTCATCAACAAGATCGATCTCCTCGACGAGGAGGAGCGGGAGGAGGCGCTCGCCTACGCGCGCAGTCACCTCGCCCGGCTGGTCGACGAGCCGCGCGTCTACGCGGTCAGCGCCGAGAAGGCGCTCGAGGGAGACCTCGAGGGCTCGGGGCTGAACGCGCTCACGGGCGAGCTGCGCAAGTACCTGACCGAGGAGCGCGGCCGCGTCCTGCTCGACAACGCGCTCGACGCGGGGCTGCGCGCGGCGGGCACGCTCGAGCAGAGCATCCGCATCCAGAAGCGCGCCCTCGAGATGGACCAGACCGAGCTCGAGCGGCGGCTCGAGGCGCTCGAGAAGGACCTGAGCCACTCCGAGGAGATGGCCGACAAGCGCGAGCGGCAGATCCGCGAGTCGCTCAGCGGCGTCAAGGCGCTGGTGCGGCGCGAGGTCGAGGAGTTCGGCAAGCGCTTCGCTCTCGCCATCCCGGGGGAGATCGAGAGCAGCAAGGCCGAGGATCTCAAGCGTTACCTCCCGAGCTTCATGGAGGAGCGCTTCCGCGCCTTCGCCGACCAGCAGGGCGAGGAGCTGGCCAAGCGGCTCGAGAAGGTCGCCGAGGAGGCCATCGCCTTCGTCACCGAGGACGCGCAGGAGCGCGGGCGCAAGCTCGAGGAGCTGCTCGGCGGGACGGGGCCCGAGGTCGACCTGAGCGTCAACACGCTCGCGTACGACGTCGGCGTCATCGCGCTCGGCGCGTTCGGCATCGGCATCATGGCGCTCTCGAACGTGTTCGTGGGCGGGGCGATGACCCTCGCGGCGCCGGTGCTCGCCTACTTCTTCCGCGGCCGCGCCGACAAGGAGATGAAGAAGCGCGCCCAGGAGGAGGCCCCCAAGGCCATCCAGGAGGCGGCGAAGAAGCTCGCCGAGGCGTTCGACCAGCAGATCGACGCGTTCGGCGACAAGCTCGTCGACTTCGTGCGCAACGCGAACGAGGAGGTCACCCGCTCCATCGCCGAGGTCGTCCGCGCCGCCCGCAGCGCGCGGGAGGAGGGCGACGAGGAGCTCGAGGAGCTGACCCAGACGGTGGGCACCTCGATGGGTCGCCTCCGCGCGGTCGCCGACAAGATGGAGACCCTGCGCAAGGCGCTGTGGATCCCGCGGGTGGAAGAAGCCGCGAGCTGAAGCCCGGCTCGAGGCCGCGGTCCGCTAGCTAGCTAGCTAGCCGCGGAGGTCGGCCTCGAGCTCGTCGTCCGACGCGAACACGTCGGCGACCTCGTTCCGCTCGAGCAGCCACTCGCCGACGTGCGCGCCCGGGTTGCGGTGCCCCTGAAGGGACACGAGCTTCTCGAGCAGCGCCTCGGCGAAGACGTCGAGGTTGGCGCCCTCCTCGAGCTCGATCTTCTCTTCCTTCACCCACTTCTTCACGAGGTCGCGGGTCTGGATGAAGAGGGGGGAGGGCCCCTGTCGGCTCTCGGGCTCCTCGGGCTCGGGCGGCTTGCCCCCTCCGAGCGCGGCCGCGAGCGCCTCGAGCCCGCTGAGCTTCGGGCCACCGCCGCCGCCGCCCCCCATGGCGCGCTCGATCTCGCCCTCCATCTCGCGCGACAGCTCGTCCAGCTCGCCGAGGTCGAGGTCGTCGAGGCTCTCGTCGCCGTCGTCGGTCGGCTCGAGCACCCCGAAGTCGGTGACCAGGCAGAGCGGCTTGCCGGCCTTGTCCAGGCCCCAGAAGCTCGCGTAGACGCCGTCGCCCGAGCCGCTGCGGAAGGCGATGAGGTTGCCCTTCTTCTTGGGCTCGATGATGACGTCGGCGAAGGGCGCGTCGGCCAGCTGGGGCTCGACGTCGGCCAGCGGGTCGTCGCCCATCTCCGCGCGGTAGGTCTCGAAGGCCTCGTGGTAGCGGATGGGGTCGGTCGGCTCGATGCCGTCCTTGGCCACCTTCTGGGCGATCTTCTCTTCGACGGCCTCTTCGGCCGCCAGGAACGCCTCGACCGTCGCGCGGTCGACGAGGCAGCCGACCCCCGAGTCGACACCGTAGCCAGGCCATCCCTCCACGTCGTCCTCGCCGGGGCAGCGCGCCACGGACCACGACGCGATCTTGCCGCGCTTGGCGAGCTGGAGCTTGGCGTAGGCGGTCTCTCCCGCGATGACGCCGACGAAGGTCGGGTAGGTGCCCGGCTTCACGTCCCGTTGGAAGGGGTCCGCGCCGAGGAAGACCAGGGGGTCACACGCGACGACGCGTCCGGACGGGAGCTTCAGCTCGGCCGCCTCGACTTCCGTCACCTCTTCGAGCTCGCCAGCCGCGAGGCGGGTCAGCCAATTCGGGGCATCCTCGGCCATCCGGCGTGTACTAGCAGGCCAGAAAGCCGACGCACGACCTGTTTTGGAGGCTCAGGAGACGGCCGCGGCCCCCGCGAGGTTGGTCTCCGTGAGCATGCCGACCATGTCGCCGGCCTTCATCGCGACGATGCGTCGGACGTGCATCGCGCGCATCTGCGCGGCCGCGCGGTGGGCCGGCACCTCGGGCCGCAGGACCAGCACCTCGTGGCCCATGACCTGGTCGACGGCCAGCGCCGCGTCGTGATGGCGTGAGGCCAGGGCCTCCTCCTCGGCGAAGACGCCCACCGGGCAGCCCTCGTCGGCGACCACCAGACCGCGGATCTTCAGCTCCTTCAGCTGCCGTCGCGCCACGCCCAGCGGCTCGAACGTCGCGATGGTCTGGACGGGCTGGGTCATGAAGTCGGAGATGGGGCGCTCGAGGTGATGGTCGACGATCACGCGCATGACGTCGCGCGTGGTCAGCACGCCGTGAAGGCGTCGGTCCTGCTCGACGAAGAGGCGGTGCACGTGCTGGTCGAGCATCAGCGCCGCGGCCTCGGCCACGCTCGTGCTCGGCGCGATGGACAGTATCTGACGTGTCATCACGTCGTCCGCGCGCATCTCGGGGAGCTTCCACTCGGCGACGCCGCGGCCCTCGGGCACGACGAGCTGTCCCTCGCGCAGGAGGTCGCGCCGGCTGACCACGCCGACGGTGCGTCCCTCGCCGTCGACGACGGGCATGGCCGAGATGCGGCGGCGCTCGAGCGCGCTCGCGACCTCCTCGAGGCTCGCGTCCTCGCGCACGGTGATCGGATCGAGGGTCATGTAGACGGAGACGGGCGTACGGAACATGTCTGGGACGTACGCACGCCGTAGAGTGCGGCCATGGCGAAGCGCAGCGCGGGGATCCTGCCCGTCCGGCTCGTGGGCGGCGCGCCCGAGGTCATGCTCGTGCACCCTGGCGGGCCGTTCTTCCGGAAGAAGGACCTCGGCGCCTGGAGCGTGGTCAAGGGGCTGCTCGAGGAGGGCGAGGAGCCGCTCGCGGCCGCGCAGCGGGAGCTGGTCGAGGAGACCGGCTTCACGCTCCCGGCTGGCCCCCATGTGCACCTCGGCCAGGTCGTGCAGAAGGGCGGGAAGCGTGTGGACGCATACGCCGTCGCGGCGGATTTCGACGTCGAGGCGCTCGTGAGCGATACCTTCGAGCTCGAGTGGCCGCCTCGCTCCGGGCGCGTCCAGCGCTTCCCCGAGGTGGATCGCGCCGCGTGGCTCGATCCCGAAACGGCGCGAGCGAAGATCCTGGAGGCGCAGCGCCCGTTCGTGGAGCGCGCGTGCGCGCCCGAGACGCTCGCGGCTCTGGGCCTGCGGTGAAAAAAAAGAGGTGAGCGACCGCCGGGTCGGGGAGGGTTGGGCGGCCGCTCACCTCGAAGAAAGAGCGGAGGGCGGCGTCGGTCGGGGAGGAAAGAACGCCACCCTCCGCGTCAGCTCAGTAGTGCACGGCGCGCGGGAGCTCCTTGGCGTGCGCGACCCACTTCTCGACCGTGCCCGCGCTGGGGAGCGCCCGGACGAGGCTCTCCTCCGCGTTGATGCTCTTCATCTTGTCGTGGAGGTTCTCGGCGTTGCGTCGCGAGAGCTCGACCACGGTGTCCACGCCCGCGCGCTCGAGCAGGTCGGCGTACTCCTCGCCCACGCCGTTGATGCGGAAGAGGTCCGCCATGTTGACCCAGCGGAGCAGGGACTTCTCGGGCACCCCGCTGTCCGCGGCGATGCGCTTGCGCGCCTCGGGCTGGGCGGCCTTCTCCAGCAGCGCCTCCACCGTCTGGATGCCCGCGTCCTCGAGCTTCTCCGCGTACGCGGGCCCGATGCCTTCAATCTCGCTGATGTTCGCCATGAAGCTCTCCTCGCCCGTCCATCGGGCTCGAAGGAGAGTGGAGCAGGGCCTGTGCCAACGCGGTCCGTGGAGGTCGCGCGAGCGCTCGCCGGGAGCTTCGTCGGGTGAGTCCAACGCGCTGAGGGGCGCGGCCTACAGCTCGTCGCGCCAGAGATCCTCGACCGTCTGGCGGCGACGGATCACCCGGGCCTCGCCGCCATCCACGAGGATCTCCGCCGCCTTGGGGCGCGAGTTGTAGTTGCTCGCCATGGACATGCCGTAGGCGCCCGCGCCGCGGAGCAGCACCAGGTCGCCGCGCTCGAGGTGCGGCACGGCGCGATCGATCGCGAAGAAGTCGCCCGTCTCGCACACCGGGCCCACCACGTCGGCCGGGCGGTGCGCCGCGTCGCCAGGCTCCCGGACGTGCATGATCGCGTGGTAGGCGTCGTAGAGCGCGGGCCGGATGAGCTCGGTCATGGCGCCATCGACGATGACGAAGCGCTTGTCGGCCTGCTCCTTGATGAAGATCACACGCGTGAGCAGCCCTCCGGCGTCGCCGACCAGCGCGCGGCCCGGCTCGACGATGAGCTCCAGGCCGAGCTTCGCGGCGCCGCCCGCCTCGAGGCCCTCGGCGATGGCGGCGCCGAAGTCCGGCCAGGGCGCGTGCTCGGCGTCCTCGTCCCCGTAGCGGATGGGCCAGCCGCCGCCCGCGTCGATGCAGCGGAGCTCGGCCCCCGCCTCGACGCACTCCACCGCGAAGCGCGCGAGGATCTCGGTCGCGTCCCGCATCGGGTCGGGCCCGCCCAGCTGGCTGCCGATGTGGCAGGCCACGCCCTCGAGCCGCAGGTGAGGGCTCGCGACGACGCGCGGCAACAGCGCGCGCGCCGCGTCCAGCTCGAGGCCGAACTTGGTCTCGTGCAGCCCCGTCGCGATGTAGGGGTGGGTGTCGGGATCGACGTCCGGGTTCACCCGCAGGGTCATGGGCGCCCGCACCCCGCGCTCGGCCGCGATGGCCTCGAGCGCGTCGATCTCGGGGGCGCTCTCCACGTGCACGGCGCGGATCCCGGCCTCGAGGGCCAGGGCGAGCTCGCGGTCCGTCTTGCCGACGCCGCTGAAGACGATCTTCGCCGGGTCCATGCCCGCCTGCAGGCAGCGCCGCAGCTCCCCGCCCGAGACGATGTCGGCGCCGCAGCCGCGCGCCGCGAGCCGTCGCAGGAGATGCAGGTTGCTGTTGGCCTTGATCGCGTACGCGACCAGACACGGCTGCGGCACGGCGGCGACGAGGCGGTCGTAGGCGTGGTCGATACAAGACCCCGAGTAGACGAAAGTCGGCGTGCCGTGCGCGTCGGCCACGTCCCGGAGGGGGACGCCGTCGCAGGTCAGGGCGCCGTCTTCGTAGACCCAGTGGTTCGAGAAGGGGATCTCGGTGCGGGTGCCGCGCTCCATCACGCCTCCCCGAGCTGGACGTCGCGGCTGGCGAGCCGCGCCGCGAGCGCCTCGATCTGCTCGGCGACGCGCGCACGCGCCGGACCTCCGTAGAGGGCGCGCCGCTCGATGGCGGTCTCCGGATCGAGGGCCGCGAAGAGGGTCTCGTCGAACGCCTCGTGCTCCTCCCGCAGCTCCTCGAGCGTCAGCTCGGGCAGCGTCTTCTTCGCGTCCACGCACCGCTTCACGAGGCGCCCCGTCACGTGGTGCGCCTCCCGGAAGGGGACCCCGTGCGCGGCCAGCCAGTCGGCGACCTCGGTCGCGTCCACGAAGCCGTGCTCGAGCGCGGCCCGCATGCGGTCGGCGTCGAAGCGCGCCGTGTCGATCGATCCCGCGAGCACGTCGACGCAGTCGTTCACCGTGTCGAAGGCGTCGAAGACCGGCGGCTTGTCCTCCTGCATGTCGCGGTTGTACGCGAGCGGGAGCGCCTTCATCAGCATCAGCAGGTTGACGAGGTGGCCGACCACGCGCCCGGTCTTGCCGCGGGCGAGCTCCGCCATGTCGGGGTTCTTCTTCTGCGGCATGATCGACGAGCCGGTCGTGTAGGCGTCGCTCATCTCGACGAAGCCGAACTCCTGGCTGCTCCAGAGCACCAGCTCCTCGGCCACGCGCGACAGGTTCACCGCGCAGATGCTCAGGGCGGAGAGGACCTCGAGCAGGAAGTCTCGGCTGCCCACCGCGTCGAGCGAGTTGCGGGTGGGGCCGCGGAAGCCGAGCGCCTTCGCCGTCATCTCGCGGTCGAGCGGGAAGGTCGTACCTGCGAGCGCGGCCGAGCCGAGCGGGCTCTCGTTCAGTCGGCGCGCCGCGTCCTCGAGCCGGCCTCGATCGCGCTCGAGCATCTCCGCCCACGCCAGCACGTGATGGGACAGGCGCACCGGCTGGGCGCGCTGGAGGTGGGTGTAGCCGGGGAGCAGGTGATCCTGGAGCTCGGGCGCGCGCCGCGCGATCACCGCGAGGAAGCGGTCGATGCGGCGGCAGGTGTCGGCGCAGGCCTCGCGGGTCCAGAGCCGCATGTCCGTCGCGACCTGGTCGTTGCGGCTCCGGCCGGTGTGGAGGCGCCCGCCGGCCTCGCCGATCCGCTCGGTGAGGAGTGACTCCACGTTCATGTGGACGTCCTCCTTCTTGGGATCCCAGCGCATCTCGCCGCGCTCGATCTCGCCGCGGATCGCCTCGAGCCCGGCCGCGATCTTCTCCGCGTCGGCCTCGGTCACCACGCCGCGCGAGGCGAGCATGCGCACGTGCGCGATGGATCCGCGGATGTCCTGGTCGGCCAGCCGCTTGTCGACGTCGACCGACGCGCTGAAGCGCAGCGCCAGCGCATCGAGCTCGTCTTCGAATCGTCCGCCCCAGGCTTTGTCACTCATCGCGGCGGAAGCTTCCGCGTTTTGCCCAGCGCGTCAAACGCGGCCGTGGTTGACCGCGTGCCGGGACGACCGTATGCCCCGCAATCGTGCCGTCCGAGCCGACGACCCAGAGCGAGGGGCCGCCTCCCGTGGAGCCCTCCGTTCCCCTCGAGGCCACCGCCTCCGAGGCTGCTCCTTCCGAGACGGCTCCCATGGAGGCGAGGCCGTCTCCGGAGCGGCCGCGGCTGCCCGAGGTCCCGTGTCCCGTCTGCGGGAAGCAGGTCGAGCCGCTGCGCGCCGGGGCGGTGATCTTGCTCGAGGACGGCTTCCGGTTCCTGTGCAGCGTGGACTGCCGCGGCCGCTACTTCGACGGGGAGCGCGACCACGACGCCTCGCGCGAGCAGCTGCGGACCACCACAGCGCGCCGCCGCGCGGCCAAGGCGCCGGTCCGTCGCAAGCCGATCCCGACCCCCTCTCCCGACCGCTCGGCCGCGTACGAGGCGCTCTCCGCGCCGCCGATCCCGCCCCCGTGGCTGGGGCTCGGGCTCTCCGCCCTCGCCGCCCTCTTCGCCGGGTTCGCGACGCACCCCGCGCTCGCGATCCTGAGCGCCGTCGCGGTCGCCGCGGCCGCGGGCGCCGCGCTGCTCCGCGGGTTCGGCGCGCGCCGCGAGGTCGGCTGGCTGGGCTG
>SHBB01000261.1 GCA_004213565.1 Sandaracinaceae bacterium
GGCCCTGCTTCCAGACGGCGCCCACCCAGCCCGAGGCCCTCGACGCGGAGACGCTCGAGAAGTTCCGCTGGACCTTCGACAAACGCCTCGCCGCCTCGCGGGGGCCCGAGAAGCTCATCGTCAACGTCACGTATACTTGCAACAACCACTGCACGTTTTGTGCGGTGGGCACGCGCACGCAGGTCGACGGGCACCCCACGCGCCAGCGCGAGTACCTCGACGCCTACCGCGAGCGCGGGGTGACGATGGTCGACTTCGACGGCGGCGAGCCGACGCTCAACCCGGAGCTGGTCCCGCTGATCAAGCACGCGCGCGCCGTCGGCTACGAGCGCGTCAACGTGACGACGAACGGCCGCCGCTGCGCCTACGACGCCTACGCCAAGGGGCTGGTGACCAGCGGCCTGACCACGCTGCTCTTCAGCGTGCACGGGCCCGACGCGCGCATTCACGCGCAGCAGGTCGGGGTCGCCGAGGCCTTCGCCCAGACCACCGAGGGCGTCCGCCGCTGCCTCGCGCACGCGCCCCCCGGCGTGGAGCTGGGCATGAACGTGACCATCACCAAGGGCAACCACGACAAGCAAGAAGAGATGACGCAGCTGGCGTGGGACCTGGGCCTGCGCTGGATCAACGTGCAGTTCCTGACCCCGTTCGGGCGCGCCACCAAGTGGGTCGCGCCCGACACGCGGGCCGCGGCCGAGCGGACCATGCGGGTGATCGATCGCTGGAAGGACCGGATGAAGATCCAGGTCATCAACCTGCCCTTCTGCTTCATGCCCGGCTACGAGGCGCACCTCGAGGGCGACCTGGCCAAGCTCGGCCGGCACATGGTCTTCGTGAACAACGAGACGGTGAACCTCGCCGCCTACCTGGCCGAGCGGCGCACGCGCGAGCCCGTCTGCGAGGGCTGCGCGCACGCCTGCTTCTGCGGCGGCTTCTACCAGCTCGACGACGCCCCCGAGCCGCCCTGGCTGATCGCGCCCGAGGACCTGGTCCGCCCGATCCGGCCGGCCTGACGCGCCCGCCTTTCAAGGTTCGGGGAGGCCCGCCGTTGGCTCCTTTCGGGCCCATGACCGCCCCCGCACCGCCAGAGCCGTCGCTCGACGGCCGCCCCGCGCTCCGCGGGGCGATGCGCGCGCCGATCAGCCTCGGGGCGATCGGCTTCGTCGCGGCCGCGGCGGGGACCGGGTTCCTCGCCGCGACCCCCTGGCTCTGGCTCACCCTGGCCGGAGCGGCCGCGTTCGCCTCGTTCTGGGCTCCCCGGCGCGGCGCGCCCCTCGGCTTCGGTCTGACCGCGGCCCTCACGGCGATCGGCCTGGCCCTGGACGCGGACGACGTCACGGTGGCCCTCGCGCACGCGGCGCTCCTCGCGCTCCCGGTCCCCTACCTGGCGCGCTGGCAGCGCCGCCCCGATCGCTGGGTGCTCACCGGCGCCGCGACCGGGGGGCTCGTGTTCGTGTTCCTCTGGCGCGGCGACCTACCCTGGCTCGCCGGGCTGCCGCTCACCGCGGCGCTGGCGAGCGGCGTGCGCTTCGCGTTCCGGGTGGACCGGGAGGCGGCCGCGTACGACGCCGCCCTGGGCGCGGCCCAACGGCGGATCACGACCCTCGAGGAGGACGCGCTCGTGCTCGCGGAGGCCGCCGCGGGCGCGGCGCACGCCAAGGCCGAGTTCGTGGCCAACGTGAGCCACGAGGTGCGCACGCCGATGAACGCCGTGATGGGGATGACCGGGCTCCTGCTCGGTACGTCGCTGGACGCCGAGCAGCGCGGCTACGCGCGCACCGTCCGCACCGCGACCGAGCAGCTCCTCGCCATCGTCAACGAGATCCTCGACTTCTCGGCCATCGAGTCGGGGCGGCTCGAGCTCGAGCGCTCGGAGCTGGAGATCGCGGCCCTGCTCGGAGAGGTGGTCGACCTCTTCGCGGACCCCGCGCGCGAGCAGGACCTCATCCTGGCCGCGTGGAGCGAGGCGGACGTCCCGGCGCGCGTGTTCGGAGACTCCGGCCGCCTCCGCCACGTGCTCGTCAACCTCGTGGGCAACGCCCTGAAGTTCACCACCCACGGCGAGATCACGCTGTCGGTGACCCGGGGGGATCGCCCCGAGGTGCTGCGCTTCGAGGTGCGAGACACCGGCTGCGGCATCCCCCAGGGCCGCATCGAGGCGCTCTTCGCGCCCTTCGTGCAGGGCGACGCCTCGAGCCGCAAGCGCTTCGCGGGCACCGGCCTGGGCCTCGCCGTCGCGCGCCGCCTGACCGCGCTGATGGGCGGCGCGATGGGGGCCGAGAGCGACGTCGGTGAGGGCTCGCTCTTCTGGTTCACCGCGCGACTCCCGGAGGAGCGCTCCGAGACGCGACCGCCGCTCGAGGGCCGTGAGATCCGCGTCGCCGTGCGCGGCACGGCGGCGCTCGCCTTGTCACACCACGTCGCGTGGCTCGGAGGCGACGCCCGACTCGTCCCGCCCGAATCGATCGATCCCGACGACCCCACGCCGACGCTCGTCGCGAGGGACGCGCTCGACGTGCGGCGCGACGTTCGCGCGACCGCGATCCCGATCGACGTGTGCACCCTGCACCCCGAGGAGACGCGCCGGGCCCTGGCCTCTCTCTTCGAAGCCGAGCGCGCCTCGGGCGACACCCCTCCGCTGCGCCGGGGGCGCGTGCTGGTGGTGGAGGACAACGCCGTCAACCAGCGCGTGGCGGTGCGCATGCTCGAGCGCCTGGGTCTGCACGCCGACGTCGCGGCCAACGGCTTCGAGGCGCTGCGGGCGACGGAGCAGGTCCCCTACGACCTGGTCCTGATGGACTGCCAGATGCCGGAGATGGACGGCTTCGAGGCGACCGCCACCTTGCGCCTCCGCGAGGTGGGCCAGCCTCGACACACGGTGATCGCGGCGATGACGGCGAACGCGATGGCGGGGGATCGCGAGCGCTGCCTGGCCGCGGGGATGGACGACTACCTGAGCAAGCCCGTGGAGGAGCGCTCCCTCGTCACGCTCCTCGAGCGCTGGTTGCCGGACGCGCACATCGAGGCGCCCACGAGATCGGGAACCATGAACGTACAGACCACGACCCGCGCCATCGCCCCGCCCGCGCTCGACCCCGACGCGGTCGCGGAGCTGATGATGTTGCTCTCGGAGGTGGGAGCCGAAGCGCTGATGGACATCTTCGAGCTCTATCTCGACGACGCGCCGGAGAAGGTGGCGCGCATTCGAGAGCTGGCCGGCGCGCAGGATCACGTCACGCTCGCGCGCGCGGCCCACGCGCTGTGCGGGAGCAGCGCGAGCATCGGCGCGCGGCACCTCTCGGAGCTCTGCCGGACCCTGGAGAACGCCCCGATGGACGCGGATCACGCCACGATGGTCGACGCCATCGAGAGCGAGAGCCAGCGTGTGCGCGAGGCGATCGAGGCGCAGATCGCCGAGCTGCGCTCGTCGGCGGCGTAGCGAATCAGTAGCTACGGCCAGAGCCAGGCGGCGCCGCGGACCCCGCTGCTGTCGCCGTGCGTGGGCGGGACGAGCCGCGTGCGCACCTCGTCGCTGAAGACCCACCGACCCCAGCGGGCGGGGATGGCCTCGTAGAGGTGTGCCATGCGCCCGACGCCTCCACCGAGCACGACGACGTGCGGGTCCAGCACGTTGATGACCATCGCCAGCGAGCGCGCGAAGCGATCGGCGTGACGCTCCAGCGTGGCCCGCGCCCCGGCGTCGCCCGCCGCCGCGCGCTCGGCGATCGCCGGGCCGTCGAGCGACTCCCCGGTCGCGCGCGCGTGGTCGGCCGCCAGCCCCGGGCCCGAGATCCACGTCTCGACGCAGCCGCGCAGGCCGCAGTAGCAGGCCGGCCCGGGGAGCTCGTCCGCGTCGGGCCAGGGCAGCGCGTCGTGGCCCCACTCCCCCGCGATCGCGTTCGGCCCAGCGAGCAACCTGCCGTTTACGACCACCCCGGCGCCCGTGCCCGTGCCGGCGATGACGCCGAACACCGTCGGCGCCCCGGCCGCGGCGCCGTCGCTCGCCTCCGACAGCGCGAAGCAGTCGGCGTCGTTGGCCATCCGGACCTCGCGGCCGAGGGCCGTCGCGAGATCACGGTCGAGCGGGCGTCCGTTCAGGCAGGTGGTGTTCGAGTTGCGGAGCCGCCCGGTCGCGGGGGAGATGGCGCCCGGCGCGCCGACGCCGACCGTGCCCTCCCGCCCGACCTCCGACTCGACGGCGCGCACGAGCCCGACGACCGCTCGGACGATCGCGTCGTACCCCTCGGCGGCCGGGGTCGGGACGCGACGGCGCGCGCGCGCCTCGCCGCCCTCGAGCGCGATGGCCTCGATCTTCGTGCCGCCGAGATCGACGCCGATCCTCACGGCAGCACCGCCAGGCGCGTCGGCTGCACGCTCGACGGCGCGCCGCGCGCGGCCGCGATCTCGGCGTCGCCGTACACCTCGAGGTAGTCGGGCCGGACGCCGCGACAGCGGGCCCGGTCGGCGCAACCTTCGCAGGCGGGCACATGAACCTGCGGCGTGAGCTTGCTGCCCTCGAGGTCGAAGAGATCATCGGGGGTGAGCACGCGGACGCGCTCCGCCGCCGGATCGTGCGCCCGATCCGCGTACGCCCCCAGCAGGCACCGTGGGAGGTGCAGCGAGCGCAGCGTCACGCCGAGCGCGTCGCCGACGTCGAACGCCTCGGCCATCACCTCCGCCACCCGCGTCATGCGGGGCAGCGACGCGATGGCGTCCCGGTTGCCGTCGGTGAGCGAGACCAGCCAGAGATCCGCGCGCCGCACGCCGCGCGCCTCGAGCCACCGGATCGCGTCCGGGAGGCGAGGCAACGTGTCCTTCTTCAAGATCACGTCGGCCACGGGATCGAGCCCCGCCGCGGCGACGTGGCCGAGGCCCGCCACCATCGCGTCATAGGTGCCCGCGCGCCGGACGAGGGCCTCGTAGGGCTCACGCAGGTGCGTATGAATGGAGACGTGGAACGTCGTGGCCCCCGCCTCCACGAGCCGCTCGAGGTTGGGGCGATGGGCGAACAGGAGCCCGTTCGACTGCACCTTGATGTCGCGGTAGCCGACCTGTCGCGCGGCCCTCACGAGCCCGAGCAGGTCGGTCCGGATGGTGGGCTCGCCGCCCGTGAAGCTCACGCGGTCGAAGCCCTCGGCGACGGCGGACTTCAGCGCGTCGAGCACGCGGCGGGTCGAGAGCGCGCGCCGACGCATCTCGGGCGTGATGGTGCAGTAGTCACACGCGAGGTTGCAGTCGTAGCCCAGGATGACGTCGAGGAGCGCCATGCCTCCGGAGCTTACCGTGGATGCGCGACCTTGACCGTGGCGCCGTGCCACCGATACCCTTCCCGTGCACGGAGGGCATGGGTTGAGCGTCGACGAGAACGAGCGGTTGGGACGGCGTGATGCGCTCTTGGGTATCGCCGCGACGATCTCCACCGTAGCGGTGGCGGGCGCGAGCGTCGGAGTCGGCCTCGGCAGCGCTCGAGCGGACGACCGCGTAGAGGCGGAGGCCTCCTCACCTCCCCCCGCCCAACCCGACCCTCTCCACGGCCTGCGGCAGCCCGACGAGGCGGTCCGCGCCCTCTTCGGCGACCTGCGGGGACGCGTGATCGAGGGCCACTGGCGAGTCGAGGCGGTGCACGCGGTCCGCGCCGGCGCCATCCCGGTGGTGCTCTCCATTCGCACCGGCGCGCGCTTCGCGGCGGAGGTCTTCCGCTGGGATGCGAGCGACCCGGAGCCGATCGGCCGCGCCGAGGGGCTCGCGCTGTACCTGGTCAACGGGGGCGACGGCCAGACCGCGACGGACGAGATGGCGGGGCTGGGCGTGCGCGCGCTCGGCCGGGCGCTCGACGCCCGGCTCGCGGAAGGCGCGTCGATCCCGCAGGGTCTGAGCACCCTCGGGGAGCGGTCCCGCGAGCACCCAGGCGGTGCGTTCCATGTCCCGACCTGACGCGGGCCGACCTGATTCGGGCCGACCTGACGCGGGCCGACCTGTCCGGCTCGCCTGACGCGATGCCGGACGCCATCGAGCCGTCGCACGTCGCCCACCCGTCGGACGTCGCCGCGCGCGCTCAGCAGGGGGCGACGGCGCTCACCGTGTCGCTCTACGGGGCGCGTCCGCCGATCCACGACTTCCACGCGGGAGAGGGTGACTTCGCCCGCGCCCTGGCGACGATCTCGGCCGTCCGCGCTCACGGGCTGCGCGCCGTGGTCTGGACCGAGGTGACGCGCAGCAACGCCCGCAGCCTGCGCGAGCTGCCGAGCCTGCTCCGAGCGCGGGGCGTCGCGCGGTGGGTGCTCGCCTGGCCGCGCGCGGAGGGCGCGGGCTTCACCTCCACCGTGCCGCGCTTCGGGCTCGCGGTCCCACCCACGCTCGCGGCCGTGAAGGCGGCGCGCGCCCTCGGCATCGACGTGCGCCTCGTCGGCTTCCCGCGCTGCGTGCTCGGCCCGTACTCCGAGCTGGCGGGCTCCGGCGGCGCCCAGCGCAGCTTCGACGCGCCGTGCGAGCGCTGCGGCGTCCGCGTGAAGTGCGCGGGCGTGGACGCCGCCTACCTCGCGCGCTTCGGCCCCGGGGAGCTGCACGCCATCGACGCGAAGCCCGAGGACGACGCTCCGCTGCGCGTCCTCCTGGTCGGCAGCGGGGGGCGCGCGCGGCGGCTCGCCGAGCGCCTCGGAGAGGTCTCCGGCCTCGCGCTGGTCGGCGTCACGTCGCCCAGCGCGGGCGGCGGAGGCTGGTGGGGCGCGGTCTCCGCGTTCGCCGAGCTGGACGAGGCGCTCGAGGCGACCCGACCCGACGCCGCGATCGTCGCCTGCGCGACGCCCGCGCATCGCGCCGCGGCGGAGGCCTGCGCGACCCGAGGCGTCCCGGTCCTGCTCGAGAAGCCGGTCACGGCCCGGCCCGAGGACGCCGAAGCGCTCGCGGGCGCCTGGATCAGCTGCGCTCTGCAGGAGCTGTTCGAGCCCGGCCTGGCGCCGCTGCTCACCCGCGAATGGGCGCTCCGCTGGAGCCGCCGCGTGCCCGCGGAGTCGCCCGACGCGCCGAGCTCGTGGCACCGGGGCGCGCTCTTCGAGACCCTTCACCACGCGCTCACCCTCCCCTGCGCAGCGCGAGGACCGGTCGAGGAGGTGCTGAGCGCGACCTTCGAGGGCGAGCGGCGACCGACCCGGGTCGCGGCGCGCCTCCGCCACACACGCGGCGAGACCGAGATCGACCTGGACTTCGACAGCCCCGTGGACGTGGCCCAGCTTTTTTCGGGGGGGCTCGAGTGGCGCCGCGAGGGCCGGTCGATCACCCGCGAAGGCGCCCCCTTCGAGCGCGGCGGGGCGGCCGAGACCGAGATGCTCAGGGCATTCCAACACGCCGTGATCCATGGAGAATCTCCCCCCGTGCCGCTCGCGCTGGGGATCGACGTGTTGCGCGCTACGGGGCGCCTGCTCGAGGCGCTGCTGGAGGCGGGCGCGCCCCTCGAGCCGGGCGATCGACCCAAGCAATCGTCGGTTCACACGTACCCAACGGAGGGCTCGCGCCGATGAGGTAGCCAGCCGGACGGAAAAGGCCGGCCCCGCGCGTTGCCGAACGACCCGCGATTCCGTACCGTTGTCTCGGAGATTTTCGATGGAGAACCACGCCCTTCAGCCCGCCGCGCCGCCGCAGGACCCCCGCCTCGGGATGGTCTTGCAGGAGCGCTACCGGATCGTGCGCAAGCTCGGCGACGGCGGCATGGGCGCCGTCTACGAGGGCGAGCACGTCCTGATCAAGCGACGGGTGGCCATCAAGGTCCTCCACGCTCAGTTCGCGCAGAACCCCGAGATCGTCGCGCGCTTCCAGCGTGAGGCCGAGGCCGCGACCTCGATCGGGCACCCGAACATCATCGAGGTCACGGACATGGGCCGCTTCCCGGACGGGACGGCCTACATGGTGCTCGAGTTCCTCGAGGGGCGGGACTGGTCGCACGACATCGAGTCGGCGGGCCCGCAGCCGCTCGGCAAGGTGGTGCACATCCTCACCCAGGTCTGCGACGCGCTCACCGCCGCGCACGCCAAGGGCATCGTGCACCGCGACCTCAAGCCCGAGAACATCTTCCTCATCGAGCGGCGCAACGATCCGAACTTCGCCAAGGTGCTCGACTTCGGCATCTCGAAGATCGCCGACGCGCAGGGCCAGGATCGCTCGCTGACCCAGACCGGCACCGCGCTGGGCACGCCGTACTACATGGCGCCCGAGCAGTGTCAGGGGAAGCGCGACATCGATCACCGCGCCGACATCTACTCGCTCGGCGTCATCCTCTTCCAGGCCCTCACCGCGCAGTACCCCTTCGACGACGAGTCCTACCCGATGCTCGTCCTCAAGATCTGCACCGAGCCGCCGCCCTCGCTCGCGCACTACCGGCCCGACGTGCCGCAGGAGCTGCAGCAGATCGTCAACCGGATGCTCGCGAAGGACCGCGACCACCGCTACCAGAGCGTGGCGGAGATCAAGAACGCGCTGGCCCCGTTCATGGCGATGAACGACGCGCCCGTGGTCGCGACGGACGCCCCGAGCACCTCGAGCCGCGGCCCCTCCGTGCTCTCCGGCGGCGCGATGACGCCCACCGGCACCGCCTACCTGCCCAACACCCCCGCGCCCGGCTCGCTCGGCGCGACCGGCACGCCCTACCCGCAGGAGGAGCGCAAGAAGGGCGGCATGGCCGCGCTCCTCGCCGTGCTCCTCCTCGTGGGCCTGCTCACCGTGGCGGGCATCGGCGTCGGCACCTGGCTCGCGCTGCAAGACGACGGCGGGTCGGCCACGGCCGGCGACACGACCGACCCCATCGGCGACGTGGCCGCCAACCCGCCCGATGAGCTCACCGAGGAGGAGGAGCCTCCTCCCACGCCCCAGGGTCCCGACGTGACCCAGGTGGCGGCCGGTCAGGAGACGGTCCACATCGTCGTGAACGTCGAGGGCCCCGACGACGCGAGGCTGTACATCGACGGCAACCTCGTGGGCAACGGCTACGACGGGGAGGTCCAGAAGGACGCCGATCCCGCCGAGGGAGAGGAACCAACCCTCCACACCATCGAGGCGCGCGCGCCCGGCTGGCAGACAGCCCGCCAGCAGACGACGTTCCGGATGAACAACCGGATCACGCTGGAGATGCGCCCGGAGGAGGAGGCGCGCCCCGTCCACGCAACACGAACCAGAGGCTCGCGGCGTCAGGCCCCGCCCCCAGAGCCTCCTCAGGTTCGTTCCCTGGGCGGCGAGACGGGAGCCGAAACGTCGGCCGGACCCCGAACGGGTGGAGCGACGGCTCCCCCCCCTGCTCGAACCGAGCGGGACCGTCCAGACCCGATCGACGGCCCGACCATCTTCGAACCCAGACCACCGCCCCCCACGAAGAACGACAGCCGCATCCTCTCGCCCTTCTGAGCTCAAGCGAGCGGCGCGTTCGCCCGATGGGTGGGGTGATGCAACACCCCGCTCCCTTCGCGCCCGGCCTCCACGCCGGATGGTGCAACTACCTCGACGCCGCGCACGACGCGGGGCTCGTCGAGGGCTTCAGCTACGCGCAGCTCTGGCGCGCGCTGGGGGCGGACGCCGCCCGTCCGCCGGACCCGGACAGCTTCGTCGAGGTGATGCACGCCTGGTACGACGCGGGCGGCGACCCGGAGATGTCGCTCGGGCGGCGGCGCGGCGACGGGTACGCGGCGGTGCGCCTGGGCGAGCCGATGAACGCGATGGCGTGGCTCGCCCGGCTCGTCGGCGCGGCGCCGGTGCTCGCCGGCGTGACGGTGGACCGCCGGCCCTTCCCCGCGCTTCGCCGCGACGCGCGCCTCGAGCGGCTCGACGTCGAGGGCGGCTGGGTGCAGCTGGTGGACGTGGTCGACGCGGCCAACGCGCTGCTCGCGTCCCGCTCGGACGAGCGCTTCGTGCCGCTGCTCGTCAGCTTCGAGCGCGAGGCGTACCTGCGCCTGGACTGGGCCCGCGCGGCCCTGCTCGACCAGCACCAGCTCCTCGAGATGGAGTGGGAGCGCAGCTTCGACGACGCCCCCTTCGCGCGCGCCGCCTGAGGTCACTCGGGGATCGCGGCGACCACGACCGTGTGGTTGTGGTAGCCGTCGAGCTTGTCCTTCACCCGCGCCACCTCGCCGTAGCTGAGGAAGCCCGCCAGCGGCACCCCGCGCCCGAACACGTCGACGATGGCGCGGATCTCCTCGGGGTAGCGCTCGCCGAGGATGGTCCCCCGCGTGACGCAGCTGAAGAGCAGCACGCCCGCGGCGGGCCCGTCGAGCGCCGCGCGGGCTCGCTCCGCGGCTCCGCGCGCGGCCGCGATCAGCCCGAGCGGCTCCCCCCGGACGACGGCCACGCTCGCCCCCTCGGGCACCTCCCCCGCGTAGCGAACCCCGCCGTCGGCGGTGAGCCCGATGCCGGCGCGGACGCGCACGATGTCGTCGAAGAAGTAGATCCCGAGCTCGTTCTGGACGAGATAGGCGCCCGGGGCGGCCGGGTCGAAGGCGTCACCGCGGGCCCGCGCGTACTCCGCGAACACCGCGAGCGCCGGCTGCTCGTCGAGCTCGTACACCACGTTGCCGACCGACCGCGTCACGGTCATGCGATCGGACGACGGCGTCACGCCCTGCCCGATGCCCACCCCCCAGCCGCGACTGGAGGCCACGTGGAGCGCGGTCACCCCACCCTCCAGGGCGGACTCCCCCGTCCCCACGAACGTCCGGGCGAGCGCGCCGTCGTCGCCCGCGCCCGCGCCGACGAGGGTCTGGTGGCCTGGGACGACGCGACGGATCTCGGCGATGAGGGCTTCGAACCCGGGGTGGAGGCCGTCTCCGAGGAGCAGCGACGCCAGATGCGTGCGGCCAGCGCCGCGCTCGCCCTCGAGCAGCGCCGCGCACCGGGCCGCGAGCTCTTTGGCGATCCCGTTGGCGGCCCCCTGCAGCGGCCGCACCGCGTCGAGCCGATGGGACGCGTCCCCCCAGCCGATCAGAAAGGTCGAGACCCCACCCTGGGTGAGCCCCAGCTCGGTGATCTCCCCCGCCGTGGTGCACCCGAGCCAGTCGATCCCGGCCAGCCGCTTGCGCGCCGCACGGAGGGCGCGCGCCAGATCGTGGACCGGGGAGACGAAGAGCAGCCCGAGCGTGGGGCGGGTCTCACCGAGCCGAGGGCGCGCGTCGTCGATCGCCTGCTCGACCGCCTCGACGGTGTCGGCCGCCGTCGCGCTCCCGCTCCCACAGATCGTACCCATCGCCTCCCCCAGGGTACGGCGCGGCTCCGGGTTCGGCTACGGCGTGGGCGGCCGCGTCCCGTTGAAGGCCTGTGTGTTCCGGCAGGTGTCCAGCTCCCCGCAGTCGGCGTGCATGTTCGTCAGGGGCGCCCACGTGATCGTGCCCTCGAGGAGGTCTCCGCTCGCGGTCGCGTCCACGTCGAGGCGCCACTCGTATGTGCACATGCCCGACCGATACGTGATGTCGCCGATGAGCGCGGCCGTGACCGCGCTGCCCGCGACCTCGCCCGTGAACATCGTGTCTCCCACCGTGCGCCCCAGGAAGAAGCCGGTGGTGCCGCCCACGTCCATCACCACACCGCCCTCTGGATCCTGGGTGACCCGGAGGTCGATGCCGTCGGCGGTGCCGCCCTCCTCCCAGAGATCCGGGGTCGGACAGCCGCGCGCGCCGTTGGTCACCGTGATGGAGTAGTCACCGGAGACGTCGGCGCTGGCGCAGCCGGCGAGGAGCGCGAAGAGGGGGATGCACGGGCGGATGTCGAGGCGCATCGCGCGAGGGTAGTGCGGAGATCTGACCGATAGAAGGGGAGATGGCGCTGGACCGGCGCTGCAGGGCAAGGCGCGCCGACGAGTCGATGCACCGCATCGGCGAGGAGGCGCAACGCCGCCCTGGAGCGTCGGGACAAGCCAGGTCCCTTCTACCGGGATGGATCTCGCACCAGCTCGACCGCGGCCCGAGGGCCGCGCTTCCGCCGCGCGATCCGACGTGGCAGCCTGCGGCTGTGGCGCTCCCTCCCCTGCTCCTGGCGGCTCATGGCGACGGCGCCCGGCGCTGGGCCGAGGTGGCGAAGCGCTCGCGTCAGGTCGAGCTGCTCGCGGCGATCGATCTGGCCGCCGGCGGGGTCGAGGGGATCGAGGAGGTGCTCGCGGCGCGCCCCGACGCGGCCATCGCGGTCTGGGCCGCGGGCCCGCGCGAGGCGGCGCGCGTGGCCGAGCACCTGAAGGCCCACCCGGGCCCCGCCCTCCTCCACCCACCGCCCGCTCGCCCCCCGCCGGGCGACCACCTCCAGCTCGTGCACGGCTGGCTCACCCTCTCCGGCGTCGGCGCGCTCGAGCGGCTCTTCTCGTCTCGCGGCGTCGAGTCGGTGCGCCTGGAGGTGCGCGGCCTGCCCGAAGGCGCCGCGCCGGGCATCACCGAAGCATTGCAACACGCCATGACCGTCGTCCGGCGCTTCGGGCGCGACGTCGCGGTGGAGAGCGCGGTGCTCGCGACCGAGCACGAGCTGTCGGTGGAGCTCACCGTCGACGGACGGCCCTGGCACGTGAAGGTGGCCGTGCGGGGTCGGGAGCTCGACCTCGTCGTGCGCACGCGCGAGGGCGAGTACGGCTGGGCGAGCGACGGGGTGAGCGAGACGCTGCGCCGCCCGCGGGCGGAGCCGCGCGCCATCCCCGCGCTCCCGTGGGAGGAGCGGTGCCTGCGGCAGATCACGCACCCGGTGAAGGGGTGCACGCTGGCCGACGCGCGCGAGGTGACCCGGCTCGTGGACGAAGTGGAGCTGCAGCTCGGCCGACGGCTTCCGCCCGATCACGTGGTCGCGCGCGGCACCGGCCTCGCCGCGCTGGGGTTGCGGGGCGAGGTGCCCGACGCCGCCCCGCTCGCGCCCACCGCGCCGCCCACCCCCACCCTGCGGCCGTCCACCTCGCTCGGGTTCGACGCGCTCGCC
>SHBB01000262.1 GCA_004213565.1 Sandaracinaceae bacterium
ATGTTTCAAGACATCCTGAAGAAAGTCTTCGGCACCAAGCACGAGCGGACGCTCAAGAAGCTCCGCCCCATGGTGTCCGCCATCAACGACCTCGAGTCGGACGTCGAGAAGCTCGACGACGACGGCATTCGACGCCGCGTCGGTGAGCTCAAGGAGCAGATCGAGAACGGTCAGAGCCTCGACGACATCCTCTTCGAGACGTTCGCCCTGACCCGCGCCTCCGCCAAGCGCGCCCTCGGAATGCGGCACTACGACGTGCAGCTGATCGGCGGCATCGTCCTGCACCAGGGCAAGATCGCGGAGATGAAGACCGGCGAAGGCAAGACGCTGGTCGCCACGCTCCCCTGCGTGCTCAACGCCCTCGAGGGCAAGGGCGTGCACGTCGTCACGGTCAACGACTACCTCGCGTCTCGCGACGCGGAGTGGATGGGCAAGCTCTACGGCTTCATGGGGCTCTCGACGGGCGTCATCGTGCCGCGTCAGAGCGACCGCGAGAAGAAGGCCGCCTACCGCGCAGACATCACGTACGGGCAGAACAACGAGTTCGGCTTCGACTACATGCGCGACAACATGAAGTTCTCCATCTATGACTACGCGCAGCGCGACCTGCACTACGCGATCGTGGACGAGGTGGACTCCATCCTCATCGACGAGGCCCGCACGCCGCTCATCATCAGCGGCCCCGGTGAGACGGCCAGCGACAAGTACGAGAAGATCGCCAAGCTCATCCCGCGCCTCCGCAAGGACGAGCACTACCAGGTGGACGAGAAGGCACACTCCGCGACCTTCACCGAGGAGGGCATCGAGCTGAGCCAGAAGCTGCTCGGCGACGCGGACATGCTCGACGGCGAGAACCTCTACGACCCCGTCAACCTCGAGTCGCTGCACATCCTCAACAAGTCGCTCTACGCCAGCGCGCTCTACAAGCGCGACCAGCACTACATGGTCAAGGACGGCGAGGTCCTGATCATCGACGAGTTCACGGGCCGCACGCTGCCCGGGCGTCGCTGGTCGGACGGCCTGCACCAGGCGGTCGAGGCCAAGGAGCACGTCCCGATCAAGAGCGAGAACCGAACGCTCGCGACCATCTCGTTCCAGAACCTCTTCCGCCTCTACAACAAGCTCTCGGGCATGACGGGCACCGCCGACACCGAGGCGGGCGAGTTCCACAAGATCTACGAGCTCGACGTGGTGGTCATCCCGACCAACCGGCCCATCTCGCGCGACGATCAAGAGGACCTCGTCTACAAGACGGAGAAAGAAAAGTTCCGCGCCGTCGCGGCCGAGATCCTCGAGCGGCACGAGAACGGCCAGCCGGTGCTCGTGGGCACCACCAGCGTCGAGAAGTCCGAGGCGCTCGCCCGGCTGCTCAAGCGCAACAAGGTCCCCTTCAACGTGCTCAACGCGAAACAGCACGAGCGCGAGGCGTACGTCGTCGCGCAGGCGGGCCGGAAGGGCTCGGTCACGGTCGCGACCAACATGGCCGGCCGCGGCACCGACATCGTGCTCGGCGGCAACGCCGAGATGCTCGCGCGCTACGAGGTCGTCGCGAAGGCGCACGAAGAGGGCGACCAGGAGCTCCTCAACGAGCCGGAGCTGCTCGAGAACGCGGTCGAGGAGCAGGCCGACAAGTACGCCGGCATCTGCAAGGCCGAGAAGGAGGAGGTGCTCGCCGCAGGCGGCCTCGCCATCATCGGCACCGAGCGGCACGAGAGTCGCCGCATCGACAACCAGCTCCGCGGCCGCGCGGGTCGTCAGGGCGACCCCGGCCACTCGCGCTTCTACCTCTCCCTCGAAGACGATCTGATGCGGATCTTCGCCGGCGATCGCATCCAGGGGATGATGGACAAGCTCGGGATGGAGGAGGACGTCCCGATCGAGCACAAGTGGGTCTCCAAGGCGGTGGAGAACGCGCAGAAGAAGGTCGAGGAGCGCAACTTCGACATCCGGAAGCACCTGCTCGAGTACGACGACGTGATGAACCAGCAGCGCAAGAGCATCTACGCGCTGCGTAAGCAGGTCCTCGAGGGCCAGTACCGCGTCCTGCCGACCGAGGACGAGGAGAAGAAGGGCAAGAAGCCCGAGCGCATCGTCACCGAGGCCGACCCCAAGCTGCGCGACCGGGCCGAGCCCATCCTGAAGCAGATGGTGCAGATCCACGGCTCGGCGCCCTTCGAGAAGGGCGCGACGCCCGAGGAGATCCAGGCGTGGCGCCAGAAGGCGTACGAGACCTCGATCGACGAGCTCGGCGAGCTCCGCCGCGAGCGGCTCGAGCGTGACGTCTACGAGTGGTTCGGCTGCCGCGTGCCGGTCTCGAAGCCGCTCGCCAAGGACGCGGGCGAGACGCTCGAGTACCTCGAGGACGAGGTCGCGCTCTCGCTCACCGAGCAGCGCGAGCGCCTGCTCGATCTCGTCGACGAGATCATCGGCACGCTCGTCGAGCGCGCGTGTCCGCCCAAGAAGCACTTCGAGGACTGGGATCTCGACGCGCTCCGCGGCGGCTTCCGCGAGGCCTTCGGCTTCGAGGCGACCGGCGTCGAGGAGCTGACGGACGCCGAGGACATCGCGCACAAGCTCTTCTCCGACGCGGAGGCGATCCTCCTCAAGAAGGAGAAGGAGATCGGCCCCGAGAGCTACCTGCGGCTCTTCCGCAACTACTTCCTCCGCGAGATCGATCGCCAGTGGCTCGAGCAGCTCTCCTCGATGGAGCAGCTCCGCGACGGCATCGGTCTCCGCGGGTACGGCCAGCGCGATCCCAAGAAGGAGTACAAGCGCGAGGGCTACGACCTGTTCATGGGCATGATGGAGCGCATCAAGGCGAACGTCGCGTCCCACATGTTCCGGGTCGAGGTCGTGCGCGAGGAGGACCTCAAGCGGCTCGAGGCCCAGCGCAAGGCGGAGGCCGAGGCGGTGCTCCAGCGGGGGCGCGCCGCGCACCCTGCCGGTCAGCCGCAGCAGGGCGGGGACGGCGCGTCGATCGAAGACGAGGGTCCGCGTCCGGCCTCCCGCGCCGCGCGTCGCCGCGCGAAGGCCCGAGGCGCCCAGGCGGTGCCGGCGGCCAAGCCGGTCACGGTCAAGCGGGACAAGCCCAAGCTGGGCCGCAACGATCCGTGCTGGTGTGGTAGCGGCAAGAAGTACAAGCACTGCCACTACCGCGAGGATCAGCGCGCGCTCGCCGCGGCGTCGACCGAGTCCGACTCGGTGGCCGACCAGGCGCAGCAGTAGTCAGAACACCCGCGGCCACGCCGCGAGGAGCACGACGACGCACCGTCCGCCCTCCGCTTCGCCGACGCCGACGTCCGTGAAGCGGCGGTCGGTCAGCGCGGCGCGATGCGAGGGGCTCGTCCGCAGCGCGGCCCAGGCCGCGTCCCGGTCCTCGGCCCGCGCGATCGCCTCGCCCACGTGCCGCGCGCGCACCCCGGCCCGCTCGAGGCGCCGCTCGGGATCGCCGTCTTCGCTCACGTGACGCGCGCGGCCCGCCCGACAGATCTGCGCCGCGTGTCGGCCGGCCTCCCGCTCGAGCAGGCGGTTGCCACGGAGCGGGCCCACCGACGCGTGCTCCCGGAGCATGGCGACGCGGGCGCGCACGGGCTCGTCCGAGCGGACGGTCGCGCTGGCGGGCCGCTCGCCGATCACGCGCTCCGCCACCGGCCTCGGCCCCTCCGCGTCTGCCGCGACGAGCTGGACCGTCAGGGGGCGCGCGAGGTCGGCGGGCAGCTCCACCCACTCGTCGGCGCGCGCCTCCCGCTGCCAGAGCTCACCGTCCGAGGCGAGGACATGAAGGCGCGGCGACGTGAGCCCGGGGCGCAGCGAGACCCGCACGCGCCCGTCGTCGGCGAGCGAGATCTGCCCCTCGCGGGGGCCGGCGACGATCCACACGCGGCCGTCGCGTCGCGCCTCGCCGCAGATCACCGTCTCTCCGAAGCGGCTCACCGCCCGGTCGACGAAGGCGTCGCGACGCGCCTCGGTGAGCACGGCCGCGTCGAGGACCGGCGCCTCCGCTCCCTCCGCCCTGGCGATCGCGAGCACGGAGCGTGCGTCGGGGAGCGCGCCGTGGAGCGACAGCTCGGCCGCCGCGAGGGTCAACGCGGCGTCGGGCGCGCAGCGCTGCGCCCGCCCCGTCGCCGGCGTGAGGAGGAGCAGCGTCAGGAGGAGGCGGGCCACGGAACGACAGCTTCGCATCTCGCGCCGTAGAGGTCAGAATCCCGGCATGCTTCGATTCTTCGCCTCCGCCTGCGCGGCCATGTGGCTGAGCGCCTGTGCGGCGAACACCCCGCCCCCCGACGCCCAGGTCCGCGACGCGCCCGACGGTCCACGCCCCGCGCCCCAGGCCAGCCCCTCCTGCGCGGCCGCGTTCCCGGACCCGACGGTCGAGCCGACCGAGTGGATGTCGCCGATCACGCACGCCGCGACCGGGGACGTGATGACGAACGGGGCGAGCGCCGAGATCATGCTCGGCGAGGGCGGACGCCGCGTCGTGCCGCTCCGGACGAGCGTCAACCGGGCCACCTTCTCGTGCTGGCTGATCACGGTCGAGGTGCTCACCGCGGACGGCGCTCGCTTCGAGACTCCGGCTCACCCCGCGCTCAGCGAGGGAGAGGCCGACCCGCTCGTGTTCCACGTGCGCGTCGGAGATCTGGTGGACGAGCGCGCCACGGTGACGGTGCGGATCCAGGGCAACTCGAGCGAGTACTTCGAGTGGAGCCGCGAGCTCCGGCTCAGATGAGGATCAGGTCGTCCTCGGTCGTGTTCTCGTCTTCGTAGCCCGAGTCGAGCAGGAGCCGCGTGTCCATCATGCGCTCCTCGCCGAGGTTGCGGACGTAGTCACCGATCTCCGGCACCGCCTCCTCGAGGCGATGGAAGATCTCCTTCGCCAGGAAGAGCACGGTGCTCTGCTTCGCCGCCGTGACCGTCGCGCTGGCCGGCTCGTCGTGCACGAGCGAGATCTCGCCGAACACGTCCCCCGGGCCGAGGCTGGCCAGGAGCACCTTCGAGCCCTGGTCGCGCTTGGACACGTCGACCTCACCGCTCAGCAGCATGAACAGCCCGCGGCCCGTCGCGCCCTCCTCGATGACGTGGACCCCCGCCGCCACGTCGTGCGCCGTGAAGCGTCGGATGAGGTCGAAGCGCTGGCGCCGGTCGAGCGGCGCGAAGAGCGGCGCGGTGGCGAGCAGGTTGTTGAGCAGCCGCTCCCGGGTGAACTTGTCCAGCGCCACCGCGACCGTCCCGACGTCGTGGCTGACCGCCGCGAGGGCCTCGCGATCGAATTCCAGCAGATCGCAGTCGGTCGCCGCGGTGACGGTCGCGGACCGCGGCGACGCGCTGACCATCGCCATCTCCCCGAAGATGGCGCCGTCGTGCAGGGTCGCGAGCCGGCGGTCGCCGCCCTGGGCGAGGTGCTTGGTCACCGCGACCTCGCCGCGCGCCAGCACGAAGAAGCTGTGACCCGGCTGACCCTCCGCGACGATCACCTCACCCGGCCGCGTGCGTCGAAGCTTCATCGCGGCGAGCACCCGCGCGAAGGCGCCCGACGGCAGCTCCGAGAACAGCGGGATGGGCGGGAGCTTCTCCGGGTAGACCTGGCCGGCCTTCGACAGGTCCGCGCCGAGCTTCTCGCAGTGCGCGACCAGCTGCGCCTGATCGGGGATCGCGCCGAGCGTGAAGCCCTCCGGCAGCGCTCGCTCGGGATCCCCCGGCGCCAGCCGGATGCCGCGCCCGAGGCGCTCCGAGTCACGCGAGTAGAGCTCACCCAGGCTGGCGAGGAGCGACTCCAGCAGCGGCTCCAGGGTGGTGAGCACCTTGAGCGCCACCAGCGCCCGCAGCGGGTGTCCCCCATGCGCGCAGTGCCGCGCGACCGCGGTGTAGACGACCGCCGCGCGCTGGATCTCGCCGAGGGCCAGCAACGCGTCCGCGATCCGTAGGCGCGCGTCCAGGTTGATCGGCTCGAGGGTGGTCAGCACCGCGTAGCCGTGCAGCGCCTCGAGGTGCCGCCCCGCGAGGAGCGCGGCGTCGGCGTGAGCCCGCAGATCCGCGAGGGTGTTCATCCCGCGAATGGTACGCGCGAGCGGCGCGCTCGAACACCGCTTCGGAGCGTTGTCCTACCTCTGCACACACCACCGGCCATTCGGGAGGCGCTTCGGGGGCGACGGAGGTATGCTGGGCCGAACGCGCAGGACTGGAGCGGGTCGCATGAGCGACGGCAGCTTCCCACACAAGCAACCTCAGCCCGATGTCCCGGAGCCTCCTCCCAAGGAGGAGCGCGTCGGCGCACGTGTGCTCGACTTCCCGACCGAAGAGGTCACGGGGAACTCGATCGTGCCCGCGGGGACCTGGGCGGACGACGCCGCGGACGGGGCACCGGACGCGTCGACGGATCGGCTGCTGCGCCCCGCTGGCGGAGACGCGCCGGGCGGAGAGGTCGTCGAGTTCCCCCGCTCCGCGTCCACCGCCAAGCGTCGGCGCGTCCAGGCGCCGGACGTCTCCGGGACCCAGCCGACCCAGCTGCCCCGCAAGCGGGACGATGAAGAGACGGTGCAGCGCCCGCGCTTCCTCGCCTCGGAGCTGCTCCGGCAAGAATGGTGGCCCAGGACGCCGCTCGAGCGGACCAACCGCTGGGGCGCGGTGGCGGTCGGCGCGGGCGGGCTGGTCGGTGTCTTCGCCATGGGCGGCCTCGCCGGCAACGCGATCGGGCTCGCCGCCTTGTTCTTCCTGTGCGCCGCCGTCGGGCTCGCGCCGGTCGAAGCCCGGGTTCGCGGCGCCATCCTCGCCGTCGTCGGCGCGGCCGGCGCCGGCTGGGTGGCCTGGATGAGCGCGCAGGGAGACGGCGGGGCCACTCCGTTGCTCGTGGCGTGCACCGTGCTGGGCGCGTCCTCGCTGTTCTTCCGGGCGGCGCACCGAAAGAGCCGCCTGGCCCGCATGCTCGTGGGCGTCGGCCTGGCCGCCGCCGCCGCGTGGCTCTTCTTCACCGGGGGGGTCGACGGCTTCGTGGTCGAGACGATGGACTGGCAGTCGTGGGTGGGCCCGACGACCCGCCTGATGCTGGTGGTGGTGCTGGTCACCGCGGTCCTCTCGTTCCTCGACCCCACGGGACACGGCGGCGCCTGGATCGCGGGCTTCGCGTTCCTCGTGTGGCTCGCGCTCCACAGCGCGGGCGCCATGGTCGTCGCGGCCTTCCCGGGGCGGGCCTTCGCGGAGCTCGACTGGACCGACGCCCGATGGGTCGCGACGCTGGCGCTGCCCTTCTTCTGCGCGGTCGCGGCGAGCGGGCTCTGCCAGGTCTGGGCGATGCTGCCGCGCCGGGGCTGACCTCGCCGATCCGTCGCGGATTGGTCGTTCCGGGAATCGCGCCCTACATTGGATCGTACACCCCAAGGTGGGGCGGCTCCCGTCCGTCCGACGACCGTCCCACCGAAGACCATGAGCAGGGGAGCGACCTTTGAAGCGACATCTCTGGATTCTCGGCCTCTTCGCGGCGGCCTTCCTCGTCATGGTGATCTTCTCCGTGAACGCGCGGACGGACGCCGACCCGACGCCGGCTGGCCTCTCCGGGCAGGTCGATCCACCGACGGGCGCGGTGCTCGTGGACCTCGACGACGACGCGAGCCCCGAGGCGCACGCAGCGGTCGCCGAGCGGCTGGCCCGCGCGATCGCGCCCTTCGGCTGGCCCTCCGGTGACGCCGCCCTCGGCGCGGAGCTGAACGACGACGCGAACCTCTTCCGCCTCGAGCCGCCCCTGAGCGAGATCGACGACGTCATGCGCGCGCTCGCCGACGACCCGAACGTCGAGGTGGTCGAGGTCGAGCGGAGCTGGTCGCTCGAGGAGCCGGCCGCGTTCGTCCGGCCGCTCACCGCGCCGGCCCCGGCGCCGGTCGACGATCCGGATCGCTTCGTCCCGAACGACCCCTACTACCAGCACCAGTGGCACCTCGATCAGATCGGGATGCCGCGCGCGTGGACGATGTCGCGTGGCGCCGGGGTGGTCGTCGCGGTGATCGACACCGGGGTGGCCTACCGCGAGGAGGGCGGCTTCCACCGGGCGCCGGACCTCGGCCAGACCCGCTTCGTCGACGGCTACGACTTCGTGCGGAACGACGCGTTTCCCGACGACGAGCACGGCCACGGCACGCACGTCGCGGGCACGGTGGCGCAGAGCACGAACAACGGCGTCGGGGTCGCGGGCGTCGCGCCCGAGGCGACCATCATGCCGCTCAAGGTGCTCGACCGGAACGGCACGGGCGGGTGGGGCGGCATCGCGGCCGCCATCCGCTACGCGGCCGACAACGGGGCGCACGTGATCAACATGTCGCTCGGCGGCGGCAGCCCCTCCCGCGCGGTGCAGCGCGCCATCGACTACGCGCACGGCAAGGGTGTGCTCGTGGTGGCGGCGGCCGGCAACTCGAGCCGCAGCCGGGTCGAATACCCCGCGCGTCACAACCACGTCGTGGCCGTGGGCGCGGTGCGCTACGACCGCGAGCTGACCTTCTACTCCTGCTACGGCACCGGCCTCGACGTCGTCGCGCCCGGCGGCGATCTGCGCGTCGATCAGAACGACGACGGCATGCCCGACGGCGTGCTGCAGAACACGATGGTCCGCGGCGACACCGCGCGATTCGACTACCTCGCGTGGCAGGGCACCTCGATGGCCGCGCCCCACGTCGCGGGCGTCGCGGCCCTCGTCTACGCCAACGGGGTCAGCGACCCCGACTCGGTCGAGCGCATCCTGAAGCAGAGCGCGGCGAACCTCGGCGACGCGCACCGCTACGGCTCGGGCCTGGTGCAGGCGCCGGACGCGCTCGCGAAGGCGACGCAGCACGGTGGCGCCGCGCGTGGCGCGGTGGCCCTCGGCCTCTCCCTGCTCCTCTTGCTCGGCCTCCGGCGCAAGGACGCGCTCGGTGTGGCGCCGCTCTCCACGACCGGCTGGGCCGTGGTCAGCGCGGGTGGCCTCGGCGTCCTGCCGTGGGCGCTGGCGGGGCTCGGCGGCTTCGGCGCCATGCTCTCGCTGGGCGCGCTCGGCTCGGGCGCGTGGTCGCTGGGCGCCTGGGGCACGCTCGCGCTGGCGAGCGCGCTGCCGATCTTCGGCGCAGTGGCGCTCGGCTACCACGTGAAGCGGCTGCGCCCGCTCCTGGTCGGGCTCGGGCTCGGCAGCGCGGCGTTCCTGGCCGTCGAGGCCCTCTGGCCGACGCTCCGGTTCGCGCTCTTGCCCGAGGCGCTCGTGGGGCCCTGGCTGCTCCTGAACGCCCTCGGGGCCCTCGGGCTCGCCGCGGTGGTCGCTCGAAAGGCGCGATAACCGACCGGAAAACCCGGGGTTCCCGTCTCGAGGCTCGGCGATCCGTCGCCGGGCCTCGACTGCGTTCGGACCCCCATGACAGCGATGTCATGGTGCGAAGCCGTCGCCGCGGCCGTATTCGTGAGGTCCCGCAGACCCGCCCATGGAATCATTGGGCTTTTCGGAAATGAGCGCGATGGCACCGCGATTGCTTCATATCAAAACGAAGATAGCGGCTGAGGCAAACCCCAACCGCTACCATCGCGCTTCACTTGCCAATCAGAGCTTCTTCGCTTAACAGCTTCGTGCTTTCTAGCAGGAGCTTTTCGGAGACCGGCCGTTTCAACCCCGTCGGGCTCCCCTCCAGCTTCGCTTTCTTTCTTGGGCTGTCCGGTCTCGTCGAGCGCTGCTTCGTGGCGCTCGACCCGACTGGAACCGCTTCTTTCTTTCGAGCCTGCTTGCTTCTTCGACTTACTTACTCTTCGACAGCCTGACTTCGTAGAATCTTCCCGGGTTTCCCCGGGTCTTCCGCCCGGCGAGTGACAGCTCGCCGGGCGTTCCTTTTCCGTCTTCATCGGTCAACGGCGCCCGCTCCGAAGAGTGAAGCCGCGACTTCCCGATCAGGGTAACGCCGAGCCTCTCGGGTTGCCATGGGGGAGACGCCCCACCTCCGCCTTACATTCCTCCCACGCGAGCGCTCTGCTACCCTCGCGCCATGCTTCGTATCCTCTCGGGGTTGATGCTCGCCGTGATGGCCTCCGGCTGCGCCGCGATCAGCGACGACATGCAGCGGGCCGAGGCCACCTACGAGCAGGCGCGCTACGAGGACACGCTGATCTGGCTGCGTGATCTCGAGGACGACGCGCCGACGATGGATCTCGAGATGCGCGCCCGGTACTACTACCTGCGCGGCATGACCGAGTACCGGCTCGGGCATCGTCTCGACGCGCTGCACTACCTGGCCGTCGCGCGCGAGGTCGCGGGCGACCAGGGCGCCGGGCTCCGGCCCGAGTGGCGTCAGATCATGGACCGCACCCTCACGGAGCTCACGCCGCGCGGCATGAGCCATCGGCCGCCGGAGGCGACGTCGACGGAGGAGGAGACCGCCGGGGGCGAGGCGCCCGTCGAAGAGTCGGCGGGCCCGGACGAGGCGTCGCCGGTCGAAGAGAGCTGACCGAAGGGGCTGAACGAAGAACGGCAGAAGCCCACCCTGGGGCCCCTGCCGCTTCGGCGATCGCGCTGCGTTCGGTACCCGTCAGGGTACGGACGAGATTCGACTCAGCTCGTCCTTGGTCGCTAGCTTCTCTTTCTTCAGTTTTTGCAATCTGACTTGTTCGTCAGGATTTAGCCCCAGCCTCGATTCATACTCCGCGACCTGCGCCTTCAGCTGCTTGTGGCGCTTCTCCAGTCGCGTGATGTTCTTGTTGCTATCGATTCGGCGCTGAGACCTGCTCATGAAACCTCCGTCCAGAAACCGCCGCCCCTCGCTCTCTCGAGGGGCTCGGTGAACAGAAACTGACTGTCAAGGAAAGCCTAAGCCGTAGCGCGGGTCGGGTGACCCAAGACGGCCTCAATGGTAGCCGGGACGTGACGGGCGATCAACATCGCCTCGCAGGGACACGGCCCCGGAACAGGGCGCCTCTGCCCGGCGTTGCGCCCCGACTTGCGGGAGCCCGCTGAATGAAGGACAAGGCCCGGCAGTCGATGCGGAGAACGATGATGAAGCCCTCCCGAAAGCTGTGGACGATGCTCGCGGTCGCTTGCTCAGGCGCGGCCGTCCTGGTGGCCAGCGCGGCGGTCGAGCGCGCGGAGGCGCAGGCCCGCCCGAGCGCGGCCGAGGTCGCCTCGTGGGTGCAGACCTTCTACGACCAGACCCAGACGATGACCGCGCGCTTCGTGCAGCGGTACCGCAACCGGGTCTACGACCGGACCGACGTCAGCCGGGGCCGCGTCCGCTTCCGCAAGCCGGGCATGATGCGCTTCGACTACGACGACCCCAACGGCAAGATCGTCGTGAGCGACGGATCGAACCTCACGGTCTTCGAGCCGCCCGACCCCGGCCAGCAGCGCGGGCAGTACTACCAGCAGCCGATCAGCGACGCGCAGCTCCCCGCCGCGCTCAGCTTCCTGACCGGGACGGGCCGGCTCGACGAGAACTTCCGCTTCCGATTGCTGGACGCCTCGCGCCTCGGCTACGCGGACGGGCAGGTGCTCGAGCTGCGCAGCCGCCGTCCCACCCCGCACTACTCGCGCATCCTCCTCTTCGTCGACGACGACGAGTCGCGTCGCGGCGTCGTGCACCGGATCATGATCGTGGACTCGTCGAACAACGTGAACCGCTTCGACTTCCTCGAGCAGCGGCTCAACCGCGACGTGCCCGAGAGCGTGTTCCGGTGGCGTCCCCCGGCCGGCACCCGCCGCATCCAGCCCTGACCGCTCAGCCGCGGTAGAGCTCGACCATCTCGAGCGCGAAGGCGAGCTCCGCCGTGAGCGCCGCGTCGTCGCTCTCGGACAGGGCGCGCTCCATCGCGGCCTGCGTCTCCGGCGCGCGGAAGAGCGCGAGCAGCGCGGCCCCCGACGCGGGGGTGCCCCGCCAGCCGGCCGGGACCTCGAGGCTCCAGAAGTCGCCCTGGCCGAACCACCGCTGACTCATCGCCTCGGCGATGTCGCGCGGCGCGCCGGGACGCGCGGCCCAGCGCCGCACGAACGCCGCGGGATCGGCGAGCATGGGGGACGCCTCCTCCAGCCAGAAGATCGCGTCACCGGGCCGCGACAGGACATCGTCGGCCCACGCGTCGAAGAGCGCGCGCACCGCGCTCCGCTCGGGCTCGGGCCACGCCTCGAAGCCCGCGTCCTGCATCTTGCGGATCACGACGTCGAGCGCGAGGCCGGGGAGGCCTGCATCTTCGCCCCGCACGACCAGCTCGAGGATGCGCGGTAGGAAGTGGGCGTAGTCGCCCTCGCTCCCCCACGTGCTCATCGCCTTGAACGGATAGCGGCCGAGGTCATCGGCGCGGAGCTCGGACAGCGGCTTCGAGAGCAGCCGCGCCACCTCGTCGTCGCGCACGCAGCAAGGGCAGGCGTGCATGCGCTTGGGCGCCGGGCGACGCGCGAACGCGGCGTAGAGGTCGTCGACGGCGGCGTCGATCACGGCAGGTTCCGTTCGAGGAGATCTTCGATGCGCGGCGCGAGGACCTCCCACGTGAAAGCCTCGCCGATCTCGCGCGCGGCCGCCGCCTTCGATCGGCGCGCCCCCGGCTCGAGCGCGCAGGCGCGGAGCGCGCGGCGGAGGGCGTCGACGTCCGCGGGAGGGACCAGCCAGGCGCTCTCCTCGTCGAAGAGCTCGGCCACGCCGCCGCTGGCGCTCGCGACCACGGGCAGGCCGGCCCGCGCCGCCTCGAGCACCACGGTCGGGGTCCCTTCGGTGCGGCCGCTCGACAGCTCGATGGACGGCAGCACCAGGGCGTCCGCCGCGGCGAAGAGATCGGCCTTGTCGCGCCCCGTTCGGACCCCCAGGAACCGAACGCGGGCCCGCCGCTGCGCCGCGCGTCGCGCGAGCTCGAGCTGCGACGGTCCCTCGCCCGCGATCACGAGCTCGACTCCGGCGTCGCCGCCGATCGC
>SHBB01000263.1 GCA_004213565.1 Sandaracinaceae bacterium
ACGCGTCTCGCAGCGAGCGCTCGCGGAGGCTGGCCCCGAGCTTGGTCGCCTCGCGCTGCACGTCGGAGCGCGCGGGGAGCGCGCGCATCAGCCCTTCAACCTCGCGCGGTCCTCGGCCGCGAGCAGCATGTCGAGCCCGCCGTTGCCCTCGTCGAAGAGGAACGCGGCGCGGTAGCCCATCTCGCGCGCCTCCTCGAACGCGGCGAGGCAGCCGTCGACGTCCCGCGCGGGCCGCGTCGCGAGCACCGTGTCGCGAACGAGGGAGATCTCGGCCGCCGCTCGCAGCGAGCCCGCGCCGTGCGCGGCGTAGATGTCGAGCCCGGCTCCGTCGCAGCGACCGTCCACGATGGGGCCCAGGCCCTGGACCGACGCCGTCACCGGGACCTCGGAGCGACTCGCGTGCGCGCTTCGCGCCGCCTCGGTGAGCTGCGCGTGCGCCGACGACCACGTCACGCCCTCGCCGATCTCCGCGTCCCAGCCCGAGGCGAGATCGATCAGCCACGCGCCGTCGGGCGCCGCCACCGGGTGCATCTCCTCGGTGATCCAGCACGCCTTCAGCCCGCGCTCGTCGATCGCGGCCTGCGCCGCCTGCGCGCCCTCACGCACGCGGAGCCGCACGGCGTCGAGGCCAAGCTCCTGGACGCCGTCGAGCCTCCGCTGGAGCTTGCCGAGGTCGCCGTCGAAGGAGAGGTTCACGCCGCGCACGAAGCCGTCGCCGATGCGCGCGCGCCGCTTCGCGATCGCGTCGGCCGACTCCGGACCCTCGGCGGGCGGCTTGCGCAACACGACCGCCATCGCCGCGAAGGTGTGCAGCTTGAACTCGCTCATGCGGTGGTGGAGCGTGTCCCAGTCGTCGCTCGTGTAGAGGGTGGTGCCCTCGATCTCGAGCCCGCTCGGGGCGATGGCGTTCCGCTGCAGGGCGAGCCGGTCGTAGACGACGTCGTCCTCGCTCCGCCGCTCCACCTCGTCGTAGTCGACCGTGAGGTAGAGGATCCCGCCTGGCTTCAGCACGCGGTTCATCTCCCGCGCGACGCCGGGCTGGGCGTCGGGGTCGATGTGCTCGAGGACCGAGATGCAGTAGACGCGGTCGAAGGTCGCGTCCGGGAACTTCAGCGCCGTCATGTCCATCTCGACGGGCACGACCGCCGCGCGGTGGAACTCCGCGGCGCGCGCGAGCATGGTCAGCCAGCGCAGGTCGTTGTCGATGGCGACGACGGTCGCGCCGAGCGAGGCGAGGCGGATCGGCAGCGCGGACACCCCGCAGCCCGCGTCCAGCACCAGCTCGCCCTCGGGCGCGGCGTGGCGGGTCAGCGCCCACGGGTACTCCCAGACCTTCGACGGGTAGACGAAGGAGAGCTGCTGGCCGGCCTCTTCTTTCTCTCGCGCGATCTGCGCCGCGATGCCGCGGTTCGCCCCCGCCATCGGCTCGCGCCGGATGTCGTCGGGCTCGAGGATGCGGTTCTGCGCCTGCTCGGGCGCGGGCTCGTCGCCGGTGGGGTGCACGACGGGCGGCTCGAGGGGAACCGGCCGCTCGGGCTTGACGAACTCCTCGTCGCTCACGCGTCCTTCTTTCGCTGCACGAACGCGCGGATGGCGGCGAGCGTCCGGAAGTTGGCCGGCACGATCTCGTCCTGCGCGACGGTGATGCCCTCGGCGTCCTCGAGGTTCGCGACCAGGCGGATGATGGCGAGCGAGTCGAGCATGCCCGGCGCGAGGAGATCCTCCTCGTCCGTCACGTCCTCGACCCCGGGGAGCTCGTCCTTCAGGAACTGGCGAAGCGGTTCGCTCACGGCGCGGGATGGTAGCGCATGCCGGCGTCCGTAGAAGGCTCGCGCTTCCGTCGGTCCCAGACCATGTGCAGCATCGCGCCCGTGGCCCAGCCCCAGAGCCCCATCACGAAGAGGCCGAAGATGGTCAGCTCCCCCCACCACGGGATGGCCCAGACCTGCATCGCCACGCCCGCGGCGGCGCACGGGACCGTCCATCGGGAGGCGCGTCGGAAGTAGCCGAGCAGCACCCGGAGCTGCGCGTGGCTGAAGAAGCACGGGAAGTACGCGCTGGCGATCATCGGGTAGTCCGAGACGTTCATCGTCGAGACCATCGGGTAGTGGAACGCGAACAGGGTCAGCACCGCGGGGATGCGGAGCCGCGGGACCCGCCACGCGATCCACGGCACGCAGCACTCGACGAAGATCGTCCCGTAGATGGCGCAGTAGGCGGCCCACGTGGGCAGCTCGCTGCCGAGGTCGGCGTACACCCAGAACTGCCCCATGCCGTGCACGGCGGCGCTCGTCGGGATGGCGAAGAAGTTCTCGTTGATCTTGTGGAAGCCCGCGAAGAAGTAGTTGACGCAGACGATCAGCGCGAGCCCATCCGCGGCGTAGCGATCGACGACCCGCGCGCGCGGTCCACGGCCCCGGAAGTCGTGCGCCCCGAGCAGCCAGGCGACGATCCAGACCACGCCGAGCATCGTGAGCCCGCTGAACATGTGGCTCATGTGATTTCGGATGCGGTACGGGTACGTCAGGTAGTGCGCCCAGTAGATCAGGATCACCGCGAGGAGCCACTGCCGCCGCCGGTCGACGGCGAGGCCGATCACCGCCGCGGCGAGCATGAAGGCGAGGGCGACCGGGACCCACCCTGGCAGGTGCTGGTGCCATCCCGGCTGGAACGCCTCCCGCGCCCACGCGTGCGCCTCCCAGGGGCGGTCCTCGCCGAGCAGCTGCAGCGTGTGCCCGACGAAGGCGGGGATCAGCAGGATCCCGAACGCCTGCAGCCGCAGATCCTTGCTGATCACGGATCCTCCGGCGGCCACGGGTAGGGGTAGTGGCTGTCGTAGAGGCGGACCGGGATCCACGCGTGAGGCGCGCTGAAGCGCGGATCCGCGCAGGCGTCGTCGGTCCTCTGCACGGGTCCGCCGGCCGCCGGCCGACGCGCGACGGCCACCGCGTGGCCCGCGTCACAGAGCTGCCGGATCGCGACCCGCATCGCCTCGTCGTTGTGCTGGATCCCGTCGCGCCGGAGCCACTCCACGAGATCTCCTAGGCGGCCCGCGCGCGGCTCTGGCGTCACGTCCACCTCGAGGTCGATGTAGAAGATCCAGAGCGAGCTCAGCATGCGCTGCGGCGCGATCAGGTGGTTGTTCCCGCCGTCCTCCCAGGAGAGCCCGGAGAACATGGTCTGACAGCTGTCGTCCCGGAGCCCCAGGTACGGGAGGCTGTTGTTCGTGACCTGGAGCGCGCCGACGATGGCCACCGCGGCGAAGAGCGCGCGGCGCAGCCGCCGGTCGGCGTCGGGGGTCGTCTCGCGCGGGCGGGGCATGGCTCGCGCGCCACTCTACCGCGCCCGGCCGGGTTCGGTTGCGCAGACGCGCACGACCTGCGCGGCCGCAGCCCGTCTCGCGCCGGTGCGGCCCTCGGCACGAGACGTGCGGCATCGCAGCTGGGACCTCGAACGAGGGACGAGATGGCACGAGCGAGCCCGAACCCGACATCCCCGTGGCCAAGCTCCGGGCAGCTGGACGAGGCGCTCCGTCGCGAGAAAGCGGGCAGGGCGAGCGCGGGGCACGTGGCGCTCACCGTGGTCAATCGCAGCGATCAGCCGCTGACCGCGCTGCACATCGTCGGGGCGCTGACGCCGGGGTGGGGCGAGGACTGGCTGTGCGGTGTGAGGCTCGCGCCAGGCGAGGAGATCCGCCTCGAGTGGCTCTGTCAGGAGCGCAGCTATCACCTGCGCGTGTCCGGCGCCGACGGGCTGCCCGTCGGCTACCGATCGCTCCGCCCGGAGCCCGGCCAGGCCTGGCGCTGGGTCTTCACCCTCGCGCGGCGCTGAAGCCGTCCTCTACTCGGAGAGCTTGCGGAGCTTGTTGAGCGCGAGCAGCGCCTTGGGGAGGTTCCCGCCGAGCAGGCCGTGGAAGGCCTGCGCCATCGGCGCGTACTTCTGCCGGTAGGGGAACCAGAACGGCTCGAAGTCCAGCTTGCCCTTGTCGACCATGATCGACTTCTGGTGCGTGAACGCGAGCAACCCTTCTGGCCCGTGGTAGCGGCCGAAGCCGCTGTTCTTCACGCCGCCGAAGGGCAGCGCCGGGTTGCCCGTGATGGCCACCACGTCGTTGACCATCACCTGGCCGCTCTCCATGCGGGAGGCGAGCGCGAGGCCCTTGTCGACGTCGCGCGTCCAGACCGAGCCGTTCAGCCCGTACTGGTGATCGCTCGCGAGCCGCACCGCCTCGTCGGCGTCCTTCACGCGCACCACGGGCAGCACCGGGCCGAAGGTCTCCTCGCGGTAGATCTCCATGTCGGTGGTGACCTCGGTGATCAGCGTCGGCGCGAAGAACTGCCCGGGGCGGTCGAGCCGCTCGCCGCCGCGCAGCACCTTGGCGCCCGCCGCGATCGCGCCTCTCAGGTGTTGCTCGACCGTCTCGATCTGCCGCGGGAAGGTCATCGGGCCCATGTCGGCGTGCTCGTCCGGCCCGCCGACGCGCACCTTGTCGACCTCGCGCTCGAGCAGCGCGACGAAGCGGTCGTGCACCGCGTCCTCGACGAAGATGCGCTCGACCGAGATGCACATCTGGCCGCAGTTGACGAGGCCGCCCCAGACGGCGGCCCGCGCCGCGCGCTCGAGGTTCGCGTCCGCGCAGACGATCATCGCGTCCTTGCCGCCCAGCTCCAGCTCCACCGGGATGGGCTTCTTCGCCGCCGCGGCCATGACCTTGCGCCCCGTCGCCACCGAGCCGGTGAAGAAGAGCTTGTCGACGTCGGCCTCACAGAGCGCGGCGCCCGTGGAGCCGTCGCCCTGGATCACCTCGACGACCCCGCGCGGCAGCCCGATGCGCCGGAAGATCTCGTCCATGATCTCGCCCGTGAGCGGCGTGACCTCGGAGGGCTTGAGCACGACCGTGTTGCCGGCGATGAGCGCGGAGACCGTCGGCACCATCGAGAGCTGGAACGGGAAGTTCCAGGGCGAGATCACGCCGATCACGCCCATCGGGAAGTGCTCGATGTAGCTCTTCTTGCCGGGGAAGATGATCGGCGTCCCGACCCGCTTGCGGGCGAGCGTCTTCGGAGCGGTCTTGCGATAGTGATCGATGAAGAGCGGGATGCTCATCAGCTCGGTGAGCAGCGAGTCGACCAGGGGCTTGCCCGTGTCCTCGCTGATGCGGCGCGCGTACTCCTCGCCGTGCGTGCGGACGACGTCCTTGATGCGCGAGAGCATGCGCAGCCGGTCCTGCAGCGCGGTGTCGCGCCACGCGGGGAAGGCGGCGCGGGCGCGGCCGACCGCGGCGAAGACCTCGTCGCGTGAGGTGATCGGGAAGGTGCCGAGCGGCTCGCCCGACACCGGGCTGCGCTTGTCGATCACCGGGCCTCGAGCTGCCTCCGAGCCGCTGCTTCCTACCGTCTGCGTCGTCTCCATCGCGTTCCCCTCCAGGTCGTCGAAGCATGCGCGGCGCTGCACGGCCGCGCCAGCCTGGCTATGGTTCGTGGGGGATCATGAGCGACGCCTACCGCGAGCCAGCGCGCGAGACCTCCGCGGAGCCTCCCCGCGTGGTGGGGACGTCCCTCGCGAGCGCCGCCATGCTCGGGACGGCGGCGATGGGCGGCGTGGCCGGCGCGGCCCTGCTCGGCAGCTTGGAGCTCGCCGCGCTCGCCGCCGCGGGGGCCTGCGCGGCGGTGACGCACCTGGCCCGCGCGCGCCGTCGTCGGCGCCTCGAGGGCGAGGTGGCGCGCTTCCTCGGCGACTCCATCGTCGTCGAGCCCGGCGCGTGGACGAGCGCGGACGGCCGCCGGCGCGTGCGCGTCGTCGCGGGCGACGATCACGCGCGCTTCGAGCGGCTCGACCCGGCGACCGACGTGACCCTGACCAGTCACCGCGCGCGGGTCGACGTCGCCCTCGTGGCCGCCGAGCGGCGCGTGCTGGAGCGTCACGAGGCGCGCGCGTTCGGGCGCCCGCTCCGGCCTTGCTGCTTCGACGGCCTGGGCCCCTCGGCCACGCTGCGGGATCCGCGCACGGTGTCGGTCGAGTCGTGCGCGTCGGGGGTGCTGGTCCGCCGGCTGGACGCGCACGGCGAGCTCATCGGCGACACGTGGCACGCCTCGCCCGCGGCCGCGCGCCGACAGCTGGCCCGCGAGCTCGGCGCGCACCTGGGCGTGTCCTCTCCCCCGCAGCGGTCGTCGGGGCCGGTGCCCGCCGCGAGCTGGGAGCCCGGCGCGGACGCGCGCGTCGCCATCTGAGGGAGACTCGGGCCAACGCCACGTAACCTTCTCCATGGGGACCGATCTCATCGTGGCGCTCGCCGGCTTCGTGCTCTGGTGGGCCGGGTACTACGCCGCGATGGCGGTCGCCTGGCGCTCGGGGGCCAGGGAGGTCGGCATCATGGTCGCCGCGGGCGCGGCCGGCGTCTGCGGCTGCTTCGGCTTGCCCATCCTGGCGTACTTCTGGACCAAGGTTCAGTCCCAGACCCTGGCGACCGTCATGGACGGCGACGACGACGCGCCCATCCCGCCGCACATGCGCCACTACCAGATCGCCTCCGCGATCGCGATCGTCGGGCTCGTGATCCAGCTCGTGGCCGGACGCATGATGGATTGACGCTGCCTCGTGTGACGCTCAGGCGGCGAAGGCTTCGTTCGGCTGGTGGAACCGGAACGCGAGGCGAGCGCCCTCGTCGTCGACCCCGGCCACGCGGACCAGCGCGGCCCCGGCCCGGACCTCGGAGTCGCCCTCGCGCAGCACGAAGGTGATGTCCGTCGCCGTCATCACGTCGATCTCGGCGCCGTAGGGCACGCAGACCAGGACCCCCGTCGCCGAGACGTCGAGGGTGCGCACGTCGACCGCGCCGTCGCGCTCGGCGATCTCCAGCGTCGCCGTCGCGCCCACCGGGCGGCGCTGCGCGCGCGGCTGCCAGAAGTGGGCGAGCAGCGCCTCGAGCTCCGCGCGGACCTGCGGCCCTCGCTCGGAGCGGAGCATCTCGGCCAGGATGGGGTACGTCTCGGCGTCGACCACGGCTTCCCAGCCACGGGCCCAGAGCGGGCGAGTCGACGGGGTGCGGGGCGCGTTCGACGAGTGAGCAGGCTGCACGTTCGGTCCTCCTGCCGGACCTCAACGGCGGCTCCGACCCTCGCTGAAGCCCGCGGCGGGCGCGACTCGTCCGCGGGCCCCGCGCCCGCTACGATCTCCCGGCGTGCTCGACTTCGACGTGCGATGGGCCCTGCTCGCCCTGTTCTTCTTCCTGGCTTGTGATTCGACGGTGGAGCCCGTCGACGCGGGGCTCGACGCGTTCGTGCCCGCGCCGGTCGACGCGCGCGTCGGGCTCGACGCCCGACCCGACGCGACCCCGCCCGAGGAGGACGCCGCTCCGCCGGACGACGACGCCGGCCCCTCGGACGCCGGCCCGCCGTTGCCCTCGCCCGTCTTCGTCGACGTCACCGTGGCGGCCGGCCTCTCGTCGCCCCACCGCAAGCCGGCGACCTGCGTCATGTCGCCCGACGACACCTGCGAGATCGACCACATGACCGGCGGCGCCGCGGTGGGCGACTTCGACGCGGACGGGTGGCCCGATCTCTTCGTGACCAACCTCGAGGGGCCCGACCATCTCTACCGCAACCTCGGCGACGGCACCTTCGTCGACGTCGCGGCGAGCACGGGGCTGGCCGCCTTCCCCCGGCACAGCAACGGCGCCGCCTTCGTCGACGTGGACGACGACGGAGACCTCGACCTCTACGTGACCTCGATCGCGGGGCCGGACGACGCGGAGAACGGCCGCGCGCACCTCTTCATCCAGGACGGCGGCGTCTTCACCGAGGACGCGGTCGCGCGCGGCGCGGCGCTGAACCAGGGCGGGCCGCTCTTCGGCGGCGAGAGCGTCGCGGTGGGCGACTACGACCGCGACGGCTACCCCGACCTCCACGTCACCGAGTGGCTGGCCATCCGCCAGCTCCAGCCGCGCACGCGCCTGCTCCGGAACCGCGGCGCGGGGCTGCCCGGCCACTACACCGACGTCACCGCCAGCGTCGGCGCGCTGACCTACTCCCAGGAGTGCTGGGAGAGCCGCGTGCGGTGCTCGAGCTACGCCTTCGCCTCGGCGTTCACGGACCTCGACGACGACGGCTGGCAGGACCTGATCGTGATCAGCGACTTCGGGACCAGCCGCGTCTTCTGGAACCAGCGCGACGGCACGTTCGAGTTCGGCTTCCGCACCTCCAACATCGGCGGGGACGAGAACGGCATGGGCTCCACCGTCGGCGACGTCGACGGGGACGGAGACCTCGACTGGTTCGTCAGCTCGATCTGGGATCCGATGTTCACGTGCGCGCGCGAGCCCTGCAGCTGGGGCGCGAGCGGCAACCGCCTCTTCCGGAACGAGGGCAGCCGTGAGCTGGTCGACGACACCGATCGCGCCGGGGTGCGAGAGAGCGGCTGGGGGTGGGGCGCCGCGCTCTTCGACTACGACAACGACGGCGACCTCGACCTCGTGGCGGTCAACGGCGTGGACTTCCCGCACCTCTCCCTCGAGGACGCGTTCGCGGTCGAGCCCATGCGCTTCTGGGTCAATGATGGCACGGGACGTTTTCAGGAGCGCAGCGCGGCGGTGGGGCTGACGGATACGGGCCGCGGCAAGGGCCTCGTCGTCTTCGACTACGACCAGGACGGAGACCAGGATCTGTTCGTCGTGAACAACGGCGCCCTCCCGCGCCTCTACCGCAACGACGGCGGCGTCGGCGCCTGGCTGCGGCTCCGGCTGGTGGGCGTCGCGAGCAACACCGAGGCGCTCGGAGCGAGGGTCGAGGCCACCGTCGGCGCGCAGCGCATCACGCGCGAGGTCGGCAGCCCGAGCCACTTCCTCGGGCAGTCGGAGCGCGAGGTCCAGATCGGTCTCGGCCGCGCGAGTCAGGCCGACGAGATCATCGTGCGCTGGCCGAGCGGCGTGGTCACCCGGCTGACCGACGTCGCCGCGGGGCAGACGCTGGTCGTCACGGAGCCCGACGCCTGACCGAGCAGTTCACTGCGGCTGCGCCGCCTCTTCGCGCAGCTCGCGGCGCGCGTCCCACTCGTCCACCGCGCGCTCGCCGAGCTCCACGCTCGCCTTCTCCACCTCGCGCCCCAGCTCCTGGGCGGGCTCCGTCGCGGCGATGCGCAGCGTGTGCTCGAAGAGCGTGAACCGCCCCACCGGCACGAAGAAGTAGACGACGGAGACGACGGCGAGGCCGACGAGCCAGAAGAAGCCGTTGATCAGGCGGCGCATGGTCGACGCGGTCGGTGTAGCACGGCCGATCGCCGCGCGAGACCTTTCAGGCGCCTCGTCGGCGCGAGGCGTCCCGGACCCCGAGCGCGATGGCGACCACGACGACGAGCGCCTCGCCGCCCGCGCAGGTCCAGAGCGCCCACTCGTCCGCGCCGCGCGAGGTGAGCATCGCGAAGACGAAGAAGACCAGCGGCGCGGTGACCGCGGCGACGATGAGCGAGGCGAGGTGCAGATAGAAGCCGGAGGGGCTCGGCGCCCACGTCCCCGTGCCGTACCAGTAGCCGCCGTAGCCCAGGCAGAGGCCGAAGAACGCGCCGAAGGCGAACGCCGCCACGTAGCCGAACGGCCCCGACAGCGCGGAGGGCGGCCACTTCACGACCCACAGGATCGCGGCACAGAACGCGACGACGCCGAGGCCCATCACGACGCACCCGAGCCCGGAGACGAGGCGACTCATGCGGGCGAAGATAGCCGAGGTCAGGCGCCGCCGAAGTCGACGCGGATGAACTCGCTCATGAGCTTCTCCGGGATGTGCGTGCGCTCCTCCTCCGCCATGTCGCGCTCGAGGGTGCGCGCGAGGTCCTCGACGCAGTCGACCGCCTCGCACTCGCTGCACTGCTGGCGGAACAGCACCCGCTCGGTGTGCTCGAGCAGCCCCTTCTGCGCGCGGTGGGTCGCGAGCAGGCGGCGCGCCCGCTCCGGCCCCCACGCGTCGATGGTGCGCAGGGTGGGCACGAGCAGCCGCTGCTCGCGCTCGATGTGGTCGCGCACCGTGCCTATCAGGTCGCCCGTGGCCTCGGTGAGCTGGGGCAAGAGCGCGCCGTTGTTTCGCGCGAATGTCCCCATCCGGCGCACCTCCGCGATGCGCGCGCGGATGCGGTCGTGGCTCTCCAGGATCTCCGCGCGGACGCGGCTCGGGATGAGATCGTCGGGATCGTTCATGACAGTCCCCTCCGATCAGATCTCGCAGCATGCCGCATACCACCCGTGTAGGTGGGGGTAAGTGCCGTACCGTCATGTGTCACGCGTGCAGCCGCTGCCGCTCCGCGCATCACGTTCGTCCAATGACCGGCGTCTCGGGCTGGTGTACGATCGCTGCGCGGTGAGGGAGCAGGCACATGGGGAGATTGGCTTGGATCGCGTCGGCCCTCGCGCTGACGCTGGGCTTTGGGTGCGCGGCGGGTGACGCGCCTCCGGGGCGGGCCGACGCCGGCGACGGCGCGGTCACCGTCACGGACAGCGGCTTCGACGCGGGGCGCGCGGACTCGGGCGTCGACGGTGGCCCCGTCGAGGAGGTCGGGCTCTGCGAGGCTTGCGTGGTGCACCCGCAGTGCGGCTCGCTCGGGCGCTGCGTCCCGCTGACCGATGGTGAGTTCGCGTGCGCCGCGATCTGCAACCCCGACATCCCGAGCTGCCCGCGCGGCTTCGAGTGCGTCGTGCGGCCGGCGAGCCCCGACTTCCCTGTCTGCGTCCCCGTCGGTGAGCGCTGCTGCGTCGACCAGGACGCGGACGGCTACGGCCGCGGCGTCGGCTGCGACGGCGCGGACTGCGACGACGAGGACATCGACGTCAACCCGGGCGCGCTCGAGCTCTGCAACGGCGGCGACGACGACTGCGACGGGGCCATCGACGAGGAGGCCAGCGACTGCGGCGGGCAGCTCTGCCGCGCGACGGGCATGGGCTATGAGGAGGTCACCCCGGGGAGCTGCGTCGACGGCGCGTGCGTCGACGGCGCGGCCACGAGCTGCGGCCGCTTCAGCTGCGACATGGGCGCCGACGAGGGCGAGCGCTGCGCCACCACGTGCACCAACGCGGGCGTGGACGACGACACGCTCTGCATCGCCAGCGCGCACTGCGACCTCGGCGTCTGCGATCCCGACCAGCCCAACGGCGGCACGTGCGACGAGGACACCGACTGCGCGAGCGCCCACTGCGACAACGGCTTCTGCTGCGACGACGGCGCCTGCTGCGCGACCGCGACCGACTGCCCGGGCAGCGGGAGCGTCGGCACCACCTGCGACGACAGCGCGGGCTGCCAGGGCACCCGCGGCGAGATCATCTGCGAGATGAACCGCTGCGCCACCCGCTCCGGCGTCCCGGACGACAGCGCCTGCGACAGCTCCGTCGAGGCGAACACCTGCGGCTTCTTCACCTCGGTGTTCTGCACCGGCGCCGCCAACCAGACGACGCCCGGCTGCGCCACCACCTGCACCGCCGACACCGACTGCGACGCCAACGCGCACTGCGACTTCAGCGTGTGCGTCCCCGACCTGCCCGACGGTCAGCGCTGCGACGAGACCTCCGACTGCATCAGCGGGCACTGCCAGAACGGGTTCTGCTGCGCGTCCGGAGACTGCTGCGGCGACGCCACGAACTGCCCGGCGTCCTACTCCACGCCCGCGGTGTGCGAGACGCCCACCAGCTGTCAGGGTGATCGAGACGTGGCGACCTGCGTCTCGTTCCAGTGTGGAACGATGATGGGCGTCGCGGACGACTCGGCCTGCGACTCCGCCGTGCTCGCCAACGACTGTGGGCTCTACCCGAGCCGATTCTGCACCGGCGCGACGAATCAGACGCCCCCGTCGTGCCCCTCGAGCTGCACCGCGGACTCGGAGTGCGATGGGAACGCGCACTGCGACCTCGGCATGTGCACGGTGGACCTCCCCGATGGGTCGGCTTGCGACGAGGCCTCGGATTGTGTCACCGGACACTGTCAGAACGGCTTCTGCTGCGCGTCGGGGGACTGCTGCGCCGCCGGAACCGACTGCCCTGCGGCGACCTACGGGGAGCCCTCCGTCTGTTCGTCCGCGGCCACCTGTCAGGGCCAGCGTCGGGATCCGATGTGCAACGCCACGAACCAGTGTCAGCTCGGAGGGCTCGTCGACGACGACTCCGGCTGCGCGGGGCTTCAGTCCAACGCGTGCGGACTGTATCCGGCGGTCGCGTGCACTTCCGCGATGAGCCAGTCGCCGGACCAGATGTCACGCTGCGCGATGGCGTGCGCGAGCAGCGGTGACTGCGACTCGGGCGCGTTCTGCAACGCGATGGGGCAGTGCGAGGCGCGAGGCATGCTCGGAGACGCTTGCACCGCGACCGCGCAGTGCGAGTCCGGGCTCTCTTGCGTCGACGGCGTATGTTGCTCGAGCGCATGCACGGGCACTTGCATGGCGTGCAACGTCCCGAGCAGCCTCGGCACCTGCACCTTCGTCCCATCGGGGACGGACCCGGCGGGAGAGTGCGGCGGTCTCAGCTGTGCCACCTACTACCATGGCTGGGTCGGTGACATGTGCTACCGGCGCGCCGACGCGCCCGCCTCTGCTGTGTCCTGCAACGGCGCTGGCACGTGCGAGACGGGGGCGGACGTCTGCCCCAGCCAGGGCCGCGGCGCACTGCAGACCGATTGCAACGATCTCTGTCAGTCGCCCACGTCGGGGACGTGCACGGGGACCTCGGCCGGCGCGTGCGGAAACACGACGCCCTCCCCCGCGACACAGAGCTGCGGCACGGGCGAGTGTCGAGTGACGGCGAACCGGTGCAACTCGGGCACCCCCGTCACCTGCGTTCCGGATTCTCCGGTGTCCGAGACATGCAACGGTCTCGACGACGACTGCG
>SHBB01000264.1 GCA_004213565.1 Sandaracinaceae bacterium
TTTGCCCAATGGGGGGAGGGCCTGCGTTCAGGCCCTCCAAAAAAAAAGGTAGGCCAGCCCGCGGAGAGTCGGGGTGGGGAAGAACGACCCGCGAGCTGGCCACCGCATGCCTGGGACCAGCCCGCCCGGCTGGCAAACCTGATCCACGCCCAGATGAGCCCTCTCACAGAGGACTGGGGCTGGTCTTCGCCAGGCGTCTCGGGGTACCTCCTGATCATGGCGAGTGACGGCAAGAGCCCCGTGTGGTGGGCGAGCGGCAGCGACCCCGAGATGCTCGAGGCGAGCGAGCGCGCGCGCGAGACCTTCCGGTACTTCTGGCGCGAGATGACCTGGGAGGCGCGCCGCATCATCAAGGGCTGCGACCTCGCCGCCGTGAAGGCGCCCTTCGCCGACACCGACGACCCGGCGCCCGACGATCCGGTCGAGCACATGTGGGTGGCGGACGTCGGGTTCGACGGGCGCACGGTGACCGGCGTCTTGCTGAACGAGCCCAACTGGCTGAAGACGCTGCACGCGGAGTCCGAGGTGGAGCTCCCCCTCGAGCGCATCAGCGACTGGATGTACGCCCAGCGAGGTCGCGTCTACGGCGCCTACACCGTCAACCTCCTGCGTGGACGCATGCCCGCCCCGGAGCGCATGCAGCACGACGACGCGTGGGGCCTCGACTTCGGCGACCCGGGCGACATCGAGCTGGTGCCCCCGGTGAGCGCGCCGCGCAAGCAGGGGTTCTTCTCCAAGATGTTCTCTCCGCAGGCGCCTCCCGCGCCCGGCGACCCCGAGAGCGAGCACCCGATGTGCCTGAACATGGTCGCCGCGTACCGGGATCAGCTCCAGCAGGACGCGTCCCCCGTTCACGTGCTGGACGAGCTGGGCTGGACCCAGGTGCACGTTCACGCGCTCGGCGGCAACGCGCCCATCGTGAAGTTGCTGCTCGAGTTCGGCGCGGACGGAGAGGCGCGCACTCCCGACGGACGCACGGCGCGCGATCTCGCCACGAGCCTCGGCTGGGCCAACGTCATCGCGGCTCTGGACGGCGCGTGAGTCAAAGCGCTTGCGGTCGGACCGTCAGGGTCGGCAGGATCCCGGTGCCGTGACCCGACCGCCTCGCTACGCGCCCAAGAACCGCTACCGGACGCGCCAGTCCGGCGATGAGGTGGACGCCATCGACGACAACTCGGCGACCGCGATCGATCGCGTGATCCCGAACTTCGAGGAGCTCGAGAGGCAGTACGGCAAGCGCGACGAGCCGAGGCCCGCGCCCCGAAGGCGGATGGGCGTCGCGCTGGTGCTCTCGGTGATCTTCTTCGTGGCTGCGTCGATCGTCAGCGCTCTGCTCGTGCTCGGCGTGATCTGAGCGATCAGTCCATCGGCTCGGCGCCGCGGCCGAAGACCTGCACCCAGTGGAAGTCGATGAAGCCCACGCCGATCTCGTTCGAGCCCTCCGCGAGGATGTTCCGCCGGTGGCCGTCGGAGCCCATCCAGCTCTCCATCACCTGCTCGGGTGAGCGCTGCCCGCGCGCGATGTTCTCGCCGCGCGGCGCGCCCATGTAGCCGGCCGCGTTCGTCCGGTCGACGAAGCTGCGTCCGTCCTGCGACTCGTGGCTGAAGTAGTCGTTGGCGTGCATGTCCTCGGCGTGAAGCTGCGCCGACAGCGCCAGCTCGGGGCTCCACCCGTAGGCGGGCAGCCCCTCTGCCGCGCGCTCCTGGTTGACGATCGTGAACACCTGACAGACCTCGAGGGTCTGATCGGCGCACGTCGCCCCGCCGGGGCCTTCACCGGAGCACCCGAAGAGCCCGAGGGCCAGCCCCCAGATCGCGATCGATCGCATCACCACACCTCCACGTTCCAATAGGTTCGAAGATGGCGGAGGTGAGGCCGGGCTGTCTACCAGCGCGGTTTACTGGAGCTCGGGCGGCACGTCCTGGGCCTGCCCGATGAAGAGCACGATCGCCGCGCGGCCACGTTCTCCGTCGGTGCCGAGCCCGATGCTCCAGCGCGCCACCGTGCGCGCGCTGACGAGCGAGCTGCCGTCGAAGCTGAACGCCGTGCGCCCGTCCGGGAAGACCACGATCGAGAAGGGGCGCTGCGCCACCATGCGGATGGGCTGCTCCGTGACCGCCTCCGCCACGCCGAGCAGCCCCATCTGGAGCGGCACCTGGTCACCCGCCTCGAAGTCGTACCAGACGGCCTGGCCGCTCGCGTCCGCGGCCTCGATCTCCGACGCCGACGCCGTGGCGAAGCGGACGTGGGGCCCCTGCACCGAGCCGCAGCCCACGCAGGCCAGCAGAGTGAGCAAGAGCAACGAAAGCGTGCTTCGAGTCATGGCGCGGACCCTATCGGTCCATCCGCGCGCGCGCCAGCTCGTCGTGGTCCTCCGTGCAGCGCGCTCAGCGCCACCACGCGTGCCGCCGCGCGGGGACGGGCTCGGGCGAAGGGGCGTCCGGATCCACTCCGAGGGCGCGGAGCGCGCGGCGTCGCGCTGCCACGCTCGCGAGGCGGGTGGACCGGCTTCGCCAGGCCCAGGCCCGCGCGCGCTCGCGCTGGATCGGGGAGAGCAAGTGCGCGAGGTACGCGACGCGCTGGAGCTCGTCGGCGCCGAACGAGTGGGGAAGCAGGAGCTGCCCGGTCTGGGCGAGCCGCTCGAGGTCGCGGATCAGGCTGAGGGGCAGCGCGCGGATCCGGAGCGCATCGTCCGGGGACTCGGCCCGCGCGAGCTGAACGTGCGCGCGAAGCAGGGGCGTCGTACCGGCCTCGTCGAGCCTGCCGAGCCGGAGCGCCTGGAGCCCCTGGAGGGTCGCGAGCCGCAGTCGAACGTCGTCCGTCGGCCGCAGCTGAGACAGCGCTCGCTCCGCGCCCGCGATCGACGCCGACCCTTCGTACTCTCCCATGGCGTGTAGCTCGTGCGCGGCGAGGTAGGCGAGCCACTCGAACCGCTCGCGCGCGAGCTCCGAAGTCTCATGCCGCAGGACTCGCTGAAGCGTCCTCGCCAGACCCAGCGCCAGCGTCTCCTGGAAGCGACCCGCCACCAGCTCGGCCGGCGACCACCGCGGCTCGTGGGCGTGCCACAGCCATAGGCGGCAGCCGCACTCGCAGAACTTCGGGTCGCTGTTGGGTTGGCTCGCGCGCAGCGCCGCGAAGAGGCTCGGGTGGGCGGCGCAGGTCCAGTCCTGGTCGCAGGTCTCGTCCAGCGCCTGGCGCAACGCGTCGTTCACGCTCGGAGGTCGAGGACGCTCGAGCCGGATCCTCATGCGCAGGAGCACCTCGCGGGCCCGCGCGCGCCTCCCGTGCACGGTGTCGATGAGGGCCATGGCCTCGCTGTGCAGGCCGGCCTCCTGGAGCTGGTCCGAAGCGATCACGGGATCGGGCGCGCCACGCAGCACCTCCTGGGTCGCCGCCTGGCGTCGACCCATCGTGTGAAGGGTGCGTGCGCGCTCCATGTGCGCGTTCGTTGGCAACAGCGTGAGCCTCAGCTCGCCCTCCGCCTGTGTCATGTCCCGCCTCAGGAGCCCGGTTCGGAGGCGCGCGAGGGCGTGAGGCCGCCGAGTCGGAACGAGGAGAGACGCCACGCTCGGTCGACTCTCGTGATCGTCGAGCCCCGCGCCCAGCGCGAGGAGGCTCGCCGCGCCCACCATGCCCAGCGCGACGCCGAGCACGATCCCTCCGCTGAGCACGGCGCGCGGGCGCCGCGCCATGGCCACGCCTCCGGTCAGCACCCTGCGAGACGCGTTCACGCGGTAGCCCGCGCCGACGTCGGCCACGCGCTCCACCCGGCCCCGCGCCTCGACCCGGTCGCCCGACCGCAGCCGGCGGACCACGAGCGGCATCTCCTCGAAGATCCACCGCGAGTCCGGGCACACCCTCGACTTCCCGTGCGCGATCAGCTCCGGCGGCAGCGCGCCCGGCCGCACCCTGGAGCCATCGCCGAGCACCGTCACCGGGCCGTGCACCTCGTAGTCGCCCTCCGGCGTCTCCAGCGTCATCTTGCGCGTGCGGAAGGAGGCCGTCTCGAGGTCGCCCCACTTTCGCGTGCTCGCGGCGATGGTCAGGGCCGCGCCGAAGTCGTCGTCCGTTCGGACGGTCCCGCGCAGGACCCGAGCGTCCGGTGGTGGCGGAACGAGCCTGAACGGGTCCCGCAGCCATCGCCACGCCGCGGCGACGAGCGCCCCGCCGACGGCTCCCAGCCCGAGGAGAACGAAGAACAGCCACGCGCCGTGGATCGCGAAGAACGCGTACACGGAGGCCGAGACACGCGGGGCGGGGCGGGGTTCCAGGAGATATCGTCGGCCGCAGCCCACAGCGCTCTCGAATCGTCGGCTCCACCCCACGGCTCGCGAGGCCAAGATCACGCCACGAAGGCTCGGCACCGATCTTCCAAGGCCGCCCCCCATGGAGTCAGCCGTCGTCGAAGGTCGCGTGCGGGTCCCGCATGTCCCCAGCCCCAAGCAGCTGAGATCCGTCAGGAGCACCCTCCTGGCCAGCTCGCGGCACGGCCTCGAGGAGCGCGGACACCTCGCGACCTACCTTCAACGGCTCGGGAGCGCGCGAGACGAGCGCTTGCGGGAGGCCACGATGGTCACGCAGTGGCTCTCGGTCGATCTCGCGACGGCCCACTACGCGGCGGCCGACGCCCTGGAGCTCTCCGAGGCGGAGCTCCGCGAGGTCGGCAACGTCGTCGGGGCGCGGCTGGAGGGCAGCCTGCTCGGGAGCCTGGCGCGGCTCGCCCGCACGAGCGGCGTCACGCCGTGGACGGTCCTGCAGCGGCTGGAGCGCGTGTGGGGGCGCATGTACCAGGGCGGCAGCGTGGCCGTCTTCGAGCTGGCGCCGAAGGACGCGGTGATCGAGGTACGGCGCAACCCCCTCGCCGACCTCCGGTACTGGCGCGTCGCGTTGTGCGGCCTGATGCGAGGCTCGACCGAGATCTTCGCGCGCTCGGCCCACGTCTCCGTCGAGCCACAGAAGCTCCCGGGCACCGCGCGCTATCACATCTCCTGGGCCTGACGCAGGGTCAGGAGCTGCAGCTGAGCATCGAGCAGCCCGGGCGATGGCGCGCCCACTCGGGGCGCTTGGCCGCGTACTCCTCGCGGCCGGGCTGCTCGTCGTAGGGGCGGCGGAGCACGTCGAGCAGCTCCATCAGCTTGGCGCCGTCGCCCTTCTCGGCCTCGTCGATCGCGAGCTGCGCGAGGTAGTTCCGCGGCACGTACTTCGGGTTGGCGGCGTTCATCTTCGCGCGGCGCGCTTCGTCGGTCTGGTCCTCTTCGCGCGCGCGGGCGGCGTAGCGCGCGAGCCAGTCGAGGGTCTTCTCCTTCACCTCGCCCGTCAGCTCGGAGGGCGCGTAGTAGGCGTCCATCAGCGGCGCCAGACGCGCCTCCGGGTCGGCGTCCTCCGCTGTCGGCACGTCGGCGAGCCTCCGGAAGAAGATGGGCATGTCGGTCTCGGTCCGCTGCAGGTTCTCGAGCAGCGTCTGGATGAGCGCGTCGTCTTCGTCCGGGCGCACGTCGAGGCCGAGCTTGCCCGAGAACATCTCGCGTTGCTCCCTGACGAACGTGTCGCCGAACGCGTCGAGCGCGTCCTCGAGGAGCTTGGGCTCGCCCGCGAGCGGCACGAGCGCGTTCGCGAAGCGCACCAGGTTCCAGAGCGCCATCTGCGGCTGCCGCCCGTAGGCGTAGCGGCGTCCTCCGGCGTCGGTGGTGTTCGGCGTCCAGCTCGGCTCGTAGCCCTCGAGCCAGCCGTACGGGCCGTAGTCGATGGTGAGGCCGAGGACGGACATGTTGTCGGTGTTCATGACCCCGTGCACGAAGCCGACGCGCATCCAGGCCGCGACCATCACCGCGGTGCGCCGCGCGATCTCCTCGAGCCACGCCGCGTAGTCCTCGGGGCCGATCTCGTCCTTCGCGAAGGCCGGGAAGTGGGTGCGGATCGCGTACTCGCTCAGCCGCCGGAGGTTCTCGACGTCGCTCCGCGCGGCGAAGATCTCCCAGTTGCCGAACCGCAGGAAGCTCGGCGCGACCCGACAGACGATGGCGCCCGGCTCCGGCGCGGCGTTGCCGTCGTAGAACATGTCGCGCACGACGTCTTCGCCCGTCCCGACGAGGCAGAGCGCGCGGGTGGTCGGCACGCCGAGGTGGTGCATCGCCTCGCTGCAGAGGAACTCGCGCACCGAGGAGCGCATGACCGCGCGCCCGTCGCCCATGCGAGAGTAGGGCGTGGGGCCGGCGCCCTTGAGCTGGAGCTCCCAGCGCTCGCCGGCCTCGTTGACCACCTCGCCGAGCGTGATCGCGCGGCCGTCTCCGAGCTGACCGGCCCAGTTGCCGAACTGATGGCCGCCGTAGCAGGCCGCGTAGGGCTTCATCCCCTCGAGCTGCGCGTTGCCCGAGAAGACCTCGGCGAGGCGCGCCTCGTCGAGCGTCTCCGGGTCGAGGTCCAGGAGCCGGGCGCACTCCGCCGACAGCGCGATCAACTTCGGCGCCTCCACCGGCGTGGGCGCCACCCGCGAGTACATCGCGTCGCGCACCTGGCGGCGGTAGTTCTTCTCTTCGGGGTCTCCAGGGAGGGTCCGGACGAAGGAGTCGTCCATCGTCAGCGTGTCGAGCGATCGGTGCATCGCCGGAAGTCTCGGGCGCGAACCCGCCTGCGTCCACCCGTCGTCGGGGGCGGCTCTCTCTCGGGAGCGATCAATCGCCGACGGCGTACTCGAGCTGGGTGCGCGCGAGCTGGAGCTGCACCGCCGCGTCGAGCTCCGCGAAGCGCGCCGCGTTGAGCTGACCCTCGGCCGCGAAGAGCTCGGCCGTGGTGGCGTGGCCCGCGCGGAGCTGGGCCAAGCGGCTCTCGTACGCGGCCTCGGCCGCCTCTCTGGCGGTGCGCGCCGCCGCGACCGAGGTGCGCGCGGCGCCGAGCCGGGCGTGCGCCTGACGCACCTCGAGCCCGATCGCGCGCTCCAGCTGCGTGATCTGCGCCTCGACCGCCGCGGTCTCCGCGCTCATCGCGTCCGTCTGGTGCGCCGCGCCGAGGGTGTCGTTGGGGGACCAGGTCAGCATCGCGCCCACCTCCCAGCTCGGCGTGAACTCCGCGCGCGGGGGGATCTGGTAGCGGTTCGGGTTCGCGTAGTCGGCGCCCGCGTAGACCATGAGGTGAGGATATCCGCTCGCCTGGGTCGCTTGCGTGGCGGCGCGGCGCGCGTCGACCTGCGCGCGCAGGGCCTGGATCTCGGCCCGCTGCGCGAGCGCGCGCCGGGTGGAGGCCGCGACCGGGGCCGGCGCGTCGACCTCGCCGTCCAGGAGCGGCTCCGCCACGCCGTAGACGGCACCGTCGTCGGCGTCGATCATCGCGCGCAGGGCCGCGTCCGCCACGAGCACGCCGGCCTCCGCCGAGGCGACGGCCTGCCGCGTCGACGCCACGCGCGCCTCGGCGGAGAGGCGGTCCGCGTCCGTCATCAGCCCCGCGCGCACCGCGGCCTCGATCTGCGCGCGCTGCGCCTCGGCCTGTCGCACCGCCTCCTGCGCCACGGCCAGCCCACCCCGGGCGCGCGCCAGCTGGTAGAAGGCCTCCCTCGCGCTCCGCTGCACGCCGCGCTGGCTCGCCTCGATGGAGAGCTCGCGGGCGCGGGCCCCCGCCTCCGCCGCCTCGAGCGCGGGCATCATGGCGAAGAAGAGGTCGCTCACGGGCCAGGTCAGCCGCGCGCCGAAGCCGACGCGGTCGCGGGGGATGACGATCGTCGCGGTGCCGCTCTGCTGCTCGAGGCTGCCGAGCCAGAGCGTACGGGCCGCGGGGTCGCTCACGCGCTCCGCGAGCATGCGCGCCGCCTCGAGTGACGCGGGGTCCGCGCCGATCCCGATCTCGCCGTCCGCGAAGCCGTCGACGTGTGCGTAGCTGGCGGTCAGCTCCAGGCGGGGCAGCATCGCGGCGCGCGCCCTGGCCACGCTCGCCTCGGCGGCGCGTCCGAGCGCGCGGGCCTGCTCCATCGTCGGCGACGCGGCGAGCGCGCGCGCCGCGGCCTGCTCCGCGGTCATGGGCGGACCGTCGGCGATCGCGGCGGCGAGATCGAAGGTGCGCGCGGGCGCGTCGGGCACCCTCACCGACTGCGCGGGCTGCGCGAGCGCGAGGGAGGGGACGAAGAGGCACGAGAAGAAGACGAGTCGGGACATCGGGTCACCCCACGGACTTGCGGAAACGGATCGCGGCGAAGCCGAAGACGAAGGCGCCCATGGCGGCGAGCACCACGAGTTGGAAGGACAGCTCCTCGAAGCCCGCGCCGCGCAGGAGCACGCCGCGCAGCACCTCGGCGTAGTGCCGCAGCGGGTTGGCGAGCGTGAACGGCTGCAGCCACTCGGGCATGGAGCGGATGGGCGTCATGATCCCGCTCAGCAACGCCGCCGGGAGCATGAAGAGGAAGCCGCCCATGAAGGCCTGCTGCTGGCTGCCGCTCAGCGTCGAGATGAGCAGCCCCATGCCGAGCGTGACCGTCAGGTAGAGCAGCGTGGCGCCGAAGAGCACGACGAAGTCGCCCCCCAGCGGCATGTCGAAGACGTACGCGCCGACCACCAGCGCGACGCCGAAGTCGACGATCCCGATCACCGCGAAGGGGATGATCTTGCCGAGGATGAGGAGCCCGCTCGGCACCGGGGTGACGAGGATCTGCTCGAGCGTGCCGAGCTCACGCTCGCGCGACAGACCCATCGCGGTGACGATCGTGGTGATCAAGAGCAGGAGCATCGCGGCCACGCCGGGGACCATGTAGATGGCGGTGTCGAGCTCGGGGTTGAAGAGCACGCGCGAGGCGACGCGCACGTCGGGGCGGCGCATGTTCAGGCGCCGGAGCTGGGCCCGGATCCGGCCCTCGCTCTCGCGCGTGAAGTAGCCGGAGACGGCCGAGGCCGCGACGCCTGCGCGGTTGGGGTCGGAGCCGTCGAGGATCGCCTGCACCCGCGCGGGGCGGCCGCGCGCGAGATCGGCCTCGAGCCCCTCGGGCACCACGAGCACCACCGCCGCGCGCCCCTCCTCGAGCCAGCGCTCCGCCTCCTGCGCGCTCGTCTCGGTGCCGACGCGGGTGAGCGTTCCGTCCGCGAGCAGCCGGCGCAGGTGGGCGCGGCTCGTCTCGGTGCCGTCGCGATCCACCACCACGGTCGGCACGTCGTCGACCTCGAGGTTCACCGCGTGCCCGAACACGAACAGCTGGATGATGGGCGCGAGGACGAGCAGCGCCATCATGCGCTTGTCGCGCGTGGTCTGGCGCACCTCCTTGCGCACCACCGCGGTCAGCATGGCCAGCCAGCGCGTCACGCGACGGTCCTCCGGAAGCGCGCGGTGCTGAGGGCGAGGGCGACGAACGCAAACCCGGCCAGCGCGAGCGCCTGGGGCCACAGTACGGAGAGATCGTTGCCCCGGAGCAGGACCCCACGCAGCCCCTCGACGAAGTAGCGCGCGGGCACGACCACCGTCACCCACTGCAGCACCTGCGGCATGTTCTCGATGGGGAAGACGAAGCCGCTCAGCAGCATCGACGGGAGCATCGAGCTCATCGTCGCCATCTGCGTCGCCACCATCTGATTGCGCGCGACCACGCTGATCAGGAGCCCCTGGCCGAGCATGCCGGCGAGGAAGAGAAACGAGAGCACCGAGAGCGCGAAGGGCGAGCCGCGGAACGGCACGTCGAAGACCCAGGCCCCGACCGCGAGCACGAGCAGCACCACCAGGGTGCCGAGCACGAGGTAGGGCAGCAGCTTGCCGAGCACGATCTCGAGCCGCCCGACCGGGGTCGCGAAGAGCTGCGCCATCGAGCCCTGCTCCCACTCGCGGCTCACGGTCAGCGCGGTCAGCAGCACCGCGACGATGGCGAGCACGTAGGCCGTGATGCCGGGCACCAGGAAGATGGCGCTCCGACCGTCGGGGTTGAAGCGCGTCCAGGTCGCGGCCTGGATCGGCGGCGCGGCCCGGATGGCCTGGGCGCGCAGGGACACCCCGAGCACGCGCGCCGCGGCCTCGGCCTTCGCCATCGCCTGCACGGCGCTGTTGTTGTCCGCGCCGTCGACCAGCAGCTGCAGCTCGGTCGCGCGACCCCGCACGAGGTCCTCCTCGAAGCCGCGCGGGATCACCAGCGCCGCGATGATCTCCCCCGCCACGAGCGCGCGCTCCGCGTCCGCCGCGCCCGTCAGGAGGCCGACGTCGTCGAAGTCCTCGCTCGACGTCAGGCGCTGGCGCAGGGCGCGGCTCGAGGCGCTGCCGTCGAGATCGACGAACGCGATCGGGAGCCGGTCGAGGTCGAAGCTGACCCCGTAGCCGAAGAGCAGGAGCAGCACGACGGGCATGCCGAGCGCGAGGTAGAGCGTGCGCACGTCCCGCAGCACGTGCCGCACCTCCTTCGCGCTGATGGCCCAGACGCGCCGTAGGAATCGGCTCACGCCGCCTCTCCCCGGTCGCCCTGGCCGACGACCTCGAGGAACACGTCCTCGAGCGACGCCTCCACGGGCTCGACGCGCTCGACCTTCGCGCCGACGCGCTCCAGCGTCGCCCTCAGCCGCGCCGCGTCCGCCGCGCCCTCGCGGAACCGGACGTGCAGCCGCGCGCCGAAGGGCGCCGCCGCGACCACGGAGGGGAGGGCGCGCACCGCCTCGAGCCCCGCGTGCAGGCCGCGGCCTTCGACGCCGAGCGTCTCGCCCGGGACGAAGCGCCGCTTCAGGGCGTCGGGCGCGTCGAGCGCCACCAGCGCGCCGTCCACCATGAGGCCGATGCGCGCGCAGTACTCCGCCTCGTCCATGTAGTGCGTGGTCACGAACACGGTGGTGCCGCTCGCGGCCATGCCGCGGATGAGGCGCCAGAAGTCGCGGCGCGACGCCGGGTCCACCCCCGCGGTGGGCTCGTCCAGGAAGACGATGAACGGGTCGTGCAAGATCGCGCAGGCGAGCGCGAGGCGCTGCCGGATGCCACCAGGCAAGCTGCCCGTGACGGCGTCGCGGTGGGGGGCGAGCCCGGTCTTCTCCACCGCCGCGTCGATCGCGCGGGTGAGCGCCTTGCCACGCAGCCCGTAGATGCCGCCGAAGAACTCCAGGTTGTGCAGCGCGTTCAGGTCCAGGTAGAGGCTGAACTTCTGCGACATGTAGCCGATGGAGGCCTTCACCTGCTGCGGCGCCCGCCCCACGTCGTGTCCCGCCACGCGCGCGACCCCGGCGCTCGGAGGCAGCAAGCCGCAGAGCATGCGGATCGTCGTCGACTTCCCGGCGCCGTTCGCGCCCAGGTAGCCGAAGATCTCGCCGCGCTCCACCTCGAAGCTCACGTCGCGCACCGCGACGAAGTCTCCGAACTGCTTGCGCAGATCCTGCACCTCGATCGCATTCCTCACGCGGCCTCCGAGGCGATGCGCGCCAGGAACAGGTCCTCGAAGTCGGGGCGCACCTTGCGGAGCCGGGCCCCGAGCTGTGACAGCTGGGATTGCACATCCGCGGAGCGCTCCGGCGTCACCACGACGCGCAGGCGCGCCCCGGCGGGCGAGGCGGCGACGATCCCCTCGAGCGACGACAGGGCCGCGTGCAGGGCTTCACGGTCGCCGCCCTCGAGCTCGAAGACCTCGTGCTCGAGCGCGTCGGTCAGCGCGCCCGGGCCGCCCTCTGCGATGAGCCGACCCTCGTGCATCAGCCCCACGCGGTGGCAGCGCGCGGCCTCGTCCATGTAGGGGGTGCTGATCAGCACCGCCATGCCCTCGGCCACGAACTCGTAGATGAGCTCCCACAGCTCCCGGCGGCTGACCGGATCGACGCCGTTGGTCGGCTCGTCCAGGAGCAGCACCCGCGGCTCGTGCAGCAGCGCGCAGCTCAGGGCGAGCTTCTTGTACATGCCGCCGCTCAGCGCGCTGGCGCGGCGGTCGACGAAGGGCGCGAGCCGCGTGATCGCCAGCAGCCGCTCCGTCCGCTGGCGGAAGAGCGCCTTCGGCAGCCCGAAGAGCTGCCCGAAGAACCAGAGGTTCTCCCCGATGCTGAGGTCGCCGTAGAGGCTGTACTCCTGCGGCATCAGGCCGAGCTGCTCGCGCGCCTTGCTCCCCCGCGCCATCGGGTCCTCGCCGAGCACGCGCACGGCGCCGCGGTCCGGGTGCATCAGCCCGGCCAGGCAGCCGATGGTGGTGGTCTTGCCCGCGCCGTCCGGACCGACGAGCCCGTAGAGCTCCCCCGGCTCGACCGCGAGGCTGACCCCGCGCACCGCGCGCGTGTCGCCGAAGCTCCGCCAGAGCCCCTCTGCGCTCACCGCGCTCACTCGCGCTGCCCCGTCTGCAGGGTGACGGTCACGGGCATGCCCGCGCGGAGCGCCTCGTCTTCGTTCGCCAGCTCCACCTCGACGGGGAAGACCAGCCGGTCGCGGTCGCTCCGGGTCTGGATGTTGCGGGGCGTGAACTCGGCTTCGAGCGCGACGCGCTGCACCGTGCCTTCGAAGACGCGGCCCTCGAGCGCGTCCGCGACCACGCGCGCGCGCATGCCGATGCGGGCCTCGTCGACGTCCGCGTTCGGCACGTAGAAGGTCACCGTCACCCTCGCCGGGTCGACGAGGCGCGCCACCGTGGCGCCGGGCATCACCAGCTCGCCGGGCTCGTAGTAGAGGCGCTCGAGCACGCCGGCCCGCGGCGCGAGGATGCGGCACTCGTCCACCGCGACCCGCGCCGCCCGCACCATCGCCTCGATCGCGGCCACGCCCCGCGCGCTCGCGTCCGCCTGCGCCGCGGCCGCCTCCGCTTGGCTCGTCGCCGCGGACGCCTGACGCCGGGCCGCGGTGCGCTGCGCGCGGGCCGCGCTCACCTGCGCCTCGAGCCCGGTCGCCGCGGTCCGCGCCTGGTCGCGTCGGGACAGCGCCGCGTGG
>SHBB01000265.1 GCA_004213565.1 Sandaracinaceae bacterium
GCGGAGGCGGAGGCGGAGGCGGAAGCGGGTGCGGAGGCGGCAGCGGAGGCGGAGGCGGCAGCGAATGCGGAGGCGGATGCGGCAGCACATGCGGAAGGGGATTGGGAGGGGCCGCGAGGGCGGCGGCGAGCACGGGACGAGCAAGGGACGAGGTTGGGCGGGCGCCCGAGCACGGGAGCGCGCACGAGGTCGCGCAGAGCACACCGAGGACGACCCACGTCGCCTACAACAGCACGAGGGCATCCTCGCGCCTCGTCTCCGATGCCGCGGGCGCCTATGCTCGTGCCTGTGATCCTGGACTCGCTCGTCGGCGCGCGGCTCGGCCCCCGCTTCGACCCGACCGCGCTGCAGGCCGACTGGGCTGGGCTCGCGGGGCTGGCGGACGCGCGTCAGCTCGGACCGCATCACGACGGGTCCTGGCGCGGGCTCGCGCTCCGCAGCCTCGACGGCTCCCCGCTGCAGCTCGACGCGGGCACGCTGCGGCGCCGGGACTTCGTCGACACGCCGCTCGTGCGCGAGGCGCCGCACCTGCGCGCCGCGCTCGCTGCGATCCCGGGGCGACACCGCGCCGCCCGCTTGATGACCCTCCCCCCCGGCGCGCGGATCCAGCCCCACGTCGACACGGACCTGGATCTCGGCGCGGGCGTCGTTCGCCTCCACCTCCCGATCCACACGCATGAAGACGTGCAGTTCTTCATCGGCGGGATCCGTTGCGGGTTCGGAGAGGGCGAGCTCTGGTACGGCGACTTCTCGCGTACGCACCACGTGCTGAACGCGAGCCCGATCACGCGCGTGCACCTCGTGCTCGACGCGGAGCTCGACCCCGCCCTCGCGGCGTGTTTCCCGGAGGGCTTCCTGCGCCAGCTCCGCCGGATCCACGCGCGGCGCCTCCCCTGGTCCCGACGCCTCGCCCGCGCCGCGGGCGCGCTGCGACCGTGAAGAGCGCGGCTCCCATGACGGGCGCGCGATGATCCGTCGCCTCGTCCGCACCGTCGAGGGGCGCGCGGCCCTGCGGGGAGGCGTCACACAGGGCGCCGCCTTCGTGCTGCTCCGCCTCGCGCGCTTCGCCGTGCTCCCGTTCGTGTTCCGCGCGCTCTCCGAGTCCGAGCTCGGCCTCTACGGGCTCCTCCAGACGGGCTACGTCGTCGCGTTCACGCTCTTCGGCGCGGGGACGGGCTCCTCGGTGGTCCGCGCCGCGGCCGACCAGCGGACCGGGGCCGTCGCGAGTCACGTCGTGGGGCGCTCCGTCGCCGCGGTGCTGGCCACGCTCTGCCTGGCCCCCACCCTGCTCTTCGTCGCGCCGTCCCTCGCGCCCGCCGCCGCGAGCGCCGTGCTGGCCGTCGCGCTCGGCCTCGTGATGGAGGGCACTTACCACGCCGCGCGGAGCGCCGGGCGTCACCGCCTCTGCGCGCTGCTCCTCACGGTGAACAGCCTCACCTGGGCCGCGCTCGTGGTGGCGCTCGTGCTCGTCGAGGGCTGGGGCGTCACCGGGCTCATGCTCGCCCTCGCGGGGAGCCACCTCGCGGGCTGGTGCGTGGGGCTGCTCGCGCTCGGCCCCTCCGCGTGGTCCGGCGCCACGCGCCCCGAGATGGTCCGGCAGCTGCGCTTCGGCGCGCCGATCGCGCTGACCGACATCCTGCACGTCGCGGCGGGGCTCGATCGGCTGGTCGTGCAGCAGCTCCTCGGGCTCGCGCGAGCGGGCGTCTACCACTTCGCGACCGTCTTCATGGATCCGCTGCTGCTCCTCGACCGCGCGGCCGTCGTCTCGAGCGAGCCGTGGCTCTACGCGGCTTCCCCCGAGCAGCTGCGCGAGCGCGTGGCGCACCTGATGCGGACGCAGTCCGCGCTGCACCTCGCGGCCGCGGTGTGCCTCGCGGCGCTCGCCACCGAAATCGCCTGGGTGCTCGGCCCCGCGAGCTACGCGGACGCGCTCTGGGCCGCGCCCGTCCTGCTCCTCGTCCCGGTGCTCGGGACGCAGACCCGGCTGGTCGGCTTCGGGGCCGCGCATCGCTCGCGCACGGGCGTGCTCGCCATGGCGGCCGCGACGGATCTCGCGCTCGCGCTCGGCCTCGCCTGGCTGCTCGCGCCAGCGTTCGATCTGCTGGGCGTAGGAGTGGCCCGGGCGATCGGCGCGCTCGCGGGCCTGGCGGTGGCCGCGTGGTCGACGCAGCGCCTGATCGGGAAGCTCCCGGTCCTGCCCGTCGCGCTGGCGGGCGCGTTCACGGCGCTGCTCTGCGTCGCGCTGGCGAGCCCTCTCCTCTCGCTGCCCATCTGGGTCCGGCTCCCGCTCGGCGCGCTCGCCGCGGTCGCCCTAGCCGCCGGGCTCTGGCCCCGGGACACGGCTCAGGATTGAGCGCATCGCCGCGCGCGCCACATCGGGGCGCGTCCGGTCCGGGCAGTGATGTCCGCCCGGCACTCGCAGCTCGAGACCCCACGCCGCCTCGCGAAGGGCCCAGCCCTCTCCGCGCTCGACGACGGCTCCCTCCGCTGCCGCCGGCTGGGTCTGCAGGAACGGATCGCGCCCCGCCCGCACGTGCACGACGGGGAGGCCGCGCGCGCGCAGCGCCTCGAGATCCTCCCGCCAGTCCGGTCCACGCGCGGGCGCGGCGAGCCCGAAGAGCGAGGCGCAGCGGCCGAGCGCGTCTCGCTCGGCGGTCGTGAACACGCCGCCCCCGGCGAAGGCCGTCAGCTCCGCGCACTGCTGATAGATCCACGTCCGCCGCGACGGCCGCAGCGCGAGCGCGCGCTCTCGCGTCAAGGTCTGCAAACGGAGCGGGGCGCTGAGCTCGCGCTCCCACACCGAGTCGAACGCGTCCCGGTCCAGCGCGCGCAGGAAGCCGACGACGTCCCCCTCCGCCCGCACGACCTCCTGAAAGGACGCGAGGTGAGGCGCCATGCTGTCCATCTGCACGAAGCCCGTCATCATTCCTTGCACGAGGTCGCGCTCCGAGGGCGACCACGAGGGGAGCCGCGCGGCGATCGCGTCGACGACGTCGTCGCCGAGCAGCGGGCGCAGCGAAGCCTCCGGCTCGAGCCTCCTCGGGTAGCTCAGCGCCGCGCTCGACGCGTAGACCCCCGCCACGAGCTCGGGTCGCGTCGCGCCGAAGCGGACCGCGAGCCCGCCGCCGTAGCTCCACCCCGCCACGATCCACGGCCCCTCGAGCTGCGCCTGGAGCGCGCTCGCCACCGCCTCGGCGTCGGCGAGCGCGGCGGCCACCGTCACGTAGCGCGGCACGCTCTGGTCGACCTCGAGCGAGAGGCTCTCGCCGTACCCGCGGTGCTCGACGACGACGAGGCTCAGATCGGGGTGGCGGACGCGCAGGCCGTGGAGATCGTCCTCGGTGACCGGCGACTCGTTCCCCAGGACGAAGAGCACGGCGGCGTCGGGGGCGCCCGCCCGGACCACGTCGACCCGCTGGAGGACCCGCTCGCCGTCCCGGGCGTGCAGCGCGATGAAGCGCTCGTGCGGCGCGCCCCGCAGCGTGCCGCGCTCGACCAAGCGGAGACTCAGCGGCTTCTCGACCGCGCCCTTGCCGAAGGGCTCGTACTCGGTTCGAAGCCAGCTCGGCGCGAGCGCCATCGCGCCGAGCGCGAGCCACCCGAGCAGGTGGAGGGCCCGCGGACGGAGGACCCGCGGACGGATCCTGCGCTCGGATCGCTCATCGCGGCGAAGCCTCCAGCTCGTCCACGCGCGACACCAGGGGATCACGAGGCCCGCGACCAGCACCCCGATCACGAGGCACAGCCAGAGCGGGTGGTCGGCCCGGTGCGCGTGGCCCTGTGCGTCCAGGGAGACGGATTCGGCCCAGCCCCACCGCGCCGCGCTCGCCAGCGACGCGACGAGGCGGAGGATGAGGAGGTGGGCGACGTACGCGAAGACCGGCGCCCGCCCGAGCGCCACCAGCGGGCTCCGTGGGCCCACCCGCGCGGCCTCCACCAGGGGCAAGAGCAGCATCAGCGCGCCGAGCCACAGCGCGACGAAGGCGACCGACGGGGGATGCTGCTCCATCGCGAAGAGCGCGAGGCCGCTCGACCACTGCGGCGCGCGCAGCGCCGCGAACACGCCGAGCCCCAGCGCGCCGAAGAGAAGCCCCGCGTGACGCCGGGCGCGGGGGCCACGCGCCAGCACGGCGCCGAACGACGCGCCCATCAGGACGACGCCGAGCCACGGCACCAAGGGGTACAAGGCGTGAAGCCGCAGCCAGCCGAGGTCCTCGAGCCCGGTTCGAAAGAGCAGCGCGCCCGCGAAGCCGTCCAGCGCAGGCGGCGCGAGATCCGAGAGCACGACGAGCCCCACGCCCCCCGCGAAGAGCAGCCAGCTCGGGAGGCGCACCATCAGGCTCAGCACGAGCAGCACAGCGCCGAGCGCGAACACGAGCTGCAGCAGCGTGTACCCGAGCCACGGCGCGGGGAGCCAGACCCAGCGCACCACCAGCAGCTCGAGCAGCATCAGCCCGAGCCCCGCGATGGCGAGCCGGCGCGCCTGGCCGCCGCGCGCCACGTACGTCCACGCGGCCGCGCCGGCGAGGAAGAGCAGCCCGGGCACGTCCACGTCGCTGACGCGCGCGAAGAGCGTCTCCGCGTCGCCGCTCGAGACGCGCGGCCCGAGGAAGAAGCGCGCGTGCTCCAGGATCATCACGAACAGCAGCAGGCCGCGCGTGGCCTCGACGGGACGGTCCGGACTCACCTCGCGCATTCGAGCACGTCAGGGCGTGAGCATGAAGCGCTGGTACGTCTGGACGAAGCTGCCCCCCGACGGACCGCCGCGCCCGGCGCGCGGCTCCACGTAGCCCACGCCCAGCACGAGGGAGCGCTCGCCGCTCCGGGCGTCGCTGAGCGTGCTGCCCGAGAGGTACTCGACCGAGCCGACCTCCTCGAAGACCCACCCGTTGGCGCCGTCCTCGTAGTCGCCGTTCACGACGCCCCCGCCGAAGAGGTAGAGATCGTCGATCCACACGAAGACGTCGTTGATCTCGGTCTCGCGGTCCGTCACGCCCCGCAGCGCGGTCAGCCGCACGGTGATCTCCACCACGCCCGAAGGGGCCGTCGCGTCCGTGACGTCCAGCAAGACGTGCTCCCACGCGCGCCCCTGCTCGGCCACGTCGCGCCGATACACGACCCGATCGTCGACGCGCAGCTCGATCGCGTAGTAGCCCGGCTGCGTGTCCGCGTGGCTGTCCCGGAGCCAGACGCTGAGCCAGCGCCCGTCGCGCGCGGGCCGCACCAGCACCGGCACGTGGGCGCGGCCCGAGATGCCGCTCTCGTCGTCGACGGTGAGCGTGGCGAGGTAGCGGCCGGGCGTGTCGTAGCGGTGCTGGACGCGCGCGCCGTAGACGGGCGGCTCCGCGACCTCCCCGTCGCCGAAGTGCCAGGCGTAGCTGCGGAGCGCGCAGTCCCCGCCGAGGTCGAGCGCGCTGGCGCTCCCGTCGAACGCGACCTCCACCGGGGCGACCGCCTCGATCGGTGTGGCGACCGCGATGGCGCGCGGGAGGAGCCCCTCGAGCCGAGCCCCGAGCTCGTTGTCCCTCGCGACGAAGGCCGCACGCGCGGCGTCGGTGTCGAGGCGGACGGCGTCCATCAGGTCCTCTTGCTCCGTCCAGTTCCCCTCGTAGCGCACGGGGCCGGTCGGGTCGCCCCCGATCGCGAGGTCGAAGTCCGCGTCGCCCTCGAGCAGGCTGCCGCGCAGGACGCCGCCGGCCGAGCGGCCCGCCTCGGACTGGCTGATGAAGCGCGGGTCGGCGCCGTGCGGCAGGACGTGCAGGTGCGCCGCCTCCCACCGCGCGCCGGCGTGCGTCGCCTCGAGGTGGTGCCGCGATCGATCGAAGCGGCAGGCCTCCACGCGCGTCGGTCCGTCGGCCTCGATCCGCACGCTGGCGGCGACGCCGGGCCGTCGCTGGTGGTGGAAGTCGGAGTGATGCACGAAGACGCCGCTCGCGCGCACCCGCACCGCCGCGCCGGGCCACGCCCAGAGCTCGCAGTCGTCCAGCTCCCCCTCGTGCGCGAAGTCGACGCCGTACGCCACGCTGCGGTCGATGCGGTCGCCGCGGGTGGGATCGGGCCCGCGCAGGCGGAGCCCCGTCACGCGCACGCCCGGCCCACCCGTGACGAGCATGGGCGGCCCGTCGAGGCTGCGCTGGAACAGGAGCGCCCCGCGCGAGTCGCCGCGGCCGCGCCCGCTCGCGAGCGTGACGCCTTCGGGGAGCGTGATGGAGCGCCCGCTCAGGTCGATCTCCGCGTCGTCCTCCACGTAGATCGTGGCGCCGGGGCCGAGCGTGGCGACCGCGCGCTCGAGCGCCTCGGCGGAGGAGACCCGCGCGTCGACCGCGCTCGGCGCGACGAGGTTCCCGTACCCGGGGCCGCCGCCGATGGCGTCGCCGGTGGGGTTGATCGCGGCCTGGAAGGCGGCCAGCGCGGGCGACGCCACGCAACGGGGGCGCGGCGGGCCGGCGTCGCGCCCGGCGTCGAGCGGGCCGACGTCCGGGTGCACGACGCCCGCGTCGGCGGGCGGCTCGACGCTGCCGTCGAAGCCGTCCGAGAGCCGCGTGCGGCTACCGCAGCCGACGAGCAGCGCGAACGATGAGCACAGCGCAGCCAGAGAACGAAGGCGGGAGCGTCTCAAGGACGTCAGAGCTCCGGGTCGGTGATGCAGTAGGGCGGGTCGAGCGTGCCCGTCGGGCAGACGACCTCGTCCTCGGCATTGCACGTCGCGCGCTGGCCGCCCACCAGCTGGACGCCGGAGGCGCCCTCCTCGAAGCGCGCCTCGTCCCCCGGCTCGTCGCACACCGGCTCGTCTCGCGGCCCTGGACAATACGCGGCCGCGCGGCCCGTGCCGTCGACGAAGTTCGAGCAGTAGGGCTCGTTGGAGCCACACGCGGGGAGCGCGAGGAGGCACGGGACGAAGAAGAGGGCCGAGAGCGAGGGCGCGCGTCGCATGCCCGCAGCATGGCGCACGGCCGCGGCGTGCGCAGCCACTCCGAGCTATCGTCCCCGCCGTGCGACGTCTCTGGCCTTGTCTCGCCCTGTTGTTCTGGGTCTCCTGCGGAGACGATCCCGAGCCCGAGGCGCCCCCCGCCAACGCGGCGCCGGCCCGGTCATCGGAGGCCTCGCCTACGCCCGAGCGAGCGGACGAGGGAGCCCGCGGCGCGGAGCGCGTCCACTACGACCTGCTCCGCCACCTCGCGCGCGCACAGGTCCATCACCGCGACACCCACCTGATCCAGCTCGGCGAGCCGCAGGGGCACCAGCACACCCTCGGGGGCTGGCGGACCCGCGCGGGCGACACGCACGACTTCGACGGGACCCGGGCCGCGGTGATCACCGGGGTCACCGGGTATTTCCTGCTCCCGATCGCCTCCGCCGAGCGCTGCCACGTCTCGCTGCGGGCGCGGGCCTTCGGCGACGGCCGGGTCGCGCTCTACGTCGACGACGAGACCATCGGGAACGTCACCCTGCCCACCGACGGCACCTGGGGCGTGGCCGAGGCGGACATCCCGCCCGCGCTCTGCACGCCGGGCGAGCACGATCTGCGGCTTCGGGTCGCGCGCACCGGCTCGGCGCCCGGCCTGCCCCGGGCGGGCGTCGCGGTCGACTGGATCCGCCTCGGCCCGGACGCCGACGACGGGACCCACCCCGCGGTGGAGGGCGACACGCTGCGCCTGCCCGACGGCTGGACGATCAGCTGGGATCTCGAGCCCCGCGACGGCGCGCGCCTCGCGGCCGAGATCGAGGGCGAGGTGACGATCCGCGCCGAGGCCGACGGCGCCGCGCCCCGCACGCTGAGCGGTCCAGGCGCGTCCCTCGGCGAGCTCGCGGGCCAGATCGTGCGGCTCTCCTTCACCGCGCGCGGCGACGCGTCGATCACGCGGCCACGCGTCGTCACCTTCGACGGCGCCCCGCTCGCCGCCGCGCCTCGCGTGCGCAACGTGGTCTTCTACCTGACCGACACCCTGCGCGCCGACCACCTCCAGGTGTACGCGCCCGAGACGCGGGTCGAGACGCCCGGCCTCAGCGGATGGGCGCGCCAGGCCGCCACCTTCCTCGCCGGACATTCACAAGAGAACTGGACCAAGCCCAGCTGCGCCACGCTGCTGAGCGGCCTCTTCCCGTGGGAGCATCAGGCGACCGGCGAGGACTCGCAGGTGCCGGGGTCGGTGGAGCTCCTCAGCGAGCGGCTGCGCGGAGAGGGCTTTCACACGGGCGCCTTCGTCGCGAACGGCTTCGTCTCGGACCGCTTCGGCTTCCGCCAGGGCTGGGACACGTTTCGCAACTACGTGCGCGAGGGCCGCCGCAACATGGCGCGCTTCGTCGCGGAGGACGTGATCGCGTGGCTCGACGCGCGCCCCGAGGACCGGCCCTTCTTCCTCTACGTGCACACCATCGACCCGCACGTGCCCTACATCCCGCCGTCCGAGGACCTCGCCCGCTACGATCCCGACCCCTACGACGGCGTGGTCGACTTCCACCGGGACCGCGCGCTGCTCGAGGGCATCAAGGGCGGCCGCATCCCCCTGAACGCGCGCGACCGGGTCCGGCTCGAGGCGCTGTACGACGGGGAGATCACCTACCACGACCGCCACTTCGCCTCCGTCATCGAGGCGCTCGAGCGGCGCGGGCTCGCCGACGAGACCCTCGTCGTCTTCACGTCCGATCACGGCGAGGAGCTCTTCGACCACGGCTCGGTCGGGCACGGCCACAGCGTGTGGGAGGAGCTCATCCGCGTGCCGCTCATCGTGCGCTGGCCGGGCTTGACGGACGAGGCGACGCGGATCGAGGAGGCGGCGGGCCTGGTCGACGTGGTGCCCACCGCGCTCGACGCCCTCGGGATGGAGCCGAGCGAAGCCGTGAGCGGCCGCTCGCTGGCGCCCATCCTCCGCGGCGGCACCGAGGACGCGCCGCGCCCCGTGGTCACGGGCTTCATGAACGGCTGGCGCACGATCGTGGTCGGCCGCTTCAAGCTCATCCAGCGTACGGCGAGCCACATCTCGCTCTACGACCTGGAGGCCGACCCGGGTGAGCAGCACGACCTGGCGCCCGAGCGGCCCATCGCGGTGCGCTACCTCCGCGGGCTGCTCGGCCTCACGCTCGCCGGCCAGGAGCGACGACACGAGGCGTCGCGCACCGACATCGACGCCACGCTGCGCGAGCAGCTCGAGGCGCTCGGCTACGCGGGCGCGTCGCGCGCGCCCACCGCCGCGGAGGCCCAGGCCGACGACGAGGTCGACGACGAGGCCGAAGGCGACTGAGGATGCACGCGCGCGCTCGCTGAGGCAGAATCCGGCCCCCCGAAGAACACGAAAGGTCCCGATGTTTCGCAAGGTCCTGGTCGCCAACCGCGGTGAGATCGCCGTCCGCGTCATCCGCACGCTCCGAGAGATGGGCATCGCCTCCGTCGCCGTCTACAGCGAGGCCGATCGGCGCGCGCTCCACGTGCGCATGGCCGACGAGGCCTACCCCATCGGGCCGGCACCGAGCGCGGAGAGCTACCTCGTCCAGGAGCGCATCATCGAGGCCTGCAAGAAGTCCGGCGCCGAGGCGGTGCACCCGGGCTACGGCTTCCTGAGCGAGAACGCCTCGTTCGCGCGCGCCCTCGAGGCGGCCGGCATAAAGCTGATCGGTCCCCCTCCCGCGGCGATGGAGGCGATGGGCTACAAGACCGCGGCGCGGGACAAGATGATCGCGGCCGGCGTGCCCGTGGTGCCGGGCGCGACGATCGACTCCGAGGCGGATCTCGCGAAGGCGGCGTCCGAGGTCGGCTACCCGATCATGCTCAAGGCGGCGGGCGGCGGCGGCGGCAAGGGCATGCGCTTCGTCGAGTCCGAGAAGGACCTGAAGACGGCCTACGAGCGCGCGCGCTCCGAAGCCCGCAAGGCGTTCGGCGACGACACCGTCTACCTCGAGAAGGCCATCGTCGAGCCGCGCCACGTCGAGATCCAGGTGCTCGGGGACGAGCACGGCAACGTCGTGCACCTCTTCGAGCGCGACTGCTCCATCCAGCGTCGCCATCAGAAGGTGGTCGAGGAGACGCCGACCCCCGCGCCCGCGCGGACCGATGAGCTCATCGCCAAGATGGGCGACGTCGCGGTCAAGGCGGCCCAGGCGGTCGGCTACTTCGGGGCTGGCACGGTCGAGTTCCTGATGGCGCCCGACGGCTCGTTCTACTTCCTGGAGATGAACACGCGCCTCCAGGTCGAGCACCCCATCACCGAGCTCATCACGGGGATCGATCTCGTGCGCGAACAGGTCCGCGTCGCGGCGGGTGAGCCCCTCGGCTACGGGCAAGACGACATCCGATCCTACGGGCACGCGATCCAGTGCCGCGTCTACGCCGAGGACCCGGCGACGAACTTCATGCCGAGCCCCGGCACCATCGAGGTGCTGCGCGTCCCCGCCGGCCCGGGCATCCGGGACGACTCGGGCGCTTACGCGGGCGCGGAGATCTCGAGCTACTACGACCCGCTCGTCAGCAAGCTCTGCGTCTGGGCGCGTACCCGTGAAGAGGCCGTGCAGCGCATGCGCCGCGCGCTGAGCGAGTACGTCGTCACCGGCATCCGCACCAACCTCCCCTTCCACCTCGCGCTCATGAGCCACGAGAAGTTCATCGCAGGCGACTACGACACGAGCTTCATCGCGCAGCACGAGGACGTGCTCCTCACGAGCGGCTCCGCGGGCGCGGCGAGCGAGGCGTTCGTGGTCGGCGCGGCGGTCGCGCAGGCCTTCCGCGAGGACGACGCGGCCAAGCAGGCGAGCCCTCCCCCGGCGAACGGGCACGGCGCTTCCGTCAGCCCCTGGCGCCTGGCCGCGCTCGCCAAGCTCTGAGCCGCGTCAGAGGCCGTTGAGGGCGTCGACGACCGAGAAGAGGTCGCCGATCTCGTAGAAGTCGACGGTCACGAAGTTCGGCGCCTGGCCGCGCTCCGCGACGCAGCGCTCGACCCGCTCGGTGAAGAACGGGTCGTGGTTCACCTGCTCGGCGAGCGAGCGCATCGCGACGGGCGCGGTCAGGAAGTGGTTGAGCACGAAGATCGACTCCTCGCCCGTGCCGCGGTTCGGCGCGCAGTCGAGGTCCTCCGGCGTCTCGTTCGCGTAGTCGTTGTCCCAGGCGTAAGCGTAGGCGTGGTGGTGCCAGTCGAGCGACACGGACGCGCTCTCGGTGAACACCACCATGCGCCGCCCGCTCTCGATCAGGCTCCGCAGGGTGGGCCACGGCTCCCCGAGGGGCTGCGCGTGGAGGTAGGGGAGGAGCCCCGCGGCCTCGAACGCCGCCGCCGTGCGCGCCTCGTCGATGTGGGCCTCGAGGATCAGGGTGATCACCTCGGCGGGGTGGCAGTCCATGAACAGGCGCAGCTCGCGCAGCGCGTCGACGAAGGGACGGCTCCCGAGCGCGCAGATGCCGTGACAGAGGAGCGTCTCGCCGTCGTCTTCGTAGGTGTCGAGCATCATGGCCCGCACGCCGTCCTCGAGCTGCTGCCACATCGCGGGGCCCTGGTTGGGCGGGATCCATCCGTCCGCGTCGCTCGACATCGCGTTGTGCGTGGTCGCGTAGGCCACGTCGTCGAAGGGCCGATCGCAGAGCGACGCGTGCCCGTTGCACACGAGGGGCGTCGGGAGTCCGTCCGCCGGCTCGCAGCGCGGCCCCGCGTCGACGCCCGTGTCCCGCCCCGCGTCCCTCGTGACGCCCGCGTCGTCGCCGCCCTCCGCGCCGCAGGCGGACGCGACGAAGACGACGAACGCACAGGAGGCGAGACGCGAGGGACGCACGACGCCAAGGTACCCCAACACGCCCGCGCGCTCAGGGCGCGTTCAGGCGCCGTCGGCCGCGGAGGCGCTTGATCTCCGCCTCGCGCCGGCTGGCGTCGCCGCGGCTCTCGAAGGGCCCCCGCCGCGCGGCCACGGTCCAGGGCCGCCCCGCGCGAGTCGAGCGCGCGCCGCCGACCAGCGCGCCGTTGTGCTGGCGCAGCCGGCGCGCGACGTCGGTGGTGATGCCCACGTACGTGCGGGCGCCGTCGGCCGAGAGCAGCACGTAGACCCACCACTGACCGCCGTCCGACACGCGCCGGATCGTACCAGGCGCCGATCAGTTGGCGCCGATCAGTTGGCAAAGGCGACGCTGCCCGACGGGAGGTTCGACGCGGCCGCGTTGGCCATCTCCTGCGTGTCGGGCGCCATCACGTCGTCGATGGACATGTCGACGAGCGGCTTGATCACGAACGGCAAGGGGCTGTCGTCGGGCACGGGCTCGACGCTGATGACGGCCGCGTACCCGCCGGTGAGCACGATCGCGGGGTCGATGAAGTCCTGCCCCGGGAAGGGCGGGCTGCCGTCGGGTCCCGCGGTCTCGCCCGCGCCGTCGGCGTCCGCCGCGTCGGCCGCGCTGAAGGTGCCGGTGGACACGGGGCCGTCCGCGCCCGCGACCCAGCCCTCGTAGACCCAGCCCTCCGGGAGCGTGGGCAGGCTCAGCCCGGGTGCCATGCCGTCCGCGCCCGGCACGAGCCACCAGATGCCCTGCGCGTAGTCGTCCGCCACGTCGCCGCTGGTGGGGGTCTCGAGGATGTAGACGCCTATGGCGTCGGCGAAGTCGGTGCCGATCGCCGCCGCGTGCGCGGTGGAGAGGCTGGCCACGCCGTCCGCCAGGTCGCCGGCGAGGATGTGCACCGCGGACGGCGCCGGGTCGTCGCCCTCGATGGGCTCGATGGTCAGGACGTAGGCGGCGGCGGTGTCGGCGACCATCGCGTCGATCTCGAAGGCGGCGGGGATGGGGTTGGCGTCCGCGTCCACGGTGAAGCGGCCCGCGCTGACGGGCGCGCCGTCGACGATGAGCCAGCTCT